>NHFY01000060.1 GCA_002170165.1 Flavobacteriales bacterium TMED123
GTTTCAATATTTGCGCAGTCGATAATGGCATCAAAAGCAAGGTTAAGCTGGTCGCGTTGGTCACCCGTCCGGCGTTCTGGAGACGCAGTAAGGCCAACAAGCTGCGCGTGCTCTTTCCCATACTCCGTGAAGTCGTCGAGTATACGTTTATATCCCTTGCCGTTAGGTGAAACACGATGTGCTTCATCAACAATTATCAGATCCGCTTTGGGTATGGCATCTGCCAAGACATCTTTCGCGCGCATACTTGTGGACAGCAAAATGTCATAACCGTCAAAGGCAGGGCCGGTATCTGAAACGGTAAGTTTACGAACATTGTGGTCATCACGGAGTTCCCCTTCTAGTTGTTCTAAAAGCACAAGGCGGTGGCATAGAACGATGATCTTCTTTTGTTCATAAAATTTCTTGATGATTTCACTGGCGAGGACTGTCTTGCCGGCTCCAGTTGGCGCTTTGAGGATAAATCGACGGTGTTCTTTGATAATCGAGGGGAACCGGTCGATTATTTCTTGCTGCCAAGTTCTGAGAGCCATTGAAGTACTTTTTGAAGGGCAATTGTTGAGTATGGGAAAAGACAATTTACAATCTTATAACGATCACTTTGCGTTATGTCTTCCTAAGAATGGCCTTAGAGCAAAATTTTAATTTAAGAGAAAATTTTTATGGTATCCAACGTTGGAAAAGGGCATATCTCCTGCAGTAATAACAACTACTCTTTTTATCGCTCCTCTCGCATTTAATACTTCCCCAATTGTATTCGAAAAATGAACGACTTATTGAACCGTAAAACAGGCCTTATTTTTCTCGTCGCCGGGATATTCTCCTATGGCTTGCTTTGGCCCGTTATGCATTTGGGGGTTGAGTATCTTCCCCCTCTCTGGTTCGGGACCGTGCGGGTCTTCATAGGAGCGTTGGTTTTAATGGTCGTACTTGCTCTTAGGGGCGAGTTAAAGTTGCCTACTAAAGCTGATGTACCAGTTATACTTAGTGTTGGTATTTGTATGATGGGGCTTTACGTATCTCTGGTTCACACCGCTATGGCATTTATCCCCGCCGGCCGCGGTGCTCTACTGGGCTACTCAACACCACTTTGGGTAACGCCCGCCGCGGTGTTATTTTTTGGGGAGAAGATGACAGTCTGGCGGGCAGTCGGCGTCGTTCTCGGCCTAAGCGGTCTCGCCCTTCTTTTTAACCCCGCGGAGTTGGATTGGTCTGACAGGGACGCGTTGATTGGCAACGGGCTCTGTATCCTCGCAGCGATATCTTGGTCCGTAGCAATTTTGCAAATGCGTAACCACAAATGGAATCTCACCCCCTTACAACTAGGCCCCTGGCAACTCCTGTTGGCGACGGTTGTTACCTTGCCATTTTCCGTCTGGGTCGCAGAGCCGAGGGTGCCTGACTGGTCCATTGAATTTGTTCTTTTGATCTTGTATGGCGGTGTGATTGGGACAGCAATCGCAATGTGGTGTGTTGCATCGTCGATCAGGTATCTTGGAGCGGTTACGACATCTGTTGGCCTTCTGGGCGGGCCGATGGTTGCCATTGCAACTAGTGTGATATTTTTGGGCGAGGTCATGTCTTTGACACTCGGAATCGGTCTTTTGCTGACCCTCAGCGGGATTGCTCTTATAACGTTGAAAGGGAAGCAGTAGGAAACGCGTCCGAGTGGTTCAGCACTGTACTATAAAAATCTTATCGTCAAATTTTTAAACGCTAGAGGTTGTCTAATACCCTCCGATGCAAAGTCGTCTCAAAAATTCAAAGAATATTTTATTTGAGCGTTTAAAATGTTTTTACAGTTATACGAGCTCCCTAAGCTGATGCGGAAGCCGAGGGTTGTCTCCTGGTAGAGATGATTGATAAAAAACGTAAGATGATTAGGCCAAGCACCTTAATGTTGAATGCGTATGAAAAAAATGGTGTCGGACAAATTAGAGCAATAAGAGAGGCTATGGGTTGTAATTTTGACGCTGACGGGCTGATTAATAGCTATGACAGATATATCGAAATGTTCGATAGATTACCTTCTGAAGTCTGAGAGCCCTTAGTATATAAATCCCTTTTAAGGTTAGAACCAAGAAACGTTAATACTCAGGGGGCTTGCATTCTGGATTTATCTCCAGCTCAATAGAGATAATCAAATGTCTAGCCGTGAGGTCTCCAATGCCCTTTTTTTCATCACTGCCCGAAGATGCCGGTGTTCGTAAATTGTGGGAGGTATTTAATCCAGAAGCTCATAAAGGCCTACAATTGTTTTCGCGAGCCTTTATGCGGCGTGAAGGGCAGCTGACCGCAGCGGATAAAGAAATGATCGCTGCCTATGTGTCGCAGCTGAATGATTCAGAATATTGTTTTGCGGGGCATTCTCGGGTGGCTGTGAATCTCGGGACCGACCCAGCCGTATTCGAACCATTAGCTGAAAGTGTTGACGGCGCCCCGGTTCGTGAGGAACTAAAGCCCCTTCTTAAATTTGTTAGAATCCTTACTTTAACACCCTCTTGTATTACTAAAGCGGACGCTGATGCCGTCCTATCCGCAGGGTGGGACGAGCAATCCTTTCATGAGGCAATTATTGTCTGTGCGAGATTTTCAATGATGAACCGCATTACGCTTGGCCACGGACTTGCTGTCGATGAGGAGCGCCGCGCAGGCGACGCCCTTAATATGAATTATGGGGCGTCTTGATATGCCAACTTTTCCATTACCGGATATCTCACTAGAAGAAAAAGTCGTGATCATGACCGGCGGAGATCGTGGCTTAGGATTTTCAATGGCAAAGGCAATGGCGGAAAGAGGGGCCCGGCTGGTCATCGCATCGATTGATGGGGAAGGGTGTTTAAGAGCATCAGAAGAACTAAATGCGATAGGCGGTTCTGGGCGTGTGCTAGCGGTTGGCACTGATATTCTCGACCTAGAACAATGCCGGAATGCCGTAAGTCAAGCTCTTCATAAGTTCGGCCGTTGCGATGTTCTATATAACAATGCTCGACGGCTGATGCGCGGTCCTGGCCTGCCAGCCCATGGAAATTCGTTGCCGTTTTTTGAGACCGATCCCGATATTTACCGACAGACAGTTGAAGTGAATGTAATTGGAACTTTTTTTATGGCGCGCGCGGCTGTGGAGCATTTTCGTCATGTTGGCTCGGGGAAAATTATTAATGTTTCGACGTCAAGACGTAACTTCTCGGGGCCACGAAATTCACCGTATGGGGTAACCAAAGCTGCAGTAGAATCTGAAACGTTGATTTGGGCTCGTGACTTAGATGGAACAGGAGTAACAGTGAACGCGTTGTTGCCGGGTGGATCGGCAGACGCAGACCCCAATCGCCCTAAAGATCCCAATAAAAAACTTTTGCCGGTCGATATTATGGACCCGCTGGCAGTCTGGCTCGCGTCAGGGCAGTCGGATGGAGCTAATGGCTGTCGATTTGTAGGGAAACTATGGAATCCGAACATCGGTCCTGATGAAGCGGCTGAGGGTGCCCGCGAGGAACCGGTCTTTATTGAACAGCAAGAACCAACATTGATTTGAGAATTGTCCTATGGGAGCCCGAGTACCCTTTTAGCGGTGATGTTTCTCTGTATCTCGCTAGAACCCGCATAGATTGTTATGCGCCGTACTTCCCGCCACAATACGGAGACATCAACCGGTCCTTCATCGGTAGCTATTGGCTCGACGTCGGCTGCGTACTGGCCGGCCGCCTCAAACATTAAATCCGCAATCCGTTGAATATTTTCCGTGGCAACAATTTTCATGAAAGATGAGCCGGCCCCAATATCCATACCGGACTTAGCTTGCTGTATCGCATGTGCAAAAACTGCTGACTGGGCGAGGACGTCCAGTTCTAATTTATTAAGTTTATCCTGAAAGACGGGGTCCTCAATCGTTCCGTTTACCCTGGCCACTCTTTGTAATTTATCGAGACATTGGAGAGCTAATTGCGGGTTGGCATTCCCAATTCTTTCGGAGGCGAGAAGGGCCTTAGCGACGGACCAGCCGTCATTGAGTTCCCCAACGAGATTTGTGATTGGTATTCGAACATCATCGAAGAAAACTTCAGCAAACTCTTCGTCATCAGCAATGGTCATAATTGGCCGGATGGAGATTCCAGGAATCTTTAAATCGATGAGAACCATCGAGATGCCGCCTTGCTTTTTAGGTGCATCAGGATTGGTTCTTACCAGGGCATACATCCAGTCAGCAAAATGACCTCCGGTCGTCCAAATTTTTTGCCCATTTATAACAATCTCCTCGCCATCAACTTCGCCACGCGTTTGCAGGCTGGCGAGGTCAGAGCCCGAGCCTGGTTCAGAATACCCCTGGCACCACATCACTTCCCCCGAAAGCATTTTTGGCAAGTGATAAGCCTTTTGCGCATCCGTTCCGTGACGCATGAGAATTGGTCCGATGTGCCCCAACGCTTGGCGAGAAAGGATAGGGGCTCCTGCATGACCCAATTCTTCCTGCAAAATTAGCTGTTCGGAGATACTCGCCTCCATACCACCATATTCTTTAGGCCAATGGGGCGCTATCCACCCCCTCTCAAATAGTTTGTGATGCCAAGGTTGAATCATTTCGCGAGGAGGACGCGTTGACCAGCCGCGGAGTTCTTCTGGAAGGTTCTCTGCCATCCAGCTGCGTACTTCCAATCTGAATTTTGCGTCTTGGGCGCTGTCTACTAGAAAGCTCAGAGAAGTCATAGGTTTTTACCGATCCGGCTCAAAAGCGAAATATTGAAAATCATCATTTATTTTGTCCCAGCAAAGTTTGACGGGCATGCCAATCTCGACATCGTTAGCCGCGCAATTGTGCAGTAGGCTCATCAGTCGGACACCCTCGTCTAGGTCCACGGCTGCGATGAGGTATGGCTCTTCGCCCTCAAAACCGCGCGCGGGAATTACCGTTTCCGTGAAGGAGTACACGGTACCCCTGCCGGTCACCTCCCGCCATTCGAGGTTGCGTTTTCCGGTGTGCAAACTCAGACCCCGCGGATAGAACTGGTATTTATCAACTTCTGGATCNTATTGAAGCANGAACTTATGCTCGTTTACTGNNTCCCAGAAGGGTTTCGTNATATTTGTTGGNGTNGGGGCGGGGCGNTNCCGTTTTTNACGTTCTGCCATTATCCTCGCTCCANAATTANTACNGCGCTTGTGCCCCAATTNCGGACATATGGGATAACACCGATCCCGGTACACATCGCAGTTGAGGGATTTGGCACCTGNCTGNCAGTNGCTTCACCNAAAAGTTGGCGCAAGGCTTCGATGATATTAAGTTGACCGCCNGCNANGCCTGGCTGNCCCGCGGATATCTGNCCNCCACCAGTATTNATTGGTAATTTCCCGGTNGGAGAAATATCNGTCGATAGAAGATATTCNGANCCTTCTCCNCGTCCGCAGAANCCAATCTGNTCGAGTTGGAGCATNTCAGCGATGAGGAAGTCNTCGTATGGNTGAAACATGTCNATATCNTCNGTCGACATACNNGCCTTNNTCAAGNGCNTGCGGCCCAACAATACTAAANCCTGTGTCAGTAATATCNGGCTGTTGATCGTGNATNTTNAANTTTGTTAGCTCGGAATAGGCAATCGGATGCGCCATNTTTTTGACACCTAATCTCNTTGCNCGATCCGTGCTGGTAATGATTATGGCGTTTGCACCGTCGCACGGCATAACAGAATCAAGTAACCGCAGCGGAGTAGATACCATTCGTGCGTTCANGTAATCNTCTACNGTCATCGGCTTACGCAAGCCNTCCACCGCATTTTCATTAATTATGGCNCCATCTCGTTGTGCTACAGCTAATTTTCCGAGCGCCTCGAACTTCAGATCAAATTGATGCATNTAGCGATGCATAATAAGCCCGAATGCACCCGGAGGCCCTTGAATTCCAGTCGGGTTACGAAATTCAGAACGATAGGATCGTTGGTCATCTACTCGCCGGGTCGTGGGTGCCGCGGCAGCAATNGACAGAACCATTTCGCAATATCCGGACTGAATTGCCGCAGCCGCCCGCGCAATATTTCCGGGCATTGAAGCCCCGCCAGTGTCAGTTGTTTGTGTCCATGATGTTTGAAGACCTAGATGATCACCAAGGTAGTTAGACCAGAAATTATTNCCNGCCTCACTNGANGGTAAAACTGTCGCCATNCCATCNATNTCCTTNGTGCTGAGGCCGGTATATTCCAANACTTTAGATGTCGCCTCAGCGGCAAAATCGTATGTTGTACGACCCGANCGTCGGACATTCTTAACTTCACCGTAGCCGATGATAGCAATATCCTTATTTGTNAGAGANTTAATCATTTGNTNNTTTCTATNAGTTTGTCTCCCTGAAATTACNCTACGCCGCNGTTANTTTCTGTCAATATCTGACTTGCCGTTGCAAACNCNGAAATGCTGCGCAAATATTGAAATGNGACTGAAAGAGGAAAGACGNGATCATGGGAGGANAAATAGCTNGCAAGGTCGGAGCCTTGNTGAACCCAGANAGTGTGGCNATNNTNGGTGCGCGGGAAAATCCNATGGATTGGACCGCTCGAATTTTTGAAAACTATNGACGCTTNGAATTTGATGGGCCGGTGTGGCCTGTTAANCCNCGGTTTNAAGAAATTTGGGGCGTAAAATGCTATGCGGGNTTATCGGATTTGCCCGGNGTNCCNGATCANCTTGTTGTTATGCGTGCCGCCGCNTCNGTCTGCAGNATTCTNCNNGAAGCNGCAGACATGGGNACCCGCAGCGCNACNGTTTATGCCGCGGGGTATTCTGAACTTGGCACAGAAGANGGNANGGCACTCGAAANGGAACTGNGNNNGGTGATCGAAGANACNGGNCTTGCNGTCTGCGGNCCNAACTGTCTTGGNAGCATGTCTGCTCGCGGAAAATCTNTATGTTTACCNGACGATAGAATTCGCGANCTAGTTAGAGGGCCNGTGGCAATGGTCGGGCAAAGTGGNACCACGACNCCAGGNATTGGCCGCACTCTTATCGATCGCGGCATTGACGTGAGTTATATCNTAACCAGCGGTAATGAGGTTGGATTAACCACAGCNGATTATATTAATTACTTTGTCGATGATCCGGATGTNCNTTTANTNTTTTGTTTGATTGAAGCTGTCCGGAGACCCCAGGAGTTTCTTGCNGCATGCNGAAGGGCACGCGATGCGGGTAAACCCGTAATTGCCCTTAAGATGGGTGTTTCTGACGGGGGGCGGGANGCGGCACTGGCTCATACAGGTTCTCTAGCCGGCGCCGTAGAGGCNTTTGACGCGGTTGCTGGNGATGCGGGTGTCATCCGCGTGGAAAGTGGTGACGCTGCTATAGATCTAATTGAGTTGCTCGTTAACGCGAAATTACCAAAAACTGATAATGTGGGTGTTTTGGTGTATTCTGGCGGAGTGCGAGGCCTATCCCTCGATGCGGCGGACCGACATGGTGTGCCGCTGCCAGAATTTTCAATTGAGACCGCGGCTAAATTTAAGGAGATTCTTGGCGATGGCCTCAGGGTCACGAACCCATTGGATGCTGCGGGCTTTATGAACCAAAAGCTAGAATCAATAATTGAAATGGTTACAGCTATCCAAAACGATCCCAATATTGGAATGATTCTATTTCAGGAGGANTTGCCGCCCAGCGAAGGGATTAACGACGCCAATAAAAGACGCACAAANCGTGTACTTGATACGATGAAGGAGTTTCAGGAAAACTTTTTAGATAAAGGTGGCAAGCCAATCGGTTTAATATCTCCTGCTTCTGCTGATTTGACTGCGTTTAGCAGGGATGCACGCAAACAGTTCCCTAATATTCCTGTCTTAAGTGAGCCAAATCGAGCGTTTAAAGCGCTCCGGGCTGCC
>NHFY01000061.1 GCA_002170165.1 Flavobacteriales bacterium TMED123
AGTACCGAAAAGAGGATACCGATCATCGTACCTGAAATTCCGATACCATCTAGATAAATCACATAGAAGTTTGACTGCATTGCGACACCAGAATGGCGCAGGATTGTGACAACGAAAACCAGGCCTATCGCCGGGATAGCAACTAGCCTAAAGGCATCCAGGTAGTCAGCTAATTTTGGGGTAATATCGGCAAGAGTTGCGCGGGAATTAGGCGCCCCGGCCTTCCCTCCCTTCGGCACTGAATTATTGGGCACAAAGTAAGTCGAGAGAAATGTCAACGCAGCCCAAAGGCTCAGAAAGGAAAATGCCCACCACGCCCCGGCAACATCCCAAATAGCACCTACAGTTGGCGGACCGAAAATTGTCCCAATTCTCGTAGCCAATGTCAGACGTCCGGTATAGACCGGCTGCCCGCGCATTAAGCTGCCGGTTAGCGATTGAGCACCGATCCACGTTGTCATAACCGCCAAGCCGCCAAACATCTGAAAGACGATCAGCATTGGAATTAGCGGTGCCGCTGGGTAGAGCATCGGGATCACGATAGCCGCACTAGCAAAAACCATCATCACCCGTCGCGTACCAAACTTATCCATCATCGCCCCCCCGTGTATTAAAAGGAGCATTGGCAGAATGTGGCGCGCGCCTAGAACGATTCCGATGATGAGCGGATCATTAGTCAGCGTTGCTGTCCACAACGGCACTACAACGTTATAGAGATGCAGAGAACTATTGGAAAATAAAGCTGCGCCATATACCGGTATTTGAACTCGCCATGGGATAGGAGTTTGCAATTTGTCAGAGGAGGTAGGAAGATCAGACATAATTTCTCTAACCTACACTATTGATCCAACAGCAACAAAAGGCCTCGCCGTAATATTCCAGACTTGAACCAATTCCGCTGTTGCAGCTATCCTTTTGAGATAAAAAAGTCGGGGAATAAATTATGTCTGAGAAAAATTCTAAATTCCTAAAAAATGCCTGGTACGCTGCAATATGGGCACACGAGCTACCTGAATCACTGCCCATCCCCAGAANATTTCTTAATGAGCCTGTTGTCATTTTCCGCACAACTGATGGAACACCAGTTGCCCTTGCAGACAAATGCTGTCATCGGGCGGCCCCACTGTCACTCGGAGAATGTGACGGCGATGGCATCCGCTGTGGGTACCATGGATTAAAATTTGATGAGGCGGGTAACTGCGTTGAAATTCCTGGTCAGACGCGAATACCGCCTGGCGCAACAGTCCGGGCCTATCCCGCAGTTGAGCGCTGGAACATGGTGTGGATTTGGATGGGAGACCCAGCCCAAGCCGACGACAGCACTATACCAGAATATTTCTGGCTCGATGATACTGAATGGAAAGCGGCAACTGGGTATATCCCGATGCAAGGGAACTATCAGCTTTTGGTCGATAATCTTCTCGACTTCACTCATGTGACATATCTGCATAAAAAGACGCTGTCCGCCGATCCAGAAGAAGCAAAGGTTCCCGTCAAGGTTAATCGCGGCGAGAAGTCAATTGCTGTCTCTCGTTGGATATTCAACCATGAGGCGCCCCCACTCTTCGCCAAAGCCGGAGGCTTTGAAGGTAAGGTTGACCGTTGGCAAACCACTACCTGGCTCGCCCCCTCTACCTTGGCGTTTGATGTCGGTTGCGCTAGAGCAGACACCGGCGCGGTGGATGGGGATCGCTCGCAAGGCATCTCTATATGGTCAACCCATATGATAACTCCAGAGACTGACACCACAACTCATTATAACTGGGCCTATGTTCGGGACTTCGCACTGGATGACGACAAAATGACCGACATTATGCATGACGGCGCTAAAGCTACCTTTGAAGAAGACGTCGAGATGATAGAAGCGCAACAAGAACGTTTAGGATCTATCAGTTTTGATGGCCTAATTGATATAAACGCNGACAATCCACCGCTTCAGATGCGCCGTATTATGGAGGACCTGATCGCTAAAGAGAGCATAATCCAATAGCCCTAAAATATNAGTTTTGAGTAGAACTATGTCTATTGAGATTCATAAAATTCCTTACGGAAGAGGTGCTCCTGGCGGAGAAATGCCGAGAAACTGCCTGGAAGTTTTTACATAATTTCAATGGGCACGCTAATCAGTTTGTATTGTTGGCATCCGAAGCTGGTCAAAAGAGCCCATGCCAGTATGACATGCAACGGCCGCCTGCAGAATCGAAACTGCTAGCGTGGCACCTACCCCCTCGCCCAATCCTATTCCAAGGTTCAGGAGTGCATCTTTTTTGAGCAAAGCGAGTAATTTAGTATGTCCTTCCTCAGCAGAGACATGTCCGACAACGCAGTGGTCTAGCGCCGTTGGATTAAAGACCTGTAAAACTGCAGCCGCGGCGGTACAGGCGTAACCGTCGAGTACAATTGGTATTCGGTTCAATCTGGCTCCAATGATAGCCCCCGCTATTGCGGCAAGTTCACGCCCCCCTAGGTGGCGCAAAACCTCCAAGGCGTCCGTCATACAATCCTCATACTTCGCAACGCCCTCGCCCGCCATACGAATATAATTAGTTGTTGCGCTGCGCTCAGTGCCAACATTGGCTCCAATCCAAAATTCAGCAGTCTGCCCATAGAGGCCCTGGCATATAGCCGCTGCAGACAACGTGTTGCCCGACCCCATTTCGCCAAGGCATAGAATGTCAACACCGTCCTCCACTGCGGACATCCCAAATGCTATCGCCTCAGCGCATTCATCATCTTCCATGGCGGGTTGATTCAAAAAATTGCGAGTGGGAATTTCGACCGCGACTTCATAAATTTTTAGTTCATAGCCATGCATCTGACAAAGTTGATTAATAGCGGCGGTGCCCTGGGTAAACCCTTCGACCGTCTGCTCATTCATTGCATGGGGAAATGCAGAACCCTCTTCAGCTACTATGCCATGACTGCCGACAAAAATAGCAATTTGGCATCTATCTTTGGTCGGAGGATGGTGTCCTTGCCAACCGCAGAGCCATTCGGCGAGCTCTTCAATACGACCCAAAGCACCTGGTTGTTTTAACAGGTTGGCTTCACGGATTTTGGCGGCTGACATTGCGCCATTATTGGATACAGGGAGGTCGCCCAGCAATTGACGAATTTGGTCTAAGGAACGAATTGGTGACATTAAAATTATTGCCCTAAAAGCCCAAAAAGTGCACCAGTAAGGCCAACACTGCAAAAGAGCAAGAGGAAGCTATTCGGCTCTGCGATAGAAATGGTTGTAAAAACCTGATTAAAATAATAATGAATATGATGACGGTGCCCTATTCGGGGTGAAAAGGGAACACGGTGCGGATTTTTGGTCAATCTAAGGCTTGAACCGGTCCAATTCTGTGGCTGCCCTCGCAACTGTAAGTGAGCAGCTGACATTCAATAAGCCACTGGGAAACCGGGAAGGCGGATGTTAGCGATAATTCACAAGCCAGGAGACCTGCCGTCATGATTGTCACTAATCCGGCGGGCGAGGAGATCGGCGGGACGGAATACTCCGTTTGCGGTGGCGCAGGCATTTGCCATGCGATGGGGAGCCAGGGTGATGATTCTCGCCAGTAAGTACTGTTCGTTAGCTGATCAATTTTTGGTTGGGTGTGAGCTTTTTAGCTTTTCGCAAATGCCTGTCTTAGCCTTTTTGAAAGATGGAGCACTAATTGAAAAAAATACCTATCCACCCAATCGCTAGCGTATTGCTTATATTTAGCGCTAGTCCTTTAAACGCCCAAGGCAACCTCACCGATACTAAGGTGAAATTACCGTCCATCGTGGTCACCGCATCACGCCTTAATAGTAATTTAGACGGCGCATCCACGACGATTATAGCTGGAACTTCCACGACTGTCGTCACGGCCGAGGAGATTCAACGGTCTCCAGGACGGACCATACCGGAAATTTTATCCTCCGAAGCCGGCATACAATTTCAAGATCTTTATGGCAATACAGACGGTGCCGGGCAGACAATTGACATGCGCGGATTCGGGGAGCCTGCAACAGCTAATACATTAATCTTAATCAACGGACGGCGGCTAACAGATTTAGATTTGGCAGCAGTCGACTTCTCTTCAATTCCGCGGGAGAGCATCGACAGGATAGAAGTAACAAGAGGTAATTTTGGAGGCGTGCTTTATGGTGGTGGGGCTGAAGGCGGCGCAATTAATATTATTACAAAATCAAATACAAAGGTTGGGAGCCACAGCACGTTAGATGGCGGTTACGGTTCTGATCACTTTCGTGAATTTAGGTTCTCATCGACCCAAAGCAAGGATGGTTTCGCGATAAGTGCATATGGCAACCGAGTAATTAGCGACGGTTATCGCGATAACAACTATCTCAAACAAAAGAACCTAACATTTGAAATTCGGCGGCAACTGAAAAGAGGGGATATTTTTTTAAACCTGAATTTAGATGATCAAAAACTTGGGTTACCCGGTGGTCGTCTTGTCGATCCAAGCCAGGGAACAAATGACCTTACCGATCCGAGGGGTGCCCAAACTCCAAATGACTATGCGCTTGAAAATGGTATAGCCACATATATTGGTGGCTCATACGATTTAAACGATTCTACTGAGCTCATTATCGATGCCAGCCTCCGTCGCAAAGACCAAGACAGTGACTTCCGAAATCAAGATCAGGCCCGAGATACAGTACTCACCACTTGGGGTTTAACGCCGCGTATAATGCTAGAAACCTCTGTGACTGGCAAAAATATCACTAGCACCATGGGATTGGATTTATATTACGTCGATTACAGTTCCGACAGAAAGAGGACACCAAAAACTGCCCCGTTTACACGCGTAAAAGCCTATCAATATACGGCCGCTTTTTATAATCAATCATCGATAAAGTTAACCCAAAAACTCTCGACAAGTNTTGGCTTGCGCCTTGAAAGAATGTCTCTCCAGATAGGTGACACCGCCTATCCAGCAAACCCCGGATCATACGGGTATGCGCAATCTACCTATAAGCCAACCCTCTCCGAATCTGAGAACGAATATGCTATTAACGCCGGTATTAATTACCAATTAACAAATTCTGTTAGCCTATACGGTCACGTCGGTCGCAGCTACCGAACGCCGACCTTAGACGAAAGATCAGGAACAGCCTATGCGCTAAACACCTTCGAACTGAAGAATCAGTCGTCNAAAGAAATCCAAGGTGGCGCAAAATTTAGAATAGGCAATAGTTACATCGATACCCGGGCATACTTCTCAAGAACTCATGATGAAATACGTTTTGACCCAGACGAGTCATCGAGTTTCGGCGCTAATGAAAATACTGATCCGATAAACCGTTATGGGTTAGAGACTACTGCTAATACGAGGCTTAATGACTCAATCAACTTGAGAGGTGGTCTAACATTNCGGAAAGCCGAATTTGCCGAGGGCATGTTTGAAGGAAAGGACGTTCCGCTAGTTCCCAAAATTTTCGCTAGTGTCGGCGCAAATTGGAAATTAGCAAATTGGGTTTCGATTGACTCGGTGGCAACCTATGAAGGAGAACGGCGCCTAGCNAACGATGAAGCAGGAAATTTTAAACCGTTGAGGGGCTTCACTTTATGGGACATGAAGCTGCATGGAAAATACAAATCTTTAAATTGGTCCGCCGCGATCAATAACTTACTTGATGAAAATTACCAAACCTTTGGCACGGCCAGCGATACAACGCCTGGGCGTTATTCGGTTCAAACTTTACCCAGACGCACCTACTTTTTTCGTTTGGGAACTAAATTTTAAAGGTCGTCGGATGAAAACGGTAGTTTGCTGTATAAGTTGCAATTTCGGACCACAAGATTAACAGAGCTTTAGCTTAAGGGAAAATTTTGTGATTGAGCGCAAATATAATCTTCACGCGCCGGTTTTAGACTTTTTCAACGGATGGGCATCCGCCATTATAATTTCTTTCGCTGTGCACGGCGCGATGATATGGGCAGTCATAATACTTTCTGGTGATATCTCGAAGCCAAATCTAATTAAGGCTTTTAACGTCGAAGTTGTAGTAGAGTCCGCCCCTGAAAAAACGTACGACACTAAAAAAACAAAAAATAAACATATCAAGATNTTACCTGGCCAAATTGCGCCTCCGTCAANAACTACTCTTCATCAATCCCCTCAAAATCTCGTAGTAAAAGAAAAAATTANGAAAACTATTTCTATANTGCCAAAAACCACGAAAACAAATTCCACTATCCAGCCTATTTATGCGTTAGAACCTAAACACAAACCCGATATTCCTCGTCAACCGTCAAAGAAAAATTTAGATAGTCAAAATATTTCTAAGTCTCCAGCCACTAAATTAATCAAAAAACATGCAATTGAATTTTCACCACCACGGCTCGAGACCATACGTCGGGATATCTCTCCAATAATTCCTGGCTCATCGAGCGACAAGGCAAGAAGTAAAGCGCCCCCAGCTAAAACAACAACCCCAACTCAACCGCCAAAAATTGATCCTAAGGGAAAAAATTTATGGCCAAGATATCCACGCCGGGCGCGGCAACGTGGGATCGAGGGAGAGATTTTATTGAGGATCAAAGTAAACGCCAAAGGCCGATCTATTGGCATTGAGGTTTTGAAATCTAGCGGTCATGACATATTAGATGAAGCAGCGGTCGACGCATTGAAAAATTGGCATTTCCAACCCGGGCGCCGGGGCACAAAGCCAGTTGAAGCGAGCATGGATATGCCAGTAGTATTCCGGCTCCAATAAAGCACCAACCTACCTAATTTCAAACTTTCAAATTTTATCATAGCTAACAAGTTCCTTATAGAAATTTCGCTGGATACTTGTCTTCTTTCAGGACATAANGATTGCCTATTATTAATCCAAATCACCTTTTTATAAATTGATCTGCTCATTGTCGTAATACGTAAACAATAGGGTTCTTAATAAATTAAGATGGTTGAGCAATTTAACAAGATGCTAGGAATATGATAAACGCTCGGATTGAGGTATAACCGGTATGAAATCGATTGCCGTTATCGGCACCGGAATTGCAGGGCTTTCCGCGGCCTGGCTTCTAAACCTATATCACGACGTAACACTTTTTGAACGACAGGACCGGGTTGGGGGCCATAGTAATACCGTTGATGCGCCAGGGCTAAATGGACCTCAACCCGTGGATACAGGGTTCATCGTTTACAACGAGTGCAATTATCCGAACCTGGTAGCTCTTTTCGAATATCTCGGTGTGTTAACCGAACCAAGTGATATGTCCTTTGCGGTCTCATTGGATGATGCAAAAATTGAATACGGTAGTCGCAACAATAACTCGGTCTTCGGTCAACGCAGAAATTTTTTTTCTCCCACGTTTTGGCAGATGATTATTGAAATTCGCCGTTTTTTTGCTGCCGCGCCATTAATGTTGGTCACGCCTGAAAACTTTCGTAATGAAACTCTCGGCCAATATCTTGCAAAAAATAATTACTCCAGGGGCTTCATTGATAATTTCATTCTCCCNATGGGGGCTGCAATTTGGTCAACTCGCGCCGATGAAATGCGTAACCATCCAGTAGAGACATTTGTCCGTTTCTTTTCTAGTCACGGGTTATTGCAATTCAGCGATAAAATTCCTTGGAGAACAGTGTCTGGCGGCAGTCGTGAATATGTTAAACGCTTGACTGCCGGTTTGAAAAACCCGGTGCAAATTGGAAATGGGATAGTAAAAGTGATCCGAAGCGAGAAAGGTCCTACTCTCATCGACAAAGACGGAGACAAACGGAATTTTGATGCTCTTGTCATAGCTACACATGCCGACGAGGCGTTGGCTCTTTTAGACGATTCAGATCCAATNGAACAACGTCTTTTGGGAAGTTTCCGATATATAAAAAATAAGGCCATACTGCATAGTGATCTCAATTTGATGCCCAAGCGCCGGAGAGTGTGGTCGAGTTGGAATTATATGGGTTCTTCAGAAACAGGGGCGAGCGTGACTTACTGGATGAATTCNCTCCAATCAATTGATCCGAAAAACCAATTATTTTTGTCCGTTAACCCAAAGCAGCAGCCAAACTCAAAAGCAATTATCCGTGAGTTCGATTATTCTCACCCTTTCTTTGATCTCGCCGCACTTAACGCACAGGAAATTCTTTGGAAATTACAGGGGAGGCGTAATTGTTGGTTTTGCGGCAGTTATTTTGGATATGGGTTTCATGAAGATGCGTTGCAGTCTGGCCTAGCCGCCGCAGAGAGCTTAGGGGGGATTCGTCGCCCATGGAAATTAGAAGATGAATCAGGGAGAATACACCTTCCTTCATCCACGAAAGAGGGCGCTGAACCATGAACGCCGCCGCACTATATTTTGGGGAGGTCGTTCACGAAAGAAAACGGCCACGCCTGCATAAGCTCAGATATAATGTATTCTCTATGCTCCTCGACGTTGATCAACTGGACGCCATTTCGGAAAAAAATAAACTTTTTTCATATAATCGATGGAGCCTGTTNTCACTATACGANAAAGATCACGGAAACCCAGGGCGCAANCAGGNAAGTATCGCTCAATGGGTTAGAAGTAANCTCGAGGAAGCCGGGCTCGCTGCCGGCAGTCACCGGATAGACCTACTATGTTATCCCCGAATTCTCGGTTACGTTTTTAATCCGCTGAGCGTTTACTTTTGTTACTCTGAAACAGGTAATCTCTGCACCATTATTTACGAAGTCCATAACACCTTTGGCGAAAGGCATGCCTATGTAATTAAGGTTGATGATAACGCAGGTTCCACCATTAGACAGAAAGGGAATAAGGAGTTCTTTGTGTCGCCTTTTATTCCAATGAATTGCCAATACAAATTCCGTATACAGCCGCCGGACAATGATGTTCGAGTTGGGATGCGTGTCGAAGATAAAGATGGTTTATTACTCACAGCATCATTCAGTGCGTACCGGAGACCATTCGATGATCGAAACCTAATGCTCTCTTTTCTCCGGTTTCCCTTAATGACCATAAAAGTGATTATGGGAATTCATTGGGAGGCGCTGAAGCTATGGCGCAAAAACGTTCCGTACTTAGGTTATGCGCCTTCCCCGAAGCAAAAGATTTCTGAAAATTTTAAACAAAAAGGATAATAAATGTCTTCCAAGCTTGAGCGCAATGTGAGAGCAATACGCAGCGACATAGCGTTTCATCGGCGGCTAACGTCATGGCTTGTCGGAGGAATGTGCAATGTTATGTTGGCACGGCTCATGGCCGGGATAGATAACGGTAGTTTATGTTTTATCCTCCCGGACGGACGAGAGATAAAATTCCGGTCAACTATAGATGGGCCTAACGCAGTGCTGCAGTTCAATTCTTACGCAGGAATTTTGCGTCTTTGTTTTGGCGGGTACATGGGACTCGGGGAGGGTTACGTTGGTAATAGTTGGACGACGCCTTCACTAAAGACCCTTTTCCAATTCGGTATTGGAAATCAAGATTCTCTGAAAAAAAAATTATCTGGAAGTCCATTATCGAGAGGCATAAGAAAAATTATGCGTTGGATCCAACGCAATACCAAAACCGGAAGTAAACGCAATATTGCCTATCATTATGACCTCGGTAATGAGTTTTATGAATTGTGGCTTGACCCATCAATGACTTACTCGTCGGCGTTATTTGAAAATTCAGAAGAATCCTTAGAAGAAGCCCAGATTGGAAAATACAGGCGAATTGTTAAAGAACTTGATATTCAACCGAATCACCGAATTCTCGAAATCGGCTGCGGATGGGGTGGGTTTGCCGAGTTTGTAGCAAAAGAAACTGGCGCATCAGTCACTGCCATCACAATTTCTCAAGAACAGTATGACTACGCGATAGACAGAATAGATAAATCCAATCTAAGCGATAAGGTTGAAATTAAAATGCTCGATTACCGAGAGGTCTCCGCTCAGTACGACAGAATAGTTTCTATTGAAATGCTAGAAGCTGTTGGAGAGGAGTATTGGCCAGACTATTTTCGAATTATCGCCGAAAGTTTGGCAAAAGGCGGCAAGGCAATGGTCCAAGTCATTCTAGTACCAGATGCACGGTTTGAAAATTACCGCCAAAAATCTGACTTCATTCAACGCTACATATTTCCAGGTGGCATGCTTTTATCACCAAGTGAGATGAAAAAGCAGACTGCTCACGCCG
>NHFY01000062.1 GCA_002170165.1 Flavobacteriales bacterium TMED123
CAACCTCTACTCTACTTATTCGATGATGGAACAGTAGAGAAAAGAATAACAATAGATTAACAATGAAAAGAATACTACTTATATTACTTTGTTTGCCTATGATTGGGTTTGGGCAAATACAATATAAACTAGATAGCATTAAAGTATATTTTGATGGCACATCAACTCTAGAGTATATAAACGCTATATCTAAACTACTTCCTTATTCAATTGGAAAGATAAAGCCTTATGAAGATGTTGAGGAGATAGAGCCTATTAGCATTAACATTATTTGTAGATACTAAAGAAGAGGAATAAAGCTATGTATTCGCTCTAAACCGACAACAAATATGACAACATAAAAAAGAAAACCCTTGTAAATTATTGATATACAAAGGTTTCTTGGTTTAGTATGCGGTGAGGAAGGGATTCGAACCCCCGAAACAGTTTCCCGTTTACACGCTTTCCAAGCGTGCGCCTTAAGCCACTCGGCCACCTCACCAAAAATTTTTGCAAAATTATCAAAAAATTGTTGTTGGACTTCTTTAAAAAATCTTAAATAAATTATTAGCGTTTTGTGTGCTAATAGTCGCAACTTCTTCTAAGTGAAGGTTCTTTATTTCAGCTAGTTTTTCAGCAATATTAAGTATGTATTTGCTTTCATTTCTTTTTCCTCTAAATGGGGCAGGCGCTAAATAAGGAGAGTCCGTTTCCAATATAAGATGTCTCAAATTGATTTGTTCAATCATTTTATCCAATCCAGCATTTTTGAAAGTGAGTACTCCTCCTATTCCTAAATAAAAATTTTCCAAATCAATAATTCTTTTAGCATCTTCCTTACTTCCAGTAAAGCAATGAAACACGCCACTTAAAGTTTCATCATTCAATTCTTCTACAATTTCAATGGCTTCATTAAAAGATTCTCGCACATGAATAACAATGGGCAATTTGTGTTGTTTGGCTAACTGAATTTGAAAGGCAAAGGCAGCTTTTTGAATATCTAAAGTTGTTTTGTCCCAATACAGATCCAAGCCAATTTCCCCTACTGCAACAAATTTTTCTTTTTCAAGCATCTGCTGCACATGTGAAAGCTGTTTTTGCATGGATTCTTTTTTTACCTCACAAGGATGTAAACCCATCATAGGAAAGCAATTATTTGGGTATTTTTTACACAACTTTATCATAGGAGTGGTAGTTTCTGAGCTGATATTAGGAAGCAACATTTTATTAACACCATTAGCAATTGCATGCTCAATTACATTGTCAATGTCCTTTTCAAATTGCTTTAAAAAAAGATGTGTATGTGTATCAATGAAATTCATATCCGCAAAATTAGAATAAAATAATTAGTTTTACGCCTATGCAAAAGCGCTTAAAAATATTAGTTGTTCGTTTTTCTTCCATTGGCGATATTGTACTCACTACTCCAGTTATTAGGGTATTGAAAAAGCAAGTAAATGCTGAGGTGCACTTCCTTAGCTTTTCAAAATATGCTACTATAATATCAGTCAATCCTAATATTGATAAGTTGCATACCATTGAAAAAAATATCAATGAGATTGTTGATGTATTAAAAAAGGAAAAATTTGATTTACTTGTTGATTTGCACCATAATATCCGTACCCAGCTTTTGAAAAGTAAATTGCAAATTCCAGCAAAAAGTTTTAGTAAATTGAATTTACAAAAATGGTTGATGACAACTTTCAAAATCAATATGCTGCCCAGTACCCATATAGTAGATCGGTATTTAGATACTGTTAAACATTTAGGAGTAAGCAATGATAATTTAGGCTTGGAATTTTTTCTAAGCGATAAAGATGAGGTAGAAAACTTGCCATCTGAATATGTTGTTTTTGCTATTGGAGGAAGGCATAACACCAAAAAATTACCAAACGAAAAGATAATCTCTATTTGTAAAAATACAAATCAGCACATCATACTGATTGGAGGGAAAGAAGATTCTAAAAATGGGCAGGAGATAGTATCAGCAACAAAAAATACCGAAAATACTTGTGGAAAATATAGTATTGGGCAGTCGGCTTTTATTATAAAAAATGCAAAACAAGTCATCACTCACGATACTGGAATGATGCACATTGCTGCTGCATTTCAAAAGAAAATTCATTCGATTTGGGGCAATACGATTCCGGATTTTGGTATGAGTCCATATTTACCAAATCCTGATTCTAAAATAATAGAAGTGAAAAATTTAAGTTGCAGACCGTGTACAAAAATTGGATTTCAAAAGTGTCCAAAAGGACACTTTAACTGTATGAATAAAATTGATGAAAATCTATTCTTGGACGAATAGCGCTTTTAATTCTGAGGCATCATTTGCCTTTAATTTTCCAGCCAAAATAAGTGAAAGCTGTCTTCTTCTTAGTGCCCCATCATACCGTTTTTGCTGTAAGTCGGTTTCAGGATTTACTGCTGGTACTTTTGATGGTTTCCCCATGCTATCAACTGCAACAAAGGTGTAAATAGCTTCATTGCATTTTGTTTTCTCTCCGGATAAGCTATCTTCAATCCACACATCAATAAAAATCTCCATTGATGAGGTAAAGGCACGAGAAATGTTGGCTTCCAAAGTAACAATACTTCCTCTTGGAATAGGATGCTCAAAAGAAACATTGTTAACTGAAGCAGTAACGCATGTACGATTGCAATGTCTGTGAGCGGTAATTGCCGCTGCAATATCCATCCAATGCAACAAGCGTCCTCCCATCAAATTATTCAAATTATTTGTGTCGTTAGGCAGCACAATCTCAGTGAGTGTTGCTCTACTTTGCTTAGGGGTTTTAGCTTTCATCATTTACTTAGTAAGTAGCCAAGCTGAGTTGTTTTCTTTTCTGATTTCAGCCAAAGCCAGAAGAGCATCTTCTTTATTTGAGAATGAATTATAAGATACGCGCATCAAATTACCACCCTCTAAAATGCTGGCATTATAATTCCATCTTTTTAGTTTTTGCAAAAGTTTGTTTGCATTTTTTTGTTCTGCAAAAGCACCTGCAATAATATAATAAGCGTGGTGCTGTGGAATGACTGGATTGACTATTTCTTCTGCTTCTATAGGTTGAATAATTTCTACAACTGGCGCTTCAGTAGTTATTTCAATTTGCTCAACTACAACTTCAGTTTTTTTCGTATTGTTAAATGGATTCAAATTTGCCATCTGCCCATAAATAGTATTGATTTTTTCTTCTTGTGTAATACCAATTAATGAAAGCCCTACAAGTGGAATAAAAATAGCAGCTGCTCTTGTGAGGGTCTTGGTAAAATCTTTCTCTTTTATAGTTTTCACAACTCCTTTTTCCCCATCTTTTATAGTGCGCTCTAACTTTTTGTTTTTAAGATTGGCTTGCATACCAAAAGAAGCCAGATTATAATTATAACTATTGTCTTGCATAAAGGAAATGTTTCCTTCTTTTCCTTTACTAAAAGTGCCGATTTTTTGCAGTTTGAAAGCACTTCTTTCTACCAACTCATTTTGTATTTTTTGAACAAATTCTTCAATTAAAATACTGACCTCATACAAATCTATTCCTTCCTCTTTTGTAATATGAGTAGCTAATAGCCCATCATTTTCAGAAAGATTTTTATTGAATAAAAGGACCTTGCTTGGCGGATAAATAATGCCTAAGACAGGATGAATATAAGCTGACTTTTTTTTGCCCACAAAACCTCCAAATCCTGGTATAATTACACAATCGTGCAAATAAAGTAAGTGGGAAATATAGTGCGCTATTGGTTGTTTCATTTGAAATGCTAAATTACTTAAAATAATTTTACAATTTTAATTTTTCAATATCTTTTGGTACATCTACTGATATACTTTCAAACGTGGTAATACCTACTTTTATTTTATAGCCATTTTCAAGCCATCTTAACTGCTCCAATCTTTCGCTAAGCTCTCTTTTTGTAGGTTCTAATTCGCAAATCTTTTCTAATGCTTTGGGACTATAACCATATATGCCTATGTGTTTGTAAAATTTATTAACGACAAACCATTTTTTTACATCAAAACTCTTTGGTTGAGTGGTAGCTAGGCGACTAAAATTTAATGCAAAATTATTCTTATCAAACATTACTTTCACTATGTTCTCATCGAATAACTGCTCAGCTGTTTTTATTTGTTTAGCAAGAGTCGCAATAGCAGTATTTTTATCTAAAAAACAATCAGCTAGCTGACTAATTTGCTCAGGGTTTATGAAAGGCTCATCACCTTGAATATTAATTATAACATCAAATTTTTTTTTCAAATGCTTAAAAAGAGCATAACATCTTTCCGTTCCAGAATTATACTGTCCTGTCATTATTACATTACCTCCAAAACTTCTGACCTTAGAAAAAATCCTGTTATCATCAGTAGCTATATAAAGTTCGGAAAGTAAGTTACATTTTTTTGCCTGATTATAGACCCTTTCAATCATGCTTTTTCCTCCAATATCTACTAATGGTTTTCCTGGAAATCGCAATGAGTTGTACCTAGCAGGAATGATTCCTAAAACATGCATTTATTATAACTTTACACTTAATTGAAAAGCAAATGTCCTTTGTATCTCCATATCTGCTGGTCTAGACATATATTCTCTGTTTAACATATTATTAATAATTATCCCTAGCCGAATTTTGTCATTAAGACTGTATCCAGCTCTCATATCAATAATAAAATCCCCATGTTTAAATTTTTCTCTAGCTTCGTTTATTCCCGGAATCCCATCAAAAGTTCCTGGAATCCCATTGTTAATTAAATCTTCTGTAAAGATTTTGTCTATATTACTCATAAAGCTATTATATCTAAAACTCCCTCCTAGGGATATTTTTTTGTAAACGATTTCTAAATCTAATTTTGCAATATGATTATATCGATATTTAAGTACTGTGGAATCAGAACTACTATTATTATATGTTATAGATTGGTCATAGGCCTCCCCATGACTATATCCATATGCATATACTTCATTAGGTGAAAGAGACTTATGATTCATGTACGTGTATCCGCCAAGAAGATTAATTTTTATTTCTTCAGATATTTTTCCTTGCCCATTCAAGCTTAGTTCTATACCTGAGATTTGTGTTTCCCCTACATTTACTGATTTAAATCCGAATCCTACAAGAGGATCAGTGGTAGGGTTTCCCCATGGACCTAAAGTAAATTCCATCATATCATCATATTGCATTAAGAATCCTGCAACATCTATATATCCTAACCAATTTCCAAATCTTACCCCCTGTTTCATTCCTATTTCTGCACTCCATCCGCTTTCAGGTTTAAGATTGGGGTTTGGGTATATTTCAAGTCCAGATTGATTAGTAGAAATAAATAATTCAGCCATTGATGGAAAGCGATAACCTTGACCCCAAGAGGATCTAATATATGTATATTCTGCGAGTTGATAATTTAATCCTGTTCTAAAAACAGGTTTTGCTGCAGCAATATGATTAATTGTGTCTCCATCTAGCAAATGATCTGTTTCAGAGTCAATACTATAGTATTCATATCTTGCCCCTAATGATATGTTTAATTTATCCCATTTTTTATCTAATTGCGTGTAAAAAGAGTGGTTTTTTCTTGTATTATTTCCTTGGAAGAGGTCAGAGCGAGCGTTAACAATTTCATTTGTAATACCACTAGTAATTCTTAAATTATATTTTTCTATATTTTTTTGCCATTGATAGTCAGCATAAAAAATTTCTGACTCATTATCTTGGTTATTATCTTTTTCATTTGTGCTGTTATCATTGACTACTTTTAAATATCTTGTTCTTAACGAATGACGGCTATTTCCTTTTCCATATGTTATAAAGGGGTCTATATTATATGTATCTCCACGGGTAGTTGTAATTTCATTGTTTAAAGGGATATATGCTTCTTCAAAGCTTTTCCAAATCATAACAGATCCAGTATGCTGAAATAAAAAATTTCCATTAACACCATAATTAAGGCCGCTTATTTTTTTATTTCTCAACTTTAATCCAAAGTTAATTCTCTTTCTGTCTGTTATTTCTCCCATCCTATATCCGTCATCTTTATATATATTTGCTCCTAGTGTAATGCCTAAATTACCTATTTTGTTCGCATGAAAAATTTCTGTCCCCTTAAATGCTCTTCTTTTTGCTCCATTCCAATTCAAGCTTTCTCTTTTTGGAAAGTCGATTAACCCGAAATGGGTATTGATCTTGGTATAGCCAGGCAATTTGTTTTTGCTAATGCTTTTTTGAGTAGGGAAAGCCGTTCTGATATTTATTATTCCATTAAGTGCAGAAGAACCATATAAAGCAGAAGAAGCTCCTTTTATTACTTCAATTTGATGAATGTTCTCAGTGGCAATCAGTTTCCATTGGACTTGTCCAGCATCTCCAGAAATAAGAGGCATATCATCAACCATCACTAACACTCTGGTTCCTGCTCCATAACTCCAACCACTCCCCCCTCTTATATTAGCTTGGCCATCTGTAATATTTACACCTGGCACTTGATCCATTGCAGTCTGAATATCAGTGGTATTTTTATTTTCTATAAGTGTAGGTTTCAGTACTTCCATTGATACAGTAATCTCTTCCAATTTTTGCTCAAATTTTCCGGCAGAAACCACAACGGTTTTCAATTGCTCAGTAGAAGTTAGTAGCTTAACATCAATTGTTTTGTGATCTCCATTTTTAAGCGTGACATCTTTTATAAAATCTTTATAACCAATGTAACGGAAAGTAATTTGATGTGTTCCTGCCTCTAATTTTAGAGTGTATTTACCTAGTATATCAGTTGCAGTCCCACTTCCGTTTTCTGTGATAATATTTACGCCAATTAAATTTTCATAGCTTGCCTCATCCATCACAACTCCCGATATGGTTTGGGCATAATTTACAGAACAGATATAACAGCAAAGAAGAAATAAAGTGTAGTTTTTCATATATTTCCCAAAAAAGTTTTCGCAAGATAAAAAAAATAGGACACCTTAAAAGTGAGCAATACTAAAAGATTTTAAATGGTGCTATCATTACTTCCTAGGGTTGGAGATTTGATTGGAAAAAAATTGGTAGCCTATTGTGGTATTGCAGGAGCAGTATTTTCAGAAAGCGTAAAAACACTGAATAAAATTCTTCGAGTAGGTAGCTTACTGAAATCAAAACCAATTCTAAAGTAATCGGTACTTTTATTTTTAAAAAAATACACACTTTATAAAAATACTATACATTTGTCTAAAATTCAGAAATCAAATTTTTAATAAATACAAAGAAAAATGGAACAAAAAATCCATGATTTTATAAAAGAAGTTGCCGCTAAAAATGCGGGAGAAGGAGAGTTTTTACAGGCGGTAGAAGAAGTTGCCGAAGCAATTATTCCCTTTTTGGAGGAGAATCCTAAATATAACAACAAAATGTTGTTAGAAAGAATGGTGGAGCCAGAGAGAGTAATAATGTTTAGAGTGCCATGGAAAGATGATAATGGAAATACTCAGGTAAATAGAGGGTATAGGATAGAGTTTAACTCTGCTATTGGTCCGTACAAAGGAGGGCTAAGATTTCATCCATCTGTAAATTTATCTATTCTTAAATTTTTAGCATTTGAACAAGTATTTAAAAATTCATTAACTACACTTCCAATGGGAGGCGGTAAAGGAGGTTCTGACTTTGACCCTAAAGGAAGGTCTGATAATGAAGTAATGCAATTTTGCCAATCCTTTATGACAGAATTATGTAAGCATATCGGTCCAAACACGGATGTTCCTGCTGGAGATATAGGAGTTGGAGGTAGAGAGATTGGATACATGTTTGGTCAGTACAAAAGAATTAGAAATGAGTTTACTGGAGTGTTAACAGGAAAAGGTATGACTTGGGGAGGTTCTTTAATTCGTCCGGAAGCGACAGGATATGGAAATGTATATTTCGCTCAGAATATGTTAGAAGTAAAAGAGGATTCATTTAATGGTAAAATAGTTGCTATTTCAGGATCGGGGAATGTAGCGCAATACGCTTGTGAGAAAGCTACTGAACTAGGTGCTAAAGTAGTTACACTTTCAGATTCTTCTGGCTATGTATATGATGCAGACGGAATTGATGCGGATAAATTAGCTTTTGTAATGGAGCTGAAAAATGTAAAAAGAGGAAGAATAAAGGAATATGCAGATAAATATGGTTGTGAATTTCATGCAGGAAGACCATGGGGAGTAAATTGTGATATTGCGCTTCCTTGTGCTACTCAAAATGAGTTGAATGAAGAGGAGGCTAGAACATTAGTCTCTAATGGATGTATATGTGTTTCGGAAGGGGCAAATATGCCTTCTACACCTGAGGCAATTGCAGTTTTCCAAGAAGAAAAAATATTATTTGCTCCTGGGAAAGCGTCTAATGCCGGTGGCGTTGCAACTTCTGGCTTAGAGATGAGTCAGAATTCATTAAGAATGAATTGGACTAGAGAAGAGGTAGATGCAAAGCTCAAACAGATTATAAAGGCTATACATACTTCTTGTGTGACATATGGAACAGAAGGTAATTATGTAGATTATGTAAAAGGTGCTAATATTGCAGGATTTGTAAAAGTGGCGGATGCCATGTTAGAACAAGGATTAGTATAATTCAGATAATTAGATTTTAGTATTCTTATAATATGAAGGAGGCTTTTGCCTCCTTTTTTTATTTGTGTACTTTTGTTACTCCAAAATTTTCAAAATTATGTACGGTAAATTACAACAACAATTACAAAAGGAATTAAATAATATAAAAGAAGAAGGCTTATACAAAGATGAAAGGCTGATTATGAATCCTCAAGGAACACTAATTAAAGTAAGTACAGGTGAGGAAGTACTGAATTTTTGTGCCAACAACTATTTAGGTTTGTCTTCTCACCATGAAGTAATTCAAGCGGCAAAAGACACTCTAGACACACATGGTTATGGTATGTCTTCCGTGCGTTTTATTTGTGGTACGCAAGATATTCATAAAGATTTGGAACAGAAGATTTCCCACTTTTTAGGAACAGAAGATACCATATTGTATGCAGCAGCATTTGATGCAAATGGAGGTGTTTTTGAACCTCTTTTTAATGAAGAAGATGCTATTATTTCTGATGAATTGAATCATGCATCTATTATTGATGGAGTTCGTTTATGTAAGGCAAAAAGGTTCCGCTACAAAAATAACGATATGAAAAGCTTGGAAGAGCAGTTAAAATTATCTCAAGAGCAAAGAAACAGAATTATTGTAACAGATGGAGTTTTCTCTATGGATGGATATTTAGCACAATTAGATAAAATTTGTGATTTGGCTGAGAAGTATGATGCTTTAGTTATGGTAGATGATTCCCACTCTACAGGTTTTGTGGGAAAAACAGGAAGAGGTACGCACGAGCATTGTAATGTGATGGATAGAGTAGATATTATCACTTCAACTTTAGGCAAAGCATTGGGTGGGGCTATGGGAGGATTTACTTCTGGCCGAAAAGAAATCATAGATATGTTAAGACAAAGATCTCGTCCGTATTTATTCTCAAATTCTTTAGCTCCTTCAATTGTTGGGGCGGCATCAAAAGTGATTGATTTGCTTTCAGATTCTACTCATTTAAAAGATAAATTAGAAGAAAATACTCAATATTTCAGAGCAAAAATGACAGGTGCAGGTTTTGATATTCCAGATGGAGTACATCCTATTACTCCTATCATGTTGTATGATGCTAAATTAGCTCAGCAGATGTCCAATAAATTATTGGATGAAGGGATATATGTAATCGGCTTCTTTTTCCCAGTTGTACCAAAAGGAAAAGCGAGAATTAGGGTGCAAATTTCTGCAGCACATTCCCAAGTAGACTTAGATAGGGCAATAAATGCTTTTGTTAAGGTAGGAAAAGTGCTTAAAATAATTCAATAATTTCTGCTTCATGTTTTTTTGTTGTATATGAAAAATAATTGTAAATTTGCAGCCCTTAAAAATTAGGAATAAAAAAATAAAATTGTGGACACACTAAGTTACAAGACATTATCAGTAAACAAAGAGAATGCCGACAAAAAGTGGTGGCTTGTTGATGCTGAAGGACAAACTCTTGGAAGAATGGCTTCAAAAGTTGCCAAAGTTTTAAGAGGAAAGTACAAAACTAACTACACTCCTCATGCCGATTGTGGAGATTATGTTGTTGTTATCAATGCAGAAAAAATTGTAATGACAGGAAATAAAATGGACAAAAGAGAAATCTTTTCACATACTGGTTTTCCAGGAGGTCAAAAAAGAATTACGCCTGCAGAAATGCTTGTAAAAGACGGAACGTCTGTAGTAAAACATGCTATTAAAGGAATGCTACCTAAAAATAAATTAGGCAGAGCAATCCTAAAAAATTGTTACATCTATGCAGATGTAGAGCATGCGCAAGAGGCACAAAAACCAAAAGTACTTAACTTAAACGACTTAAAATAATATGGATACTATTCACACGATAGGGAGAAGAAAAGCATCTGTTGCTAGAATTTATATGTCAGCAGGGAAAGGCAACATTACAATTAACAAAAAAGATAGTAAAGAATATTTTTCAACTGACGCATTACTTTACAAAATAAACCAGCCGCTTAAAGTGGTGGATTCACAAGGAAAGTTTGACATCGAAGTAAATGTTTTTGGTGGCGGAACTACAGGTCAGGCGGATGCTATAAAATTAGCTATTGCAAGAGCACTTTGTGAGTTTGATGCAGAAAACAGAACTGCATTAAAAGCAGAAGGTTTGCTAACAAGAGATCCTAGAGTTGTAGAGCGTAAAAAACCAGGACAAAAGAAAGCCAGGAAGAAATTCCAATGGGTTAAAAGATAGAATTTTAATTATTAACAAATGTTTAGCATCTAAACTTTTAGGACAAGCTAACTACTTCTACCTAAGGGTTGCTTAAACAAGTAAAAAGAAAGTAAACATGAGAACAAATTTCAAACAATTATTGGATGCAGGTGTGCATTTTGGCCATCAAAAAAGAAAGTGGAATCCTGCAATGGCTCCTTATGTATTTATGCAGCGAAATGGCATTCACATTATCGACTTAAATAAGTCAGTAGCAAAAATTGAGGAGGCAGCTTCTGCAATGAAACAAATTGTAAAATCAGGGAAGAAGATTTTGTTTGTGGCTACCAAAAAACAAGCAAAAGATATAGTTGCCGAAAAAGTACAGAAAATCAATATGCCATATATTACTGAAAGATGGCCAGGAGGGTTACTTACCAATTTTGTTACTATCAGAAAAGCAGTGAAGAAAATGGACTCCATTGATAAGATGAATGAAGATGGCACTATTGAAACTCTTTCAAAAAGAGAGCGTTTGCAAATTTCAAGAACTAGAGAAAAGTTAGAGAAAAATTTAGGCAGTATTGCTAAAATGAATAGAATGCCTTCTGCTATTTTTGTTGTAGACATCAATAAAGAAAAGATAGCGGTTGCTGAAGCTAAAAAGCTTAATATTCCATGTTTTGCAATGGTGGACACCAATTCAGATCCTAATTTGGTAGAATTCCCTATTCCTGCAAATGATGATGCTTCTAAATCTATTGAGTGCATAGTTGAGATTTTAACTACTGCAGTTGCTGAAGGATTGGCAGAAAAGAACAAAGCTATGGAAGAAAAAGCCATGGAAAATGCTAAAAAAGCAAAAACAGAAAAGCAAGAAAAAGAAAGTAAGGAAAAAACCACAAAAACAGAAAAATAAGAATGAGTGAAATTAAAGCGGCTGATGTAGCCAAACTAAGAAAACAAACAGGTGCAGGTATGATGGACTGCAAAAAAGCTTTGGTTGAAGCAAGTGGAGATTTTGATGCTGCAATTGAAGTATTAAGAAAGAAAGGACAAAAAGTAGCAGCTAACAGAGCTGATAGAGAAGCAACTGAAGGAGTAGCAATTACTAAGATAAATGCTGATAATACTGCTGGTGTTGCTATAGTATTGGCTTGCGAAACTGACTTTGTTGCTAAAAACGATTCTTTCAAAGAACTGGCTAGTCAATTTGTTGATATTGCCTTAAATCATAAAGATATTAATTCCTTTATGACTGCCGATTTTGACGGCATGAGTGTAGAAGAAAAGTTAGTAGAGCAAACAGGAGTTATAGGTGAAAAATTAGCCATTTCTGCATTTGAAAGAGTAGAGGCTAATTATGTTGGTTCCTACACACATGGTGTAAAGATTGCTGTTTTGATTGGATTGAATAATTCTGTTGATAGTGCTGATGTGCTTGCTAAGGATTTAGCAATGCAAGTTGCTTCAATGGGTGCAACTACTTTATCGTACCAAGATTTTGATATCGAGTATGTTGCTTCAGAAACTGAGGCAAGAATTGCGGCAATAGAGAAAGATAATATTGAATTAGGAAGATTAGGCAAAACATTAAAAAATGTTCCTCAATTTATTTCAATGGTACAACTTACAGATGAGGTGTTGGAAAATGCTAAATCAGAAATTGAAAATCAACTAAAAGCAGAAGGAAAACCAGAACATATTTTTGATAAAATTGTTCCTGGAAAAATAGACAGATTTATTTCTGATAACACCACATTAGATCAAGAGCAATGCCTATTGGATCAGAACTTTATTAAAGATGAGAAGAAAAGTGTTGCTAGCTATATTGCAAGTTATGGAGATGTTGCGGTAAGCAACTTTAAAAGAGTTTCTTTGGGCTAAAAGTTTAAATATTTTGATTAAGAAAGTCGCTTTTCAAAGCGGCTTTTTTGTTGTTCAAAAATTTGAAATCAATTATTTTTACTTTGAGTGAAAAAACTATCTTTGGAAAAATTTAATTTCCAATTATGAAGTACAAGAGAATTTTGTTAAAATTAAGTGGAGAAGCATTAATGGGGAAGGAGCAATATGGTATTGATCCTAAAAAACTAACCGATTATGCCAATGAAATTCATGAAATTACAAAAATTGGAGTAGAGGTTGCTATTGTAATTGGAGGAGGAAATATTTATAGAGGGGTTCAATCAGAAGGAGCTGGTTTTGATAGAGTTCAAGGAGATTTTATGGGGATGCTAGCTACTATAATTAATGGTATGGCTTTGCAATCAGCACTTGAAAAAATTGATATCCAAACCAGGCTGCTTACAGCAATAAAAATGGAGCAAATTGCAGAGCCTTACATCAGACGAAAAGCCATTCGTCATTTAGAAAAAGGTAGAGTTGTGATATTCGGAGGAGGAACAGGTAATCCTTATTTTACTACTGATACAGCTGCAACATTAAGAGCTATTGAAATTGAAGCAGACATAATTCTTAAAGGCACAAGGGTTGATGGAATTTATACTGCTGATCCTGAAAAAGATGAAAGTGCAAAAATGTATGATGCTATTTCCTTTGATGAGGTGTACAAGAAGGGATTGAAGGTAATGGATTTAACCGCATTTACCCTTTGTAAAGAGAACAATTTACCTATCAAAGTGTTCAATATGAACCTTAGTGGAAATCTGAGAAAGGTATGTAGTGGAGAAAAAGTTGGAACTTTAGTCAATTTTTAATAATCTTGCGCAAAGCTTAAGTCTATGATAGAAGAAGTAAAATTTCACCTAGATGTTACCAAAGAACAAATGGAAGAATCCATAAGGCATTTGGAATTAGTGCTTGCTAAAATTAGAGCTGGAAAGGCTAATCCGCAAATGCTTAATAGTGTGCAAGTTGATTATTATGGCAGCTCAACACCAATTAGCCAAATGGCTAATGTAAATACTCCAGATGCCCAAACCATTTCTATTCAACCATGGGATAAATCTGTATTGCAAGATGTTGAAAAGGCAATAATGGAAGCTAACTTAGGTTTCACGCCTATGAATAATGGTGAAATGATAATGATTAACATTCCTCCACTAACAGAAGAAAGAAGATTGGAATTGGTAAAACAAGCCAAAGCAGAAGCTGAACAATGCAAAATCAGCATTAGAAGTGTGCGTCAAAAAGCGAATGACGAAATCAAAAAGTTAGCGAAAGATGGCTTGTCAGAAGATATGGAAAAAGATGCTGAGGCAGAAGTGCAAAAACTTACGGATTCATATATTCAAAAAACAGAAGATCACTTTTCTACTAAAGAGAAAGAAATCTTAACAATATAATAAAGGCTACAATAAGAAGGTAAAAGGCTCAATATTGAGCCTTTTTTTATGCAATAATTATAAAAGGTATTTGAGCACATAAGATTACAATATATTAATGCGTTATATCGTCTGTTAATCATTTTTTGTGCTTATTTTCGAGCCAATTTTTTAAGGGCTAAAAAAGTAGATATTTTTTTATGTGGATAGTTATTTCTAGAATCATTTTACGCTTCAGACTGGCTATTTTGCTTATGATAATCTTGTCCTCAGCATATATGCTTTATCAGGCGAAAAGCGTAAAGCTTTCTTATCAAATGGCAAAAATTTTGCCAAAAAATTCAGCTGAATTTAAGGATTACGAAAACTTTAAACATCACTTTGGGGACAACAAGAACACAATGGTTATTGGTGTAATTAATCCTAATATATTTGAGCTTTCAAACTATAATGCATGGGTGAATTTAACTCATGAATTAAATGATATTCCAGGGGTTGAATCTACTACTTCCATTGACGATTTATCCCTTTTGGTAAAAGACAGTGTTCAAAAAAGTTTTAACACTATCCCATGGTATAAAAAGGAAGATCAGTCTCAAGAAGCTTTCAATAAATCTGTGGACCAATTAATGGCTCAGCCATTTTATAAAGATTTGTTTTATAATGATGAATCTAAAGCAAGCTTAATGCTTGTTAGTATCAATAAGGAGATACTAAAAACAAAAGAAAGGGAAGGTTTAATTCAATTGATACATCAAAAAGGAGAAGTATTTGCGCAAAAGCAAAACTTAACATTACACTATTCCGGATTGCCTTATATCAGAACCGTAAATTCTATTCAAATAAAGAAAGAGATTAGCCTATTTATTATTTTGACTTTACTGATAACTGCTCTTATTCTTTATCTCTTTTTCCGTTCTGCAAGGGTGACTTTAATCTGCATGTTTGTGGTTATTACTGGTGTAATTTGGTCTTTTGGAAGCATGGCAATTTTCGGATTTGAGATTTCCATTATTATGGCCTTAGTGCCTCCTGTAATAGTTGTAATTGGTATTCCGAATTGTATTTTCTTGCTTAATAAATACCACAAAGAGTTTAAACGGCATAAAAACAAGATTAAAGCCATTTCTAGAATTATCAATAAAGTAGGGAATATTACCTTACTTACTAATCTTTCTACAGCTTCTGGATTTGCTGCTTTTGTGCTTACAAAAAGCCAAACGCTTAAAGAATTTGGTCTAATTGCATCTATGAATATCATGCTGATATTTCTTTTCTCTCTTATTCTTATTCCAATAGCACTTTCTTATTTTGATCCTCCGAAAAGAAAACATACTCAGCATTTGGATAAAAAATGGATAAAATATGCAGTAAATACATTAATCCATTTAGTGCAACATAAAAGAACACAAATTTATATTGTCACCATATTGGTAGTTACATTGGGTGTTTTTGGAATTTTTCAAATAAGAACAACAGGAAATTTGACGGATGATTTACCAAAGTCAGGTGTATTGTATAAAGATATCAAGTTCTTTGAAAATCATTTTTCTGGCGTTATGCCTACCGAAATTTTATTAGAGAGCAAAAAGAAAAATGGGGTGATGAAACTTTCTGTTTTGCAAAAAATAGCAGCACTTCAAACAGTATTAGATAGTTTTCCGGAAATTTCAAGAACCATATCAATTGCAGATTTTGCAAAATACAGCAAACAATCATTTTATAATGGTGATAGCAGTTTTTATATGCTTCCAAATACACAAGAAAAAAGCTGGATTCTTTCCTATGCTAAAGGAATGCAAGAGGATAATAAGTTAAGTGAAATTCCTTTTACAGATTCATTGAATCAAATTACAAGAATCAGTATGCGCATGGCAGATATTAGCACACCAAGGTTAGATAGTTTAATGGAATTTTTACAACCTAAGATTAATAAAATATTTGATAGCGAAAAATATAATGTAAGTATGACAGGTTCCAGTATAGTGTTTTTAAATGGCACAAAATACCTGGTCAGAAATCTATTTACCTCTTTATTTCTTGTGATTGTTCTAATTTCCATTTTTATGGCTTGGATGTTTAATTCCTTTAGAATGGTGGTGGTTTCTCTTGTTCCAAATCTGATTCCCCTGCTTTTAACTGCAGCCATTATGGGTTATTTTGGTATTGCAATAAAACCATCAACTATCTTAGTGTTTAGTATTGCTTTTGGAATATCTGTTGATGATACCATTCACTTTTTAGCAAAATACAGGCAAGAGCTAATTGCTAAAAAATGGAACATTAAACGCTCTGTTATTGCAGCGTTAAAAGAGACGGGAGTCAGCATGATTTACACTTCTATTGTTCTTTTCTGTGGATTTTTTATCTTTATTGCCTCAGAATTTGGAGGAACGGTTGCTTTGGGGCTTTTGGTTTCCATAACGCTTTTAATAGCAATGCTTGCCAACTTACTTCTGTTACCTGCACTTTTACTTACTTTAGAAAAGCGCATTACTACAGAAGCATTTAAAGAGCCGTTACTCGATATTTTTGATGAAGAAGAAGATGTTGATTTAAAAAGAATGAAAGTCAAAACAAAAATTAAATGAAGGGAATAATTTTAGCGGGAGGTTCAGGAACGCGTTTGCATCCACTTACCATTTCGACAAGCAAACAAATGATGCCGATATATGATAAACCAATGATTTATTATCCACTATCTACATTATTGTATTCTGGAATAAATGAGATACTTATTATATCTACCCCACATGATTTGCCACTATTTAAAAAACTTTTAGGTGATGGTAGCAGATTAGGCTGCAAGTTTGCATATAAAGCGCAAGAAATCCCTAATGGATTAGCACAAGCTTTTGTATTAGGAGAAGAATTTATTGAAGACGAAAAAGTTTGTTTGATCTTGGGGGATAATATTTTTCAAATGAAAAAGAAAACCCTGGAATCTTGTAATGATGTGGATGGTGCGGTTATTTTTGGTTATCATGTGCATGATCCTGAACGCTATGGTGTGGTAGAATACGATAAAAACTTAAAAGTGCTATCCATTGAAGAAAAACCAAAAAATCCAAAGTCGAATTATGCTATTCCAGGGCTTTATTATTACGATAATTCAGTGGTTGAAATTGCTAAAAATATTCAGCCTTCAGCAAGGGGTGAATACGAAATTACAGATGTCAATAAGGCATATTTAGAAAAAGGAGCATTAGATGTTCGTCTTTTAGGAAGAGGAACCACCTGGCTTGACACAGGAACATTTCAATCTTTAATGCAAGCCAATCAGTATGTACAAGTTATACAAGAACGCCAAGGCAGAAAAATAGGCTGTATTGAAGAGGCTGCATACAAAATGGGTTTTATTGAAAGAAAACAATTGTTAAGTATAGCTGAGCCACTTAGAAAAAGTGGATATGGAGAATACCTGATAAAAATAGCTAATAGTTAATGCAAAATTTATCACAATTAAGTGCAGTCATTGAGGTAGAACTGGAGAAGTTAGATTTTCCAAGGAAGCCTGAAAAACTTTACCAGCCAATTGAATATCTGATAGGATTAGGGGGCAAAAGAATGCGTCCTATTTTGCTTTTAATGGCCCATCAATTGTTTGATGACAAGATAGAAAAGGCAATTTCTCCCGCTCTTGGAATTGAGATTTTCCACAATTTCACCTTGCTTCATGACGACATTATGGATCAAGCGCCTTTAAGGAGAGGACAACAAACAGTACATGAAAAATGGAATAAAAATGTAGCGATTTTATCTGGAGATACTATGTTGGTACAGTCTTATAATTTTATGGCTGATGTGGACCAATCTATTATCAAAGAGTTGTTAGCTGTATTTAATAAAACCGCAACTCAAGTTTGTGAAGGGCAACAAATGGATATGGATTTTGAAAGCCAAAAAGAAGTTCCTCTTCAAACATACCTTAAAATGATTGAATACAAAACTGCTGTACTATTAGCGGCATCTTTACAAATTGGAGGGATTACAGCAAATGCTTCCAAAGATGAGCAAGATCATTTGTATCAATTTGGTATAAATATGGGTATTGCATTTCAATTGAAAGACGATTTGTTAGATGTTTTTGGAGATGAAGCGGATTTTGGAAAACAAATAGGTGGGGATATTCGTTCCAATAAAAAAACATTTCTGTTCTTGAAAGCGCTTCAACTTGCAAAGGATCAACAAAAGAAGGATTTAGTCAGTTATTATGCAGATGAAGATGATTCCGAGCAAAAGATAATGGCTATAAAAAAAATTTATACTGATTTAGCTATTCAACAGCATACAATCGATATGATGAAAGCTTATTATACAATAGCAATGAAACATTTGGATGTAATAGATTCAGATAAAAAACAACCACTGTTAGATTTTTCAAAAAAATTAATGGCTAGAATTTCCTAATGGAATTGACAAATATAAATGCGCAACTAAAAGCCAATCAATATTTACAAGAAACCCTAGCGCAATTGAAAAAAGACTTTTTGATGATTGGTATTAATTTTGATATTGAAAAGCCAGTTTCTGATTACAAATCCCTTTTTGCACACACAGAAAAATTAGTGTATGCTATTCATGAGCAATATCTAAAGTTGTTATATAATTTGCTCTATCGCATTGATTTGTCAGAAGAGATAGTGCAAGAGAAAATGAAAACAAGCACACTTTCTTTTACCGAAATGTTAGCGGAACTTATTGTGAAAAGGGAATTGTATAAAGTTGTTTTAAGAAAAAACATTTCCTAATCTTTCAAACTTATATCAATAAAATTAGATAATTTTGCCCTCAACTTTTAACCTACAAAATGGATAAATTTCCTTTCCTAGGAGCTGCACATACTGGCATGTTGGAACAGATGTATGAAGATTTTGTAAAAAATCCGGACAGCATACATGAAGATTGGAGGAGTTTTTTCCAAGGTTTTGACTTTGCAAAAGAGCTTTACACAGAAGAAGAGGTTAATACAGCTTTTCAAAAAGAATTCAAAGTCATTAATTTGATTGATGCTTACAGAAAAAGAGGACATCTTTTTACCCAAACCAATCCAGTAAGAGAAAGAAGAAAATATTATCCTACTCTAGATATTAAACACTTTGACTTAGAGGAAGCGGATTTAGATACCGTTTTTCAGGCAGGGAATCAAGTGGGAATTGGTCCTGCAAAGCTGAAAGATATCATCAAACATCTGAAGCAAGTTTATTGCCAATCAATAGGTGTGGAGTATATGTATATCCGCCAGCCTGAGGAAGTAGAATGGATTAAAAATCGTTTGCATCAGAATGCAAATACTCCCAGTTTTTCTGCTGAGCAGAAAAAACATATTCTGCACAAACTCAATCAAGCGGTTGCTTTTGAGAATTTTTTACATACCAAATTTGTTGGGCAAAAACGCTTTTCATTAGAAGGTGCAGAATCATTAATTCCTGCACTAGATGCCCTTATAGAACACAGTGCAGATTTAGGAGTAGACGAATTTGTAATGGGAATGGCACATAGAGGAAGACTAAATGTATTGGCTAATATTTTTAACAAAACCTATAAAGATATTTTCTCTGAGTTTGAAGGTAAAGAATATGAGGATGATTTTATTGCAGGAGATGTGAAATATCATTTGGGCTTTACTGCCAGTCAAGAATGTGCGAATGGAAAAACCATAAAGATGAGTCTTTCGCCAAACCCTTCTCATTTAGAAGCTGTTGATCCTGTTGTAGAGGGTATTACAAGAGCAAAAATAGATGAGCAGTATGATAGTGATAGTAAAAAAATCATCCCAATTCTGCTGCATGGAGATGCTGCTTTATCTGGGCAAGGGGTGGTTTATGAGGTCATTCAGATGGCTCAACTTGAGGGTTACAAAACAGGAGGAACTATTCATATAGCGGTAAACAATCAAGTTGGTTTTACCACTAACTATTTAGATGCCAGATCGAGTACTTATTGCACAGATGTTGGAAAAGTGACGCTTTCTCCAGTTTTTCATGTGAATGGAGATGATGTAGAAGCGGTGGTCCATACTTTACAAATTGCAGCTGAGTACAGGCAACAATTCAATAAAGATGTGTTTATTGATTTATTATGCTACCGAAAGTACGGACATAATGAAGGGGATGAGCCTAGATTCACTCAGCCTTTATTGTACAAAGCCATTGCAAATCATCCTAATCCTAGAGAAATTTATAGTAATCGACTGAAAAATGAGGGGGTTGTAGAGGCAGAAATTGCTAAAGATATGCAAGAGGAATTTACATCTCTTTTACAAGAGCGTTTTGATCAGGCAAAAGAAATTGAAAAAGCAAGAATCACGCCTTTTTTATCAGAGCAGGGGGAAACCATTAAAAGGTGCAAGCATGCAACTTTTGAAAGTACTGACACTAAGGTAAGTATGCAAACACTTAAAAAAGTAGCCGAGCAATTATACAACTTAAAGGATGCGGATAAATTATTCAAAAAAACCCAAAGGCTACTTGCTGACAGAAAGAAGATGGTAGATGCGAATAAGTTAGATTGGGCAATGGGAGAATTGCTTGCTTACGGTACGCTTTTAGCAGAAGGACACGATATTCGTTTAAGCGGACAAGATGTGGAAAGAGGAACTTTTTCGCACAGGCATGCTATTTTGAAAATTGAAGAATCGGAAGATGAGATATGCCCCTTAAATGAAATTAATGATAAAGCTACTTTTAAGGCTTATAATTCGCATTTATCAGAATATGGCGTGTTAGGTTTTGATTATGGGTATTCCATTATAAGACCAAATACTTTAAGCATTTGGGAGGCTCAGTTTGGCGATTTCAGTAATGGTGCTCAAATTATGTTGGATCAATTTATTTCTTGTGCTGAGGATAAATGGAAAGTAATGAGTGGCTTGGTAATGTTGCTCCCTCATGGATATGAAGGGCAAGGAGCAGAACATTCTTCAGCTAGATTGGAGCGTTATTTACAGCTTTGTGCCCAATACAATATGCAGGTGGTAAATTGTACTACTCCTGCCAACTTCTTTCATGTTTTAAGAAGGCAATTAAAAAGAGATTTCCGAAAACCTCTTGTGGTATTTTCGCCAAAAAGTTTGTTGCGTCATCCATTATGTAACTCAAAAATGGAAGAATTGGCTAGTGGTGAATTTCAAGCTATTTTTGATGATGAAAATTTGAATGCTAAGCAGGTGAAAAAACTAGTATTTTGCAGTGGGAAACTATATTACGAATTATTGCAAAAAAGAGAAGAATTAAAAGACAATAGCACGGCATTAGTTCGCTTAGAACAGTTATATCCACTACCTATAGAGCAGATAGAAGAGCTGATAAAAAAGTATGATGCTGAAAAACTAATTTGGGCACAAGAAGAACCTGAAAATATGGGAGCTTGGTCTTATTTGTTGGCTCAGTTGCGTGCTTATCCTCTGGAGTTGATATCCAGAAGTGCGAGTGCTGCAACTGCAAGTGGATCGAGCAAAGATGCTGCCATTAGGCAAGCTAAAATAATAGATGAAGTTTTTAAATCTTAGATAAGATGTTATTAGAAATGAAAGTCCCGAGCCCGGGAGAATCCATATCAGAAGTAGAAGTAGCCGATTGGCTAGTTGAAGATGGCGATTATGTAGAAAAAGATCAGTCCATTGCTGAGATTGATTCCGATAAAGCTACATTGGAATTACCAGCAGAAGAGAGCGGGACCATTAAAATTGTAGTAGAAAGTGGAGAAACTGTTGCGGTTGGAGATGTGGTTTGCATTATAGATACTAGTGCAAAAGGAACTGTAAAAGCAGCAAAACAAACAGCAACTGAAAGTCCTCAGGCCCCAAAAAAAACAACTGGAAAGTCGGATATGAAAGGCGCTAAAACAACACCTCTTGCCAAATCCATTATTGAGCAACATGATGTATCTCCAAATTCAATTAGCTCCAATGCTGATAAGATTAAAAAAGAGGATGTGTTAAGCAGTCTGGAAGAAGTGAAAATTGATGGTCCAAGAGGAACAGGTAGAAAAAAAATGTCTGCTTTAAGAAGAAAAATTGCCTCACGCCTTGTAGCGGTTAAAAATGAAACAGCTATGCTCACTACCTTCAATGAGGTAGATATAACGGCTATTTTCGAAATCAGAAAAAAATATAAAGAGACTTTTAAGGAAAAGCATGAGGTAGGGTTAGGATTTATGTCCTTTTTTACCAAAGCTGTTACTACTGCATTAATGGAGTTTAAAGATGTAAATGCCATGATTGACGGCAGAGATGTAATACACCATAATTATGCAGATATCGGCATAGCTGTAAGTGCGCCTAAGGGACTTATGGTTCCTGTATTAAGAAATGCAGAACTGATGAGCTTTGTCCAAGTAGAACAAGAAATAAAACGATTGGCTATAAAAGCTAGGGAAGGCAAAATAACCATTGAAGAAATGTTAGGCGGCACCTTCACCATTACCAATGGAGGGGTGTTTGGCTCCATGCTTTCTACTCCAATTATCAACCCGCCACAATCCGCTATTTTAGGGATGCATAACATTGTTGAACGCCCCATGGCTATTGATGGAAAAGTTGCAATTAGGCCTATAATGTATGTAGCACTTTCTTACGATCATCGAATTGTTGATGGTAGAGAATCGGTAGGGTTTTTATGTAGGGTAAAAGAATGTTTGGAAGATCCTACTACACATTTGCTAGATGGTGATGTTAAAAAATCCTTAGGGATCTAACCTATTTCCCAGGTATCACCTGCATTAAGCAAGTCATCTACTGTATTGAATTGAGCATCTTTTTGCTCCTTTTTTATTTGGGCAATTACCCCCTCATCATAAGTATGTCTTTTCACTTTTCGGATAATTCCTAAAGCTGCAGGAAATGCTGGTGGTCTCATCCTTGCTAGCATAGCATGCAGGGTAGGATCTTGTTCAGTAGCATTATGCACTAGTATATTATCTTCAGTTACTCCATCTTCCCCAACCGTTACGACTTCCAATTTAAAGCCATTTAACCTCAGTCCTTTATTGCCTTCTTTTCCAAACAGCATAGGTTTGCCATCTTCCAGTACAATTTGATTATCAAGCTTTACTTCTTTAGCCGTAATATCCGCAAAGGTTTTATCATTAAATATGACACAATTTTGCAGAATTTCTACCAAAGAGGTTCCTTTATGCGCTTCTGCTTGGGTGAAAATTTCTTGCATCAGTTTAGGGTTAGTATCTACTACTCTTGCAAAAAATGTGCCTTGCGCTCCTATGGCCAAATCACTTGGTATAAACGGCTCATCTGTTGTACCATGTGGATTGGATTTTGTCTGTAATCCTTTTTGAGAAGTAGGCGAAAACTGTCCTTTTGTAAGGCCGTATATTTCGTTATTAAAAAGCAAGATATTGATATTTACATTTCTTCTGAGTGCATGTATAAAATGATTTCCACCAATAGCCAAGGCATCTCCATCTCCAGTTATTTGCCAAACACTCAAATTTGGATTGGCTAATTTTACTCCTGTAGCAAATGCGGGTGCTCTACCATGAATAGTATGAAAGCCATACGTATTCATATAATAAGGAAAGCGAGATGAACAGCCAATCCCTGAGATAAAAACAAAATCTTCTTTTTTTCTTTCCAATTGAGGCAGTGCTTTTTGTATGGCTCTTAAAATGGCGTAATCGCCACAGCCAGGACACCATCTAACTTCTTGGTCGCTCGAAAAATCTTTATGTGTTGGCGCTTGCATTTACTTTTTTAATAAGGATTTAAAATGTTCTTCTAACTCAGTTGTAGTGAAAGGAAACCCTTGAATTTTATTGTATTTCTCAAAATGGTATTCCTGAAAATTCATACGCAAATAATTGGCAAATTGCCCGCTATTAAGTTCGCATACTACAATCTTTTTGTACTTAGCTAATATATCAGTCGTATTTTTGGGTAAAGGATTGATGTAGTTGAATTGACAAAGTCCTATACTATAACCTGCTCTTTCAAGTGCATCAACAGTAGAATACAAATGCCCAAAAGTTCCTCCCCAGCCAATTACCAATAAATCACCTTCTTGTTTTCCGTACACTTCTTGCTTTGGAATGTGATTGGTCACACGCGCTACTTTTTCTGCCCTTAAATTGCACATTTTTTGATGATTCTCAGGATCGTAAGATACATTCCCACTTACATCTTCTTTTTCTAGGCCGCCTAGTCTATGTTCTAGTCCTTTTGTTCCAGGAATTGCTAAGCTTCTTGCAAGCGTTTTTTCATCTCTCATGTAGGGCTGATAATCTTCTGTTGCAGTTGTAATATTAGCCTTTATCTCTGGCATATCATGAGTGGATTTAATGCGCCAAGGTTCAGCACCATTACCTAAAAATCCATCTGAAAGTAAAACAACAGGGGTGTTGTGTTCCAATGTAATTTTTGATGCCATATAAGCCCAATCAAAACAATTTGCTGGCGTGCTTGCAGCAATTACAACTGCAGGGCTTTCCCCATTTCTACCATATAGTGCTTGCATCAAATCAGATTGTTCTGTTTTGGTGGGCAAACCAGTAGAAGGACCGCCCCTTTGCACATCTACTACAACCAATGGAAGTTCTGCCATTATTGCCAATCCAAGCGCCTCACCTTTTAGTGCAAATCCTGGGCCAGAAGTAGTGGTAATGGCTAGGTTACCCGCAAAACTTGAGCCGATAGCTGCACAGATTCCTGCAATTTCATCTTCTGCTTGAAATGTCTTTACGCCAAAATTTTTGTGTTTAGCTAATTCATGTAAAATATCAGATGCAGGGGTTATAGGATAAGAGCCTAAAAATAGTTCCTTATTTGCCCTTTCAGCTGCTGCCAAAAATCCCCATGCCATTGCTTGATTCCCCATTATATTTCGGTAAGTTCCTTTCTTAAGATTAGCCGGTAAAACCGTATATGAAGAAGGAAGAGCTTCAATGGTTTCTGCAAAATGATAACCCGCATGCAACACCTTGATATTTGCTTTTACCAAATTAGGTTTTTTAAAGAATTTCTTTTTCAAGAAATTTTCAGTTTGTTGCATTGGCCTGTTAAACATCCAATAGACAATACCTAGGGCAAACATATTTTTACTTCTACTTATACTTTTTCCATCAAGCCCAGAATCTTTTAAAGCCTCACGCGTTAGAGAAGTAATGGGTGCTTCTACTAAATTATACCCTTGAAAAGAATTGTCTTCCAAAGGAGATTGTTCATAGCCTGCTTTTTCCAAATCTCTTTTGGAAAAACTGTCAATATTAGCAATAATTGTTCCTCCTTTTTTTACCCAATCTTTATTGGCTTTTAATGCAGCAGGATTCATGACTACCAATACATCAGCTATATCTCCAGGTGTGTTAATGTCAATTTTTCCAATATGAACTTGGAAGCCAGAAATACCAGCAACCGTACCTTGTGGCGCCCTAATTTCTGCAGGAAAATCAGGGAAAGTAGCCAAGTCATTTCCTAAAAGAGCAGAAGTATCGGTAAACTGTGTTCCAGTTAATTGCATACCATCTCCTGAGTCTCCAGCAAACTTAATGACAACTTTTTCTAAATCAACTACTTTGCTATCGCGCTCCATTTTTCTTTCTAAAGAATTCATGGCAACAAAAGTACAAAGCTTGATTAGATATTTTTCTTTTTTTTATCAGTAATTTAGAAGAGTTATAAATTAAGCTTGGCAAGGTGGTAATGTAAATAGTATTGAAAAAAGAATTATTTTTGTTTTTCATTTAAAATAATAAAAAATAATTATGGCGATTAAAATTACAGACGATTGTATTAATTGTGGCGCTTGTGAACCAGAATGTCCTAATAATGCAATTTATGAGGAAGATGCTCCTTGGAGATATGCTGATGGTACCAATTTATCAGGAGATGTTTCATTGATAGATGGTGGTTCTGCTGATGCAGACAAGGAGCGTACAGCAGGGGCTTTTTCTGAAGATTTCTATTATATTGTTACCGATAAATGTACTGAATGTAAAGGTTTTCATGACGAGCCACAATGTGCAGCAGTTTGTCCAGTAGATTGTTGTGTCTCTGATGAAGATCATGTTGAATCGGAAGAAGAATTACTTGCCAAAAAAGACTGGATGCACGCATAATTACTCATTTTTAATAAAAAAATAAAAAAGCCCTTTAAAGGGCTTTTTTTATTCTTCATAGGATACTACTTCTTTTATCTGATCTGGAAATTTTTGTTTTAAAAGGCTTTCAATCCCTTGTTTTAGCGTTAGTGAAGAGGAAGGGCAACCACTACAAGCACCTTTCAATACAACAGAAACAATTCCATTTTCTACTGCTCTTAATGAAATAAAACCACCATCTGATTCTACAGCTGGCTGAATGTATTCTTCTAAAACATCAGCTACTTTTGTTTCTAAATCAGAAAAAGTTTGTTCCTCAATAATACTTTCATTCTTTACTTTTTTTACAATCTCTTTCTCATCAATATCAATCCCTTTCTCATTTAGAAAATCGCTAATAAAAGATCTGATTTGCATTGCAATATCTTCCCATTTTACACTTTCATTTTTTGTAATCGCAATAAAATTACCGCTTAAAAATAATCCTTTTACAAAGGGAAAATTAAATATGGCGGCAGCAAGGGGTATATGTTTTGCTTCTTCTGCACTTAATATTTCCAAATTTTCATTTAATAATATTTTATTGGCAACAAACTTCATCACTGCTGGGTTGGGGGTGCTTTCTGCATAGATACTATAATTCATTTTCAAAAATTTAATTCCAAATATTTACTTCTTTTATTTTAATCTCTTCCTTAAAGAAAAACTTTGCGCTTTCAGCAAAGGAGTTGGTAAAATTAGAAACATAAAATTGATACTTAGGTGTTTTGTTGCTATTTAAAAGATTTTTATTATCTAAAGCTGAGCGAATGGAGTCAGCAACTATTGATGCTGAATCAATCACGTCAACCTTATTGTTATAAAAATCAGAAATTTCCTGATGAATTAACGGATAGTGTGTGCATGCCAAAATCAAGAAATCCAAACTGCTAAGCGTCTTTTTTGATAAATAATTAGCGATTATCTGATGGCTAATTTTTTCATTAACAAAACCTTCCTCTATCATAGGAACCAAAAGTGGAGTAGCTAATGATGCTACTTTGGCTGAGCTGCAAATACTTTGAATCTTTCGACTATATACTCCCGACTGAATAGTGGTTTTTGTGCCAATTACACCAATTTTACAATCATTACAGCTTTTAGCTACTACTTTCACAATAGGGTCAATAACATTAAAAACAGAAATATGATCGGCTTGTTTTTTAACCACATCAAAGGCAACTGATGATGCAGAATTGCAGGCCATTACAATTGCTTTGCAATTTTTCTTCATCAAAAATTTTGCAATTTTTTTACTAAAATCTTGGATAGCCTCATCAGATTTTTCTCCATAGGGTAAATGTTCAGTGTCTCCAAAATAAACAATGGATTCGTTTGGAAGCTTTTCTTTTAATGCATGAGCTACTGTCAGTCCTCCAATTCCAGAATCAAAAACACCTATAGGTAAATTTTTCATGAGATAAAGATAAAAAAAGCATCTATAGTAGATGCTTTTCAAGTTTCAGAGCCAGGCTTTATAGTCCCAGTTTCTTTTTTACAAGTGCCATTACATTTTCGCTCTCATCAGCATATAATATACTACCCATACTACTATCAAAAATATAAGTAAAGTTACCTTCTTTTGCCACATCTTCTATTGCTGCTCTTGCTTTTGACAAAATAGGCTCTAATAATTCTTGCTCTTTCTGTTGCAACGCATTTTGTGCATTTTGTTGGAAAGCTTGTATTCTTTGTTCCAATCCTTGTATTTCAGCAATTTTGTCTTGCTTTACCAAATCAGTATAAGTTGCTTCATTGGATTGATAATCCTGAACACTAGCTTGATATTCCCCCTGCATTGCACTTAATTGAGATTCCAAACTTTTTGCAAGGTCTTGCAATTCTGTTTCGGCAGTTTTCTTTTCAGGCATTACTGATAATAGTTCGCTTGAGTCAATGTAGCCAAATTTGTTCTGCCCAAAAGAGCTTATCGTTAATAAAGCTAAAAAGCTAAAAAGTATTAATTTTCTTATTTTCATTTTCTATTTATTTTTGTGTTAATTGTGTTTTATTTTCCTTTTCCGATATAGCCCATATTTTCTAAAATCTTATCGCTTTTATCCAAATTAGGGTTTGCGTAAAGCATTATTAAATCAGATGAGCTATCAAATATAACAGCATATTTGCTATTGGCTGCTAATTGTTGAATAGCATCATACACTTTGTCTTGCAACGTCTTAATTAGTTCTTGTCTTTTGGTATACAAATCACCATTAGGTCCAAATCTTTTTTTCTGTAAGTCTTTTGCGGATTTTTCTTTTTCAATAATTGCATCTTCTCTTTTTCCCTTCATCTCATCAGTAAGCAGCACTTCCTGGCTTTGATAATCGCGATACATTTTATCCACTTCTGCATAAATACCTTCAATTTCTTTTTGCCATTCTTTCGATATCGCATCTAGTTTATCTTGAGCCTGATTAAATTCAGGGATATTATTCAAAATGTAGTCAGTATCAACATACGCAAATTTTTGTGCATATCCTGCTGTAGAAATTAGCAAAACGCTAAAAAAGAGTAAAATAATTTTTTTTGTCATAACTTTATATTTTGGGTATACAAATGTACAAATTAAAATTGTTGTCCTATCGAAAAATGGAACTGTCCTCCATTAGCATCTGGATTGCTAGGAATATCATCAAATCCCCAACCATAATCCAATCCCATCAAGCCAAACATTGGAAGCATGATTCTTACTCCAAATCCCGCAGAACGCTTAACTCCAAACGGATAAAATTCATCAAAATTGTCCCAAGCATCTCCAGCTTCCAAGAACCCTAAAACATAAACGGTTGAAGTAGGGTTCAAGCTCACTGCATATCTGATTTCAGCAGTATATTTATTATAAATTGTACCTCCAGTTTGAGGCGATAATGAATTGTTAGCATATCCTCTTAATGCTACCAATTCTCGCCCATCCATTATTCTTCCATAACCTGATAAACCGTCACCACCAACATAATACCTTTCAAAAGGAGAGATGCCCAAACTACTGTTGTAGGCACCTAAGAGCCCCATTTCTATTTTAGTTCCTAGCACCAATTTGTCGGCAAAGGCTGTGTACCAAGTTGATTTCCATTTCCATTTATAATATTCTATCCATTTGTATTTATCCTGATCATCCAAAGTGCTGTAATCTTCTACTCCATCAAAAAGAGAGAAAGGTGGAGTTAGCTTTAAGCTCAAAGCAAAATTTGATCCTTTCCTAGGAAAAGTAGGTTGGTCAACAGAATTCCTGCCAAGGGTAAACCCATAGCTCATATTATTAGAATAACCATTGGTGTAGGAAAAAAAGGATTGAGAATTATTCAATTCATATTGCTGGAAATTAATATTTTGAAAAAGTGTAAAATAATCATCAGGAAAGGTTAATCTTTTACCTAGCCCAATGGTAGCCCCTTTTATCTCTATAGCTTCCCTATTATCTCCTGTTTGTCCATTAGAAGAAACCGATTTATACAAAGAAACAGAAAGGGAAGTGGGTTTTTTCCCTCCAAGCCAAGGCTCAGTAAAAGAAATGTTGTAATTCTGATAATAAATACCATTAGAGGATGCCGTCAAAGACAACTTTTGCCCATCTCCTGTAGGAAGTGGTGACCAAGCATCTTTCTTAAAAATATTACTTGCTGAAAAATTATTAAAGACTAATCCTAAGGAACCAACTACTCTTCCAGCTCCCCATCCACCTTGCAAATTAATTTGATCAGAAGGTTTTTCCTCTACAATATAACCTACATCTACTGTTTGTTTTACAGGATCAGGGTCAATGTCTATATTTAATTTTTCAGGATCAAAATAACCCAATTGTGCCAATTCTCTTTGTGAGCGAATAATATTCGAACGATTGAACAAATCGCCTGGCTTAGTTCTAATCTCGCGCATTACCACATGGTCATTGGTTTTTGAATTTCCACTCACCGACACCTTATTCAATCGGGCTTGTTTGCCTTCATAAATGCGAACTTCCAAGTCAATAGAATCGTTATTTGTTGCAATTTCTAGTGGGGTGATATTAAAAAACAGATAGCCGTCATCTAAATATTTTGAGCTGATGTCAGTGCCGTTAGGATTGCCTAAAAGTCTGGAATCTAAAACAGATTGATCAAATATTTCTCCTTTTTTTATACCAAGAAATCCATCTAATTCCTCATTGCTAAATTTTTGATTTCCTACCCAAGAAATATTTCTAAAATAAAAAGGCTCACCTTCATGAATATGCAGCTCAACCGTTAGTGTATTGTCAGCATTCAAATAAGTAGTATCATTAATAATTCTTGCATCCCTAAAGCCTTTTTCATTGTATTTAGCAATTATGCTATTTTTATCTTTTTCATAAGCATTGGCCAGAAATTTAGAAGCCTTGAAAATTCGATACCATTTCTTTTCTTTGGTATCTTTCATGGTTCTTTTCAGCTTACTCTCAGCTATTATATAAGGCTGTTTTTCTCCAAAAATATTCTTCTTTTCTGCATTTCTTTCTTTGAGTCCAATGAACTTTATCTGCTTAATTTTTACTTTCTTTTTTTTGTTTATTGTAAAAACTAAAATAGCAGAATTAACAAGTGTAGAATCAATACTTTGAGCAGTAGATACTTCATTATTCAAAAAACCTTTCTCTACAAAATAATCTTTAATTTTCTGTTTGCTATTATTTACTACATTTTGGTTAAGTACTTTCCCTTTCATTAACTTCAACTTTTCTTTGATAGCAGTAATGTCTGATTTTTTCAGCTTGCCAATAAATTTAAACTTGGAAAGGCGGGGATGTTCTTGTAAATAGAAATCCAAAAAAATACTATTGCCTTGTATTTTTGTGGCCGAAAGCTTAATATCATAGAATAAGCCTTGCTTCCATAACTTTTTTATGGCTATACTGAGTCCTTCACCCGGCACCACAACTTTTTCGCCAACCTCCAATCCTGAAATATTAATCAGTGTCTGATGATCTAAGTATTTCGTTCCTGAAATAGTGATTCCACCAATAATGTATTCTGCAGGATTGTTATACTCAACAGTAGATAAATCTTTATGTAATGCTACTTGAGCTTGGGTGCTTGTAAAAACCCATAAAAGGAGTGTCAATAATATTATTTGTTTTTTCAATTTCATCTTCTTTTTATGCAATGGTTTTGCCAAATCTTCTATCTCTTTTTTGATAATCTAAAATAGCTGCAACCAAATCTTCTTTTCTAAAATCGGGCCACAAAGTATCCGTAAAGTACAATTCGGTATAAGCAATTTGCCAAAGTAAAAAATTACTAATTCTTTTTTCGCCAGATGTTCTGATTAAAAGTTCAGGGTCTGGAACGCCTTTTGTGTTTAAATATTGCTGAAATCCCTCTTCAGTTACTTGTTTAGCTTCTTCTAGAATCATTTTGTTAACGGCATTTATTATTTCCCATCTTCCACTATAACTAAGCGCTAAAATAAGCGTCATGCGTTTATTGCTTTTTGTTTTTTCAATTGCTTGATTCAGTTCCTTTTTGCATTTTTCTGGCAGCTGATCTAAATCTCCAATTGCATCTAATCGGATATTGTTATCCATTAAGGTTTTGGTTTCTTTATTAATGGTTGAAATTAGAAGCGTCATTAATGCATTTACTTCCTTTTTAGAACGGTCCCAATTTTCAGTTGAAAAAGCATAAAGCGTCAAGAACTTTATGCCGATTTCAGCAGCTGATTCTACAGTTTCACGCACTGCTTTTACGCCATTCTGATGGCCAAAAACCCTGAATTTCCCCTTTTGCTCAGCCCATCTGCCATTCCCATCCATAGTGATGGCAATATGCTTTGGTAAATTCTCTTTTGTTATTTGCTCAGTCAAAGCCATTTATTTTAAAGAAAATACAAGCAATTAGTAATTGCACCTTTCTTTTTCTGACAAAAGCTTGAAAGAAAGGGTAATGCCAGTGAAGGTGTACCAATCATTATTTTTTGTATCACCTCTTTGAAAGTCTTTGGCTTGAGGCCCGTTCAGGCTTTTATCAGACATCTCTACAGCTAAAGGACTCATATCTATCAGGTTTCCTCCAGTGTAAGTGCTAGAAATATCATCCAAATAATCGGTAAAAGTTTTACGAATACCATATTCCAAAATAATATTAAAAGTTTTGTTTACTGCAATTTTAAAGCCTCCTCCCATAGGAATAGAAAATTGCGTAAGTGCATATTTTTTTCTGTCTTGAAAAGCGGTTGTTCCTTGGCCTTCTGTTCCTAGTGGCTGCAATGCTACCCATTCTCCATTACTTGCTTCGGCCTGTGGATTGAAACGAAAAAGAGAAACACCTGCAAAAATAAAAGGAGTAAAAGGATACAAAGAATTACCTGTTTCATATGGCAAAAAGTTAAACTCCACTTGGCCAGAAAGTTCATAGATGGGTGAACGGAAATGCAAATTTCTATTGAGTTTTACAGTATCATTTGTATTTCTATTATCATCACCTCTAATGTAGCCTAAAAGCGCTTCTGCTTTTATAGTAATTCTCCTATCAATATTTTTTCGAACTACAATTCCGCCGCTTGGCATCATATAGTCGAAATGTTTATCATTCATATCGCCCAAATAATAAGAACCACCTCCCATAATTCCAATTTCGGTAGATGAAACTACTTGTGCATTTGCCTCTGTTGTGAAAATACCAATAGAAAAAAGACAAGCAATTGTAATTGCAGCAGCTCTTTTGATAGATTTATTACAAGCTTTCTTCATAAAATGAAATTTTTTTTAATCATGCAAATATAGGTATTTTCATTTTTTAGGTAGTACTTTGGTTAATTTCTTTTGTCAATACCCCACATCAACTTTGTTCTAATTGTCGAAATAAAAGAATGAGATTGAGGTTCAATAAGATTAATTTTGAAATCCGCTTTTTTAATAAGAAGAGATATGGAAGAGTCAAATGCCCTAAAACGAGAATCAAGGGAAACAAGGGCTAACTGATCTTTATCTGCCACTTTAAGTTTAATACTATTTTTATCTGAAAGCACAATTGGACGTACATTTAAGTTATGAGGTGCAATAGGGGTTACAATTACATTGTCATTTCCAGGAATAATAATAGGCCCACCACAAGATAATGAATAGCCAGTAGAGCCTGTTGGGGTTGCAATTACAATACCATCTGCCCAATAAGAGTTCAAAAATTCATCATCTAAAAAGGCATCAATCCGAATCATCGATGAAGTGTCTTTTTTAACTACAGCCACTTCATTTAAAGCAAAATTTACTTTTCCAAAAAGATTGTTTTCTGTTTTTAAACTAAGAAGCGTTCTGCTTTTGATTTCAAAATTATTATTCAAAACATCTGTAATGGCCGATTCAATTTGGTCGGTAGCAATACTAGAAATAAATCCGAGTCTTCCGGTATTGATTCCTAATATTGGAATATTACTATCCCGTACCAAAGTAACAGAACCTAGTAAAGTACCATCTCCACCTATACTGAAAAGATAATCGGCCTGATCTTTCAAGCCTTCATATGAATCGAAAATTATTGGATGCTTTTTAAATTCAATCTTATTTTCTAGAAAATTAAAGTATTCCTCATACACCAAAACACTTACATTTTCTGCTTCTAATCGGCTAACCAAATGTTGAATGTATTTGGTAAATTGTTCCGAGCATGGAGTTCCAAATAATGCTATGTGCATAACTAAAACGGATTAGTAAAGTGCAAAAATATACCTTTTTCACCTAATCGGTTAATTCCAAACTCAATTCTTAATAATTTATTGTAATAAGTAACATAATCTAAACTGCATCCTCTACCGAAAAGCAGGATATTTGTCAGATTATTATTGTCGGTATTTTGATTATCAATTACATAGCCTAAATCAGTAAAAACAGAGAAATAAAGGGAATAATGTGATTTTTTGAATTGTGGCATTTTTAGATAAGGAAGTTCAAAATTTGTTTTGCTAATTAACTCATATTTAATTGCTGTTTTGCTGAGCCAAAAACTTTGCCCATCTATAACATAATATTCGTAAGTCCGAGCATAATCCTCAAAGCCTAATCCTTTTTGGGCGAAGTAGGGTTGAAAAGTATCAGGTGTTACTTTAGTTAAAAAACTTGACCCTAAGAAGAGTCGATTTTGAATTTCAATGTGTTTTTCAGCTTTCCCCCTAATTTCAAAATGATTCACAGGGCTTGTGCCAGCAAAGTTTTTTGTAAGTTCAAGATTTAAATAATGCCCTTTTAAGGGGTAGGTAATATAATCTCTTTGCTCATTTGTATATTGATATGTGACTTTGTAATAGCTTCCATTATTTTGCCCATTGTTTAGATAATTTGGATTCAATAAGGTAATGGAATCGGCAATATTGCTCAAAAGATAGTGCAGTTTTAATTTGTGCTTGTGCCGCGTATCCTTTCTGAAAAGGACATCCATTTTTAATTCAAAATCTTTGGAGCTATATTGCTTGTCATTTTCATAGTATAGTAATTGATTTTCAGAAGTGTTGTAAAAAGATTTTTTTCTTCTGAATTGTTGTGCAAATACAGTAAAGCCAATGGTTTTTTCTTTATTAAAATATGGGATTTCGTAGCTGAATAAATAGTGCTCTTTAAAGCCTTTCCTGTACTTAATTTTTAGCAATTCATTCTTACCCCTAAAATTTTCCCAAACCAAAAAAGCACCAAAATTCATACGGGAAAAATCTGAATAATTACTTTCCTTAAATTCATCCCACCATACATTAAAGTTTCTTTCAGATATTTCTAAAATAGGATATGGCCAAATGTACCATCTTTCTACCACTTCAACAATAATATTGGTTTCCCCATTATTGTTTTCAGTACTGATGTCATTAAAATTAAACAGCATCAAATTGGTGAGGTTCTGCTTGCTTTGCTGTATTTTATCTTCAAGCATTGTAGGATGTAAGAGATCTCCTTTTTTGAAAGTAAGCTCTCTTAATATAATGTCCCCTTTAGTGATTTTGTTCCCCTTTATTAAAATGTTTGTTATTTCAATTTTTTCTTGAGCAATTGCAATAATCGAGAGGAAAAAAAAAATAAAACACACAAATAAGTTTTTCATCATATTAGGTGTTCAAGTAGCGCATTAAAGATTCATATCTTTCCATCATGTCATCATTAGAACTACCATCTTGATATGATGCCATGACATTGTACTCAAAGCGCCTTAAATCAGCAATGATGGCATCCACTTCAGTAATACTAACTTTAATGGTAAGCTCCATTTTGGTAGAATTTGGTAAGGAAGTAATATATGAGCTTAAAATTTTCGCATTGTTGGACTCTACAATGCTAGCAATTTCACTTAGCGAATAATCATTCTGGTTCATCTCTAAGACAATTACCCCACCAATGCTTTGCACTGCTGCACTTTTAGCAATGGTATAAAGTAGCTTTCTGTTAGAGATAGCACCCATATATTTCTTTTCTTCTGAAAGGATAGGGACAACAGACAAACTGTTTTCTTCCAACACCTCTATAATGTCAAAAAGATGTTGTGTGCCAAGTACATATGGCGCCATTAAATTTGGCAGATGCTCCTGAATCAATTCATCAGTTGATTGCCATTCTAGAATCTCATTTTCAGATATAATACCTAAGTAAAAATTGTTTCTAACAACAGGCAAATGGCTCACCCTTAAATTATCCATAAGTGAAAGCGCCGCCTTGCCATCATCATCAGGATGAAGCGGATTAATTGAAGATGATATGAGTTGGCTAGCTTGCATAAGGCAAACATAAACATTAGTTTTTAGTTTGTTGTTTATAGTAAACAGTTTTTAAATAATGCAGAAAAAACTATCTTTGATTTTTTAATTAAATATGACAAAACTGAGTGTAAATATCAACAAGATTGCAACTATCCGAAATGCCAGGGGAGGCAATACGCCTAATGTGTTGGAGGCAGCCATTAACTGCCAAAAGTTTGGGGCGGATGGGGTGACGATTCACCCAAGGCCGGATGAAAGACATATCACAAAAAAAGATGTTTACGATATAAAACCCATCATTACTACAGAGTATAATATAGAGGGATATCCTTCAGAAGATTTTATAAAAATGGTTTTGGAAATAGAGCCAGAACAAGTAACATTGGTTCCGGATGGGCCAAATGTGCTTACTTCTTGTGCCGGATGGGATACAGTAAAATTTCAGGATTATTTAAAAGAAATAGTATCTATTTTTAAGCAAAGAGGGATCCGTACTTCTATTTTTGTAGATCCAGTAGAAGTAATGATAGAAGGGGCAAAAAATTGCGGAACAGATAGAATAGAACTATATACGGAAGATTATGCTATAGGATATCCAACTGATAGAGAAAAGGCTATTGTTCCTTATGTAGAGGCAGCTAAAAAAGCAAATAAACTAGGATTAGAAATTAATGCGGGGCATGATTTGAGTTTAGATAATCTGGAATATTTTGTACAAGAAATACCAAATTTGAAAGAAGTTTCAATCGGTCATGCACTAATAAGTGATGCTATTTATTTAGGATTGGAAAATACCATACAAATGTACAAACGTCTACTATAAATGAAATTACATTCCAAAATATATGGGGATAAAGGTCCGAGCTTGATTGTAATTCATGGGCTGTTTGGCATGAGTGACAATTGGAATACCTTAGGAAAACAATTTGCAAAGTACTGTAAGGTTCATTTGGTTGATTTAAGAAATCATGGTAGATCGCCACATGCAAATGCCTTTAATTATGATGTAATGTGTGAGGATTTAATTCAATACCTGAATGATAACAGCATAGAAAAACCAATTCTTCTGGGGCATTCACTTGGAGGAAAAGTGGCTATGAAATTTGCATTTAGCTATCCTGAAAAAGTAGAAAAATTGATAGTTACCGATATTTCTCCCAGGAGATACAATACAGATTTTCATGAAAATTTATTAAAGATTTTATACAGATTGCCTTTGGAAGATTTTGAGAACAGAGAAGAAATTGATGCGGTGCTCTCGGAAAGTTTTGAAGACAGAGGAATGCGATTGTTTTTGATGAAGAATCTTTACAGAAATGAAGAAAAAAAATTTGCTTGGCGATTTAATATAGATGTGTTGCTTGAGAAGATAAGCAACATACAAGAAGCAGATTTTATATTAGGGACTTGTGATATTCCTACCCATTTTTTAAAATCTAGCAAGTCCAATTACATCAGTAATGAGGATGAGCTTATAATTAAAAAACATTTTACTGATTATAGCATAGCTACTTTTGAGGAAGCAGGGCACTGGTTGCATGCAGAGCAGCCTAAACGTTTTTATAATGAAGTAATGGGATTTTGTTTATTGTAAGATTAAAGAAATGACTGTTTTAGAAACGTATAATACTTCCTTCTTTTGCTATATTAAATCCGTTGTTTTTTAATTCTTTTTGAGCTGGGCTTCCCTCTATCAACAAGGGGTTAGTATGATTCATGTGAATGAAATATACTTTTTGTTTGTCTTTTATAGAAAGTTTAGCAAATAGATCCATACTTGTTTTAACCAAAGGATGTGGTATTTCACTCATATCTCGATTTAATTCACCATTTTTATAAAAAGTTCCATCCAAAAATGCATAATCTACGTTTTTTATCTCCTCTGTTATGCTTTTTTCCCATAACTCCCATTTATCAATATCTGGTATAAAAATTAACGATCTTTTATTTATTTCTATTTTATATCCTACGGTCTCTGAATATTCTGCTCGATGAGGAACTATAAAAGGAGTTACATGTATTCTTTCATTTAATGCAATTGACGAATCATTTTTTAGTAATTTTAAGTCAATGTTTCCAATCTTAACTAATTGATCCCAAGGAGCATTAGATTCAATAAATTTTTGCATTTTTTGCATACAGTAAACAGGTAAATTTTTGGCGCCTATCACTTCTCGGCCAAAGTACATTAAACCCGTATAATGCCCAATATGCGCGTGTGTTAAGAATATCCCGCTCACTGGATTGAATTTAGATGTTTTTTCTAGTAATTGTAATTGAAATTTCACATCAGGTGTTGCATCAAAGATCCATTGTTCTTTACTTATAGGATCAACTATAGCTAAGCAACTTACATTTTTTCTTTTTGAATGATCGCTCCAAGCATCTTCGCAACAGTTTTTGTTACAACCTGCTTGAGGATAACCTGCGTCTTGTGCTACTCCAAGCACTACAACATATGGTTGCTTTTGTGTGTTTTCCATTGCTTTATTAAATGATAAAAAAGCTAATATAGTAATTATTAAAAGTATTCTCATTTTATAATTTTTTCAAAGCAATGATACTTCTTTTTATTGGGCTTTAAATCTATTGTGCCTAATTCGTTATAGCCTAGCCGTAAATAAAACTCCATGGCTTTTGGATTTCCAGAATAGGTATCTAGTCTTATGGATGATAACCCATGTTCTTTTACTAGCTCTTCAGAAAACATCATCAATGCTTTTCCTATTCCATCTCCCCAATTTTCTTCTTGAACGCCTAATCTATGCACAACTAAAAATTGATTAGAATTATCTTTCCAGTTAATATTCAAATAAGTTGGATCTTGTTGCTGATCAATATTTACCCCTCCAACTATTTTACCATTTAATTCTGCTACAAAGTAAGAGCCTAATTTCAAATCATCAGAAATGATTTCAGTGTTTGGATAGCTTTCATCCCACTGATCAATACCATTTTTTAGCATACCCCCAACACAAGAATTATACATCTTCATGATGTTTTCCAAATCTGATATTTCTGCTTTGCGTATTATCATTGTATCAATAAATTACAACCCCTAACATCAGCATTATCAAATCTGCCTAAAACAGCAAAACTACCATCATCATAACTTTCTCCCAAATCTTCTGTAGCAATAAAAGAGCAGGAATGGATGTTTGCTAAATCAATTATATTGATCCCTCCAGTTTTGTTGTTGCCAACAAATGAAAGTGGATCATGTACATCTCTAATCAAAACTCTTTTCCATGAAGGGCTGTAAAAAATGCCTTCTGCTTTGGAATAGCTTTGTGAGAGCAATTCCGTCATGCCATACTCTGAATGAATATTTTCTAAGCCAAAAGCATTTTTAAGTATTTTATGTAATTCTTCTTTCAAGAGTTCTTTTCTTTTTCCTTTAATGCCGCCAGTTTCTATTATTATGGTGTTTTTTAGTTTTTGCGGAAATTTTTCAGCTAAATCCAACAAAGCATAACTCACGCCAATCAAAATTGTTTTTTGCCCTATCGCTTCTAATTCTGAAATTGTTTCAGTAAGTTTCTTATAATTATTCAAATAAAATCCACTTTTCTCGTGTTTTGATTGTGCAATTAACTCATCTACCATATAGATTAAGGAAGAGCCTTCTCGCTCTCTATAATTAGGAAGTAGAGATAGGATACAATAATCTTCAACATTGCCATAAAAAAGCTCAAATGCTTTTTCGAAACTCTTTTTATAAAGCGATAAGTCAGAAACCAAATGCTTACTTTGATTTCCTGTTGTGCCACTGCTTAAAAATATCTCCTCAATTTTTTGCCCTTTGCAAATAATCTGCTGAGTTTTAAAAAACGCTATGGGTAAAAATGGGATCTCAAAAATATTTTTTGGACTACTACCTTTTAAAATAAGTGAGGCATAAGCTGCATAAGTTGGATTATTTTCCATTTGTAAATTAAAAGCATTCAATGCCAAATTTTCAAATTCAATTTCCGTTAATGGATTAAAAATTTTACTTTTGAAAGCATTAATATTTTCTAATGAAAGCATTTTCAAAAATAGCATTTATTCTGGTACTTATTTCTGTTCTTTTTGCATGTAAAAAAAGTGAGCAATTTTCTGACATTCCTTATTTGGAGTTCAGAAAATATCAACTTAAAGATAGTGTAGATGCTTTAGGAAACATAGCTAAAATTTGCGAACTGCATTTGTATTTTACAGATGGGGATGGGGACATAGGTCTTTTTGATGAAGACACTATTGCGCCATTTGACTATAACTTGTTTGTGAATTATTTTGAGACGCAAAATGATAGTTTGCAACAAAGAAATGTCAGCCCTCCCTTTCATATTCGCATTCCAAATTTAACACCGTCAGGTCAAAACAAATCCTTAAAAGTGAATCTAAAATATGATATGGATGTCACATACCGTAATTCAGATACCATCAAATTTGAACTCAAACTATTTGATAGGGCACTAAATGAAAGTGATTGGGTTGGTACTGGCTTAATAATTTTATAATAGGGCGGGTAAATAAAAAAGAGTTCGATAGGACTCTTTTTTATTTAGAAGTAAAACATTTTCGGACCCACTTGGGCTTTGAACCTTCGTGCACAAAGGCCTACTAATGTTTAGTGTATTAAAATTTGTATTCTAAGTTTAGATATAGTGTGCTTTGAGCTTCTGCTTCTTCTTCACCTTCTAAAGTTGCGTCTGTCCAATTTTGTATATTTATAGACGCTTTTACTGCATCAGACATTTTTCTTTCAACACCAAAAATCATTAAAGTTCCTTCATTTGCAATATCCCATCTTTCTCCTACTGCGTTTTCAGATGAAGCGTCATCATATCTTGCAAAAAAGGCATAATCATTCATCTTCATAGTTCCGTAAACTGACATTGCAGTAGAAGTATTGTCAACAGTGTTCCCAGAATTTTCTCTCATATTATATTCACCTCCTACAGTCAGATTTCCGCTTGTGTAGACTAGAGCTAATGTATTTATATTTTGAGTAGCATCTGCATCTGTATAAGAACTTGTGGGCATCATATATCTAGATAATCTTACTTTGATGTTGTTCATTGAATACATCATGCCTACACCTCCTCTCATAAGGCCGTTATCTCCTTGTGTTTTTTTATACCCTTCGCCATTTAGTATTTGAGCATCTACACTTAGATTTTCGGAAATTGTATAGTCAAATGTTGCTCCTGCATCAGCAGCATTCGCCCATTTGTTTTCATCTTGAAAAGACTTGTAGATATATCTTTTTCCCCAAGCTTTTTCCATAAACTTGAAGTTTTTTGTCCCAACCATACCAAAGTTGATGCTCAAGTTGTCAGTGGCATTCCAATTCAATGAGGCAATTTTTAGTATTGCTGTATATGCGCTTCCACCATCATTTGAACCTACTTCAAAAGTTACTTTTGCGCTGAATTCATCAGACATTTGATGACTGTAGCCTAAGTAAGCACGTTTTATTTCAAATTCCTTAAAAGCTTGAGCATCTTCTTCTGCAGATAAATCATAATTAAAGTTGCTAAAGATTTTCGCATGAGGCTTACCTTGTGCGAAGACTACTAAACTAACAAGTGTTAATGCTAATGTTAAAAATGTTTTTTTCATAATTTTATTTATTGTGATTATTAATGACCTCAAAAATACAAACCATTTAACCCTGAGTGTTAACTAAATGTTAATTTAATATTAATTGTTAAGTTAAAGGTAGGATTTTTTCTTTCGGCTATAAATTAGTTATTTTTTACTGTGCTTAATAACTTTTGCTTCTAGATGGTATATTATTTCTTCACCTATTTTTTTCAAACTATCACCAGCCCTTTCTATTTTTCTTATGCTTGATAATAGATAAAGTAACATATTTTTGTCATATTTATCAATATTATTAATAATGATTTGGTGTGCATCAGTATTAATCTTGTTTATTAGTTTATCTTTTTTGAATACTCTCCTAGCAATACTCGGGTCTTCATTTTCAAATGCTTCAATAAGGCAGTCCATCATGGTATTAAATACATCTAACATTTCTGTTAAACGTATTTCATCTACAATTTTTTTATCGTAAGCTATATTATAATCCGATACGTATTTTGCTATGCTCTCTGCAATATCTGCAATATGTTCAAGAGCGTGATTAATTTTATATGTTGATAATATAAATCTTAAATCTACTGCTACTGGAGCATGAAGTGCTATTATATTTTCACAATCATTATCAATTTTAAGTTCTTGAGCATTAATTCTATTTTCACTAGATGAAATTTCTTCCGCAATATCCTGATCATAATTTATTATTGCATTAGCCCCTTTCTCCCATTGTCCTTCAACTAAAAAAAACATTTTCAGTAGAGATGATTTTAAATTCGATATTTCTTTTTCTATAGTATTCATAATTATATATTTTAACCGAAACGACCTGTGATATAATTTTCAGTTCGTTCCATTTTAGGATTTGTAAAAATAGTATCAGTTTTGTCAAATTCAATTAGATCGCCCATGTAAAAAAATGCAGTGTAATCACTAATTCTTCCTGCTTGTTGCATATTATGTGTTACAATTATTATAGTATATTTTTCTTTTAAAGTAAGTATTAGTTTTTCAACTTTAGCTGTCGCAATTGGATCTAACGCTGATGTTGGTTCATCCATTAATATAATTGAAGGTTCTACAGCTAATGCTCTTGCTATACATACTCTTTGTTGTTGACCTCCTGAAAGAGCTAATGCAGATTTACCAAGATCATCCTTTACTTCCTCCCATAAAGCTGCTTGCTTTAAGGCGTCTTTGACTCTTGTTTTAATAAATGCTTTATCATTTATACCTTGAATTTTTAATCCGTAAGCAACATTATCAAAAATTGATTTTGGAAAAGGATTTGGTTTTTGAAATACCATTCCAACATTTTTTCTAAGCTCATCTACAAGAACACTTTTATCATAAATATTTGTGTTATCAATATATATATCACCATTCAATTTAAAAGAATCAATGTAATCATTCATTCTGTTAAATAATCGTAAAAATGTTGACTTACCACATCCAGACGGTCCAATTAATCCAGTAACAGCATTTTCAGTTATCCCAATGTTTATATTGTTGAGTGCTTTCAATTTTCCATAAAAGACATCAATATTTTTTGCTTCTAATTTATATTTCATTTTACCAATTTATTTTTTTCTGCCATTTGTTTCTAAAATATACTGCTATACCATTCATAGTGAAAGTAATTGCTAACAATATAATAATTGCAGCCGCAGCATTTATTGCAAATTCATGTTGTGGACGAGAAACCCAGTTAAAAATTTGAATTGGCAGCACAGTAAATTCATCCATTGGACCTTTAGGAGTGAATGGAACATATGCTAATGCGCCAACTACAATTAACGGTGCTGTTTCACCTACAGCTCTTGAAATAGCCAATATAACGCCAGTTAAAATTCCTCCTGATGCAGCGGGTAATACTTGATACCATGTTGTTTGCCATTTAGTAGCACCAAGACCGAATGATGCAGCACGAATTGAAGATGGTACAGCCTTTAATGCTTCTCTTGTTGCTACAATAATTATAGGAAGAATTAATAAAGCTAAGGTAAAGCTTCCAGCTAGAACACTACTACCTAAATTACTAAGTCTAACAAATATTTCAAGGCCTAATAGACCATATATAATTGATGGTACTCCTGCTAAATTTGAAATATTGATCTCTAATAATCTAGTTAGTTTATTCTTTCTATTGTATTCCTCAAGATAAACACCAGCGCTTATTCCTATGGGTACTGCAATAATAAATGTAAAGATTACTATCCATAATGAACCTGACCAGGCAGTTAAAATTCCTGCTTTTTCAGCTTTTCTTGAAGGTAAAGATGTTAAAAAGCTCCAATCAATTCTATTAAATCCATCATAAATTATATTACCAATGAAAATTGCTAGCAGAATTAATCCGATAGAGCAAGCAAATACACCAATATACTTAAATATTGAGTCTTTTAATCTATTTTTCTCACCATTAGTCATATTCTTCTCTGAATTTTTTTCTTATCCAAAAGCTAATATTATTTAGAATAAAAGTAAAAACAAATAAAGTTATTCCAGCTGCAAAAATTGTTCGATATTCTAATGAATCATGTTGCACATCCCCCAAACTTACTTGAACAATATATGCGGTAATAGTTTCAACTGGTACCAGCGGGTTTAATGTTAATCTAGGTTGTTGTCCTGCTGCTATTGCTACAATCATTGTTTCTCCAATTGCTCTAGAAAATGCGAGTATTACAGATACTATTATACCTGAGGATGCAGCAGGAATCATAACCTTAAAAGAAGTTTGTAGCTTTGTTGCTCCCATCCCATAGGATGCCTCTCGTAGAGATTTTGGTACTGCGCTAAGAGCATCTTCACTTAAAGAACTTATGAATGGGATAATCATAATTCCCATTACAATTCCAGCTGATAATGAATTAAATCCAGCCATTTCAGGTATTAATTTTTGTAAAAAAGGTGTAACTACCATAAGTGCGAAAAAACCATATACAACTGTAGGTACCGCAGCTAATATTTCTAACAAAGGTTTGATAAATTTTTTTAATTTTTTTGGAGCATATTCGCTTAAGTAAATTGCAATTGTTAATCCAATAGGTAGTGAAACACTAATTGCTATTATTGTAGTTAAAATTGTACCTGAAATTAAAGGTAAAATTCCAAAATGCTTATTTGCAAATAAAGGAGTCCATTGGGTGTCGGTTAAAAAATCAATAATAGAAACTTCTTTGAAGAATACTAGGCTTTCACTTAGTAAAACCCATATAATTCCAATAGTTGTTAAAATTGTAATAAGAGCAGTTGCTCTTAATATAAATTCAATTATTTTTTCTTTAATTTTTTGCATTCTACTAAAAAAACAAAACTCGTATTTTTTTTTAATAAAATGCGAATTTTGAAAACCAAACAAACAGATATTATGAAAATATCTAATTTATAAAGGAATCTATTTAATAAATTCGTTAAATTTCTCTATTTCAAAACCATATTCTTCATCAGTTAATGGAATGTATCCTACATCAGCAACTAAATTTTTAGCATTTTTTAGATAAAAAGAAATAAACTCTTTTACTTCTTCTCTCTCTTTAGCACTGTTATTAGCATAAATAAATATTGGCCTTGATAATGGTGCGTATGTTCTACTTGAGACAGTTTGCATGCTTGGTAAAACTGAACCACTTCCATTGTCAACTCCAACTAATTTTAATTTCTCTTTATTTTCTTCATAATAAGCTAATCCAAAAAAACCAAGCCCATATTTATCAGTAGCTACACCTTGTACCAAAACATGATCGTCTTCTGATGCAGTATAATCTCCTCTTGTTCCAACTTTCTTACCGCATATTACTTCTGCAAAGTAATCATATGTACCTGAAGCTGTTCCAGGTCCAAAAAGATGAATTTCTTCGTTTGGCCACCCTTCTCTAATCTGACTCCAGTACTTTATATTATTTTGGGCATCTGGATGCCAAATTTTACTAAGTTCATCTACTGTAAGATAGTCTACCCAATCATTTTCTGGATTAATAATAACTGCAAGACCATCATATGCAACACTTAATTCCAAGTATGAAATGTTATTTTCATCACAAACTTTAGCTTCTTTATCTTTAATTGGTCTAGATGCATTACTAATATTAGTTTCACCTCTAGAGAACTTTTGAAACCCTCCTCCAGTTCCAGAAACACCTACTGTAACTCGAACATTAGGTGCAACAACTCTAAACTCTTCTGCTACTGCTTCAGTAACTGGATATACAGTACTAGAACCATCAATTTTAATATCACCAGATAAGGCGCTAGAATTATTTGTATTGTTTGAATTTGAAGAGCAACCTATTAATATTAGTGATAATATCACAATCTTAAAGTTTAAAATTTTTTGTTTAATCATAATTTTTATTTTTTTAGTTAATAAACATTGCAAACTTATAGCTTGGATGTTTTTTAGCTGTATCCTAACAGTTAACTATATGTAAAAAAATTGTTAATTTTTAATGTATTTAAATTTTGATTTATTCTTTTATTTAGTTTTGTCAAAAAAATTTTTATATGAAAATATTAATTGTTGATGATGAGGAAGATATTTTAGAATTCCTTTCTTATAATTTAAAAAAGCAAGAGTATAAAATATTTACAGCAAACGATGGTAATAAAGGTTTGATGTTAGCTCAAAAACATAATCCAGACTTAATAATACTCGATGTTATGATGCCTGGTATGGACGGTATAGAATTATGTGATAGGATTAGACAAGTACCAGCTTTAAATGACGTGCTTATAATTTTTCTTACTGCAAGAGCAGAAGATTATTCCGAATTAGCTGGTTTTGATGCAGGAGCAGATGATTATATTACGAAGCCTATAAAGCCTAAATTACTAATCAGTAGAATCAAGGCGATTTTAAGGCGAAAAACTGAAAAACTTGCTAAAAACATAAAGTTAGCTAATTTTGAGATAGATAAAGATAAATACACTCTTTTTTATTCTGGTAAGGAGATTTTTCTTGCAAAAAAAGAGTTTAATCTACTTTTTTATTTAATGACTCTGCCTGGAAAAGTTTTTAAAAGAAAAGAAATTATTGAAGAAGTATGGAATGATGCAATTGTTGGAGATAGAACTATAGATGTGCATATAAGAAAAATTAGAGAAAAAATAGGTGATCATCATATCAAGACTGTAAAAGGTGTGGGATATAAATTTGATGTTTAATGCGTTTTAATACACCCATACAAATTGCTTTGTTTTTAAGCTCATTACTTTTTTTAATTGCTGGTGTTTTGTTTTATCTTACGGCTGCAACTTCACACTTCTTCTTAAGTTTGATTTTATTCTTCTTTTTTTCTGTAATAGTTATTTACAATATAGTAAAGCGAATGCTTCATGAGAAGATCAAAGTAATCTATAAAAATATTTATAAAGTTAAAGGGACACCAAAAGTTACAGAATTGGATATTGAAAATGCCGCCAAAAAAGTTGAGGATTGGGCAGAAGAAAAAGAGAATGAAATCTTAGCAATGAAAGAAAGCGAGAATTATAGAAGAGAGTTTATTGGAAACGTTTCTCATGAATTAAAAACCCCAATATTTAATATTCAAGGCTATGTTCAGACATTATTAGATGGTGGCTTGAATGATAATGAAGTTAATGAAAAATATCTGATTAGAACTAATAAAAGCGTAGACAGAATGATAAATATAGTTGAAGATTTAGAAACTATTACGCGTTTAGAAACAGAAAAAAGTGAGCTAGATATAAGAAAAGTTAATATTAAAAGCTTAGTGAATGATGTATTTGAACTATTAGAAATGAAAGCAGGATCTTTGGACGTCAAGCTCTCAATAAAAAATGAAAGTAATTCAGAATTTGTTTTGTGTGACCAAGACAAAATACAGCAAGTATTTGTAAACTTAATTAGTAATTCTATAAAGTATGGCAAGAAAGGTGGGTATACAGAAGTGCGTTTTTATGATATGAATGATAAGCTGCTTATTGAAATTGCTGATAATGGTATTGGAATAAATCAAGAGCATTTACCTAGACTATTTGAAAGATTCTATAGGGTAGATAAAAACAGATCAAGAAAAATTGGAGGAACAGGTTTAGGTTTAGCAATTGTAAAACATATAATTGAAGCGCATAATCAAACTATTAATGTGAGAAGTACTACTAATAAAGGCTCCACCTTTTCTTTTATTTTAGAAAAAGCAAAACCTAACTAAATTTTACATTAAGATGAAAAGAAACAAGTTGATTATTTGGTTAATTTTATCCTCTTTTGGTATTATGTTTGCGGTTTTATCTTGGATTCAAGACATTGCAGAATTATCTATCCTTGTAGGATACAGGAAAGGAGTTTTAGCTTTACTAACAGGTTTGCTCTTGTATTATTTTTTGGCAAAAAAGACGATGGATTAATTTATTAAAAGATTGAAAATAGTTGTTCCCAATTTGTTTTTACATCTTTTATTTTTTTGAAACCAATATATTTTTCACTTTCCTTTAGAGCTAATTCCAAGTTAAATTCACTTTGTTTTTGTGAGTAAAAAAAATCGTTTTTCAAGTAAAAGTCTGCTAAATATTCTTGTTCTGTTTGCCCAGGAGTTGGAATAAAAATAGCGTTTTTTTCTAATCTTGCTAAATCCATAACTGTTGAATAACCTGGTCTACATATTATAAGATCTGATTGTAAAATAGCTTCATTCAAAGCTTTACTATTAAGATGTGATTGTATTGTCAGGTTGCCTAACTTTTCAATTTTATTAACTTCCGGCTTCCCTAATGCAATTAAGGATTTCTCCTCTCTGTTTTTCAATGCTTTAATTAATCCTTTTGCTAAAATTGATCTTTGTGGCTCGGGGCCTGAGACTATACCTAAAAAGTCATATTTTTTTTCTTTTTCTACTTTTTCAAAACGTGAAAGAGTTCCTATAAACACGGCATTATCTGGTAGGGTGTTTGGCTTTGACAATGCTCCAGCTAAATTTTTAATCTCATCATCCATTATCCAGCAGCTGTCATACCTATTGATATATTTATAATTCAATTTCCTAATAGTTTCTGTAAAATAAGTAGTTTGAATTTGTAATTGATGAGTGATAAAAACGGTCGGTACTTTATTGTTGTATAAGCCAAATCGATTGTCAGAAATCACTCCATCAATATTATAGTCGTCAATAATTTGCGCAAGCAGTTTATGCTCTTTTCTTATATTAATGAGGATTTTAGGGGTCTGTAAAAGCATACTTAAACCCATGGGTAGGTAGGAAGAATACTTAATGTGATATCCTGAAAAACGAATGAATTCTAAATTCGGAAATTCATTTTTTAGCAAATGAAGTGGTCTGCCATCAGCAGCAATAACTACTTCAAATTCATGCGCCTGTAAAGCATTGATAATAGGAATACATCTTGTTGCATGCCCAATTCCCCAATCCAATGGAGCAACCAAGATTCTTTTTTTTCTATTCACAGGCCGAAAATAAATAAAACCCTTTTAATTTGCATTAAAATAAAAAGTTTTGGGAAAAAACAAGTTAAAAAAGTTTGAGCAAATGAATAGCTATGCTCATGTAAAGCAACCCACTTTAGATGAGTTAAAAGACGGCTTTTCTCTTAAAGGAAATTGGAGAAAATCGTTTTTCAAAAACGAAAATCCTATAGTGCTTGAGTTGGGTTGTGGGATGGGAGAATATTCTGTTGGATTGGCTAGCAAATTTCCAAATAAAAATTTCTTAGGTGTTGATATTAAAGGGGCTAGAATGTGGCAAGGTGCTACTCAAGCGTTAGAAAATGGCATGAAAAATGTAGGTTTCTTGCGTATTCGTATTGATTGGATTGAGATGTGTTTTGCAAAAAATGAAATAGATGAAATTTGGATTACTTTTCCTGATCCTCAATTGAAAAAAAGAAGAGTGAGTAAACGTCTCACTCACCCCAATTTCTTAGAAAAATATCAAAGCATTCTGAAAAAAAGCGGAAATATTCATCTTAAAACCGACAGCCAATTTTTACATGGATTTACCCTTGGCGTTATAGCTGCTGAGGGGCATATTTTAGAAGATAGTACGCATCATCTTTACAAAGAAAGCACCCAAAGAGAGCATATGGAAATAAAAACACACTATGAGCATATTTTTCTGAAAGAGGGTAAGCCAATAACTTATTTAAGATTCCAATTGAATGATTGATGCAAGCGAATTATTGTTTTAGTTGTATCTTTGCCGTTTTAATTCTAGCATGAAGCTCAGTAAAACTCAAATAAAAGAAGCGCTATCCAATATTTCACTTCCTAATGAAGGACAAAATATTGTAGAAAGTGGAGCAATAAAAAATATTCAGATTTTTGGAACAGATGTTGAGCTTGATGTAGAAATCAAAAACCCTACTTTACAATACAAGAAAAAGGTGGAAGTAGAGTGTATTAAAGCAATTCATGATTTTGTTTATGAAAAGGCAAAGGTAAAAGTAAATTTAATTGTAAATGCTCCTGAAAAAACTACTCAAATTAAAGGGAATCCTATTCCTGGAGTTAAGAATATCATTGCTATTTCTTCTGGAAAAGGGGGTGTTGGTAAATCTACCATTACAGCAAACTTAGCAGTTGGTTTGGCTCAACTTGGTAAAAAAGTTGGTGTTGTAGATGCTGATATTTATGGCCCATCTATGCCTATTATGTTTGATTTGGAAAGAGCGGCTCCTCAAGCAATAGAAGTAGATGGTAAAACAAAAATGAAACCATTGGAAAGCTATGGAGTAAAGGTGCTTTCCATTGGCTTTTTTGCACAAGCTCAGCAAGCAGTAGTATGGAGAGGGCCAATGGCCTCAAAAGCATTAAACCAATTGATATGGGATGGGCATTGGGATGAGTTGGATTATCTTATTGTTGATTTGCCCCCTGGAACTGGAGATATTCATCTTTCCTTAGTGCAATCTATTCCTTTAACCGGGGCAATTGTTGTTAGTACCCCACAGCTAATTGCTTTGGCAGATGCTAGAAAAGGGGTCAATATGTTTGGGATGGAAAGTATTGATGTTCCCGTTTTGGGAATAATTGAAAATATGGCTTTCTTCTCAACTGATGATATGCCTAATAAAAAGTATTATATTTTTGGAAAAGAAGGAGCTAAGCAATTAGCTCAACAAATGGATATTGCACTGCTAGGGGAAATTCCAATTCTGCAATCTATTCGTGAAGCAGCAGATGCTGGTAGGCCAGCAATTTTACAGAAAGACACGATAATTGCAAAATCATTTATAAATTTGGCAAAAAATGTTGCAGAAGTGATTGATAAAAGAAACACTAATATTAAACCAACTCAAGTCGTTCAAACAACTCATACAAAGGGTTGTTCTAATTAAAATATATGGCAATAATTACAGACAAAGAAATTATTGATAAAATTGAAGGTGCACTAGATGAAATCAGGCCTTATCTTGAGGCAGATGGTGGTGACATTAATTTGGTTGAGGTAACCGAAAAAATGGTTGTAAAAGTAAAACTTTTAGGCGCTTGTAGTTCTTGTAATGTAAGTATGATGACTATGAAATCTGGAGTGGAACAAGCCGTAAAAAGAGCAGTGCCAGAAGTGAAAGAGGTGATTGATATTACTTCACTTTAAGCTTATTTTAAGGCTTCAGGAATATTGCAAACGGGAATGCTTGTCATTTTATGTAAGTTGGCATTTCGCAATCCATTATAAATTTCCAAAACCTCTTTTTTTCTTTCTGAAAGCTTTGTAGTTTCTTCTTTGAATTCCATAGCCCATTCTAATTCTGGGTAAGTAGCTCCAATCTGTTCTTCATCTGTTCTGTCATCATTCCAAAGTCCATCAGTTGGAGGGGCTGTGAGAATTTCCTCAATTACACCAAGCTCTCTACCTAAATTAAAAACTTCCGATTTTGTTAAATCAGCAATAGGGCTAAGATCTACTCCTCCATCTCCATATTTAGTAAAGAATCCTATTCCAAAATCTTCTACTTTGTTACCAGTTCCTAACACTAAATAATTGTTTAATTGAGCAAAATAATAAAGAGTTGTCATTCTGAATCGAGCACGCGTATTTATAAGTGCTAATTCGGCTTTCGCTTTATTGTCTGTTGTTGGCATTTGCGTAATAAAAGCATCAAACAATGGGGTTAAGTCCGTTTCTATTGATCCAACATTCTTCCAATTTTCTTTCATCCAATTGATCTGCTTACTTGCTCTTTGTGTTTGCGCTAAGTTTTGATGAATTGGCATCTCAACACAAAGAATTGGTAAATTAGTTTTTGCTCCCAATACTGAACTTACTGCAGAATCAATACCACCAGAAACTCCAATTACAAATCCTTTTGTTCTAGATTTCTTGTTATAATCTACAAGCCAATTTACAATATGATTGATGATTTCTTCTGTTTGCATCAAATTTATTTTTCGCTACAAAAGTAATTATTGTTTTTATTAAAACTTAAATAGATTCTTAATTTTGCAGGCATGAAAAAAAGAACAATCTTTCTTTTTGCTATTCTTTTTTTAGTGACTTTGTATTTTCTGATACAGAATAAAAGAACAACTTTAAATGCAAATGAATTAGATATTTATCGTTTTGAGCAATCGCTTTTTGAAACCAATAAGCAAACAATTAATAATGATATTTTGTTATGGGAAAAGAGGCTTGGCTCTTTCTTTGAAAGTTTTAATTTTGAGATTCTAAGAATAAATTCTAAGCAAGAAAACTATAAAAATGAACTTTTGAATTTTACTGCTCATCCTGATATGCGTGAAGCCTATGATACGCTTATAGAGAAGTATCCAAATATTAATTTTTTAGAAAAAGAATTTACAATTGCATTGAGCAAATATACTCAGCATTTTCCTGAAAAAAAGCCCCCAACTATCATTACTTATTTTAGCGGATTTAATTTTGGAGTAGTAACTAATGACACAATTCTTGCAATTGGATTGGATTATTTTTTAGGAAAAAATTGCAGTTTTTATAAGCGCTTAAATACTCCAGAATACATGAGAGCAATGAATCAAAAAAGGTTCATTCTGCCCTTTTGTTTTGAGGCCATAGCTAATAATGAGTTTGGTCAATTTGATAGCGGAGCAGACTTTCTGTCTCAAATGATTTTTAAAGGAAAAATCATGTATTTACTGGATGTAGTGTTGCCAGAAATGTCAATAGCTGATAAGATTAGGTATAGCAATAGTCAACTTAATTGGTGTGAAGAAAATGAGAAAAATATTTGGGCTTTTTTTATTGAAAAGGATTTACTTTTCTCAAGTGATATAAAAAGATTCAACAGCTATATTAACTATGCGCCTTTTGCAAAAGGAATGCCAAAAGATTCTCCAGGAAGAATTGCTTACTTTGTAGGTTGGAAAATAGTGAATGATTATATGGAAAACAATCCCAACTCAAGTTTGCAGGCACTTATGCAAAACACAAATTCCCAAGAAATTTTACAACAATCTAGATATAAACCATAGAACAAATGAAAAAATCAAAAATTAGTTTTGAAATAGAATTAGACGAAAATAATTTGCCACAGGCCATTTCATTAAACACAGATGATGGGCAATTAGAAAATGCAACTATAAAATCTTTCTTAATTTCTGCTTGGGATGAAAAAACAAATGAGACTTTACGTATTGATCTTTGGACACAAGATATGATGGTAAATGAGATGCTGATTATGTATCACCAAACGCTTCTTTCTATGGCTACCTCATTAGAAAAAGCCACAAATGAGCATAAATTAGCTGATGCTTTGAGGGATTATTGTGCTTTTTTTGGAGAGCAATCAGGAATTATTAAGAAGTAAACAATTCATTTGTGGAATTGATAAATTCCAAAATTTCTTTTTCCCCCTTTCTTTGAAGTACTGAGGAATAAAAGATTTGAGGCAATGCCTGCCAGCTTTTTAGCATTACTTTTTTGTATTGTATCATGTTTTTGCTTAAAGCAGTTTTACTTAATTTATCTGTTTTTGTAAAAACCATTACAAAAGGAATCTCTTTTTCGCCAAGCCAGTTCATGAATTCTAAATCTATTTTTTGACAGTGATGCCTACAATCTAGAAGCACAAAAAGACACATCAAATTTTGCCTATTTAGCAAATAAGAAAAAATTATTTTTTGAAATTCTTCTTTTTGTGTTTTTGAAACGCTAGCATATCCATAGCCAGGCAAATCGACCAAATACCATTCATTATTTATTAAGAAATGGTTGATCAATTTTGTTTTTCCTGGTTTTCCTGAGGTTTTTGCCAGGTTTTTTTTGCCAGTAATAAGATTGATAAGGGATGACTTCCCAACATTTGATCTGCCGATAAATGCATACTCCGCTTTGTGCGCTTTTGGACAGAGTTTATAGTCAGTATTACTGATAATGAACTCAGCACTTTTTACTTGCATCTTAAAATATTAGAAGTGATTTTTTAACCAGTCAATAGTAATTTCGCTAAATCTTTTGGGATGTTCCCACATTGGAGAGTGACCACATTTGTCAATCCAATAAAGTTCAGAGTTAGGGAAAAGAGAATGAAACTCATCAGCTACATGAGGTGGAGTTACCTTATCTTGTTTCCCCCAAATTAAACAAACGGGCATCTTCAAGTGCGGGATGTCGTTTGCCATATTGTGTCTAATAGCTGATTTTGCAAAAGCTAGCAATCTGAGTACCGAATCTCTTTTGTTGGCAATTGCAAAAATCTTATCTACCAATTCCTTTGTAGCCGTTTTTGGATCATAAAATACTTCTTCCGTTTTTTCTTTTATATAATCATAATCTCCTCTTCTAGGAAATGAATCTCCCATAGAGTTTTCATACAAACCAGAACTACCAGTAAGCACCATGCCGTTTACCTTTTCAGGATGTTTTTTGGCAAAAACCAGTGCTATATGTCCACCCAGAGAGTTGCCAACCAACACTGCTTTTTCCAATTTTTTATGCTGCATAAAATCCTTGAGATATTCCGATAAATATTTGATGGAAGTTTTAAGAAGAGGAACATCAAAAAGTTGTAAATCAGGGGCAAGAACTTTAAATCCCGCTTCCGCCACAATATCAACCATGCTACCAAAATTATCCACTCCACCCATTAAACCATGAAGTAATATTAGTGGAGCTCCTTCCCCTTCTTCAATATAAGTAAACTTACCCTCTTTTTTTATCATCTCATTTTTATCAATACTTGCAAAGTAAAGAAATTTTATTTGATAGATGTAATTAATGTACATCCATCTCTAATTTTCTGTAAAGGTCAAGAAAATGGAGAAAGTTTTCAACAAAGTGGTAAAATGTGGTAAAATGTGGGGCTTTTATAATATATTTACACCCATTAAATTATGATTAACCTGATTGGAACATATGAATGTAAGTCTGATGCGAAAGGCCGTATCATGTTGCCTTCTGCACTTAAAAAGCAATTAGCCCCCATTTTGCAAGATGGTTTTGTGATTAAAAGGAGTGTTTTTAATAGTTGTTTAGAGCTGTATCCTATGAAAGAATGGAATACAATGGCAACTCAAGTAAATCAATTGAATCGATTTGTAAAGAAAAACATTGATTTTATACGAACTTTTATGTCTGGACTTAAAGTGGTAGAAGCTGATGGAAATGGAAGGATTCTTGTGCCAAAAAACCTAATAGTATTTGCAGGCATTGATAAAGAGATTGTACTAACTGCATCTGTCAATGTTATTGAGATATGGGATAAAAAGCAGTATGAAGAGGTTATAAAAGCAAGCTCTAAAAACTTTGGGGAATTAGCTGAACAGGTGATGGGTAATCAGCCAAATATAAAGAGGGAGGAAAATGTATCATGAGGCAGTATTGCTCAATGAAAGCGTGCAAGGGCTTAATATCAAGCCAAATGGTTTTTATGTGGATGTAACTTTTGGAGCTGGAGGTCATTCAAAAGCCATATTAGCACTTTTAGAATCTGGCAAGCTGTTTGCTTTCGATCAAGATACAGATACAAGTAAAAATATTTTAGAACATCAAAACTTCAAATTGTTGAAAACCAATTTTCGAAACATTAAGAATTTTTTAAGGATTGAAGGAGTAAATAAAATTGATGGTTTGTTAGCAGATTTAGGCGTTTCATCTCACCAGTTTGATGTTGGTGAGAGGGGTTTTTCGACTCGCTTTGATGGACCGCTAGATATGCGTATGAATCTTAATGCAGAATTAGATGCTAAGTATATTATTAACAATTATTCAGAAGAAAAATTAGCCAATCTGTTTTTTGAGTATGGAGAGATGAGAGCGTCTAGAAAAATTGCACGAGCTATTGTAGGTGTTAGAAAAAAAATACCAATTGAAACCACTAAACAACTGATTGAATGTGTAAAATATTTGCTGCCAGAAAGAAAGTTGAATCAATTTTTAGCAAAGATTTTTCAAGCAATTCGCATAGAGGTGAATGATGAAATAAATGCATTAAAACAAATGCTAAAAGCAACTACAGATTTGTTAGCAACAGGAGGAAGATTGTCGGTAATTTCTTACCACTCATTGGAGGATAGAGTGGTGAAAAACCTAATAAAGAAAGGAAATGTAGAAGGGGAATTACAAAAAGATTTTTATGGGAATCAAAAGAAAAGTTTTAAGGAAATCAGCAAAAAAGTAATTGTTCCATCCGATCAAGATATAAAAGAAAATCCAAGAGCAAGAAGTGCAAGGTTAAGAATAGCAGAGAAATTATAAAATGAGAAAAATAAAAAAACAGGAACCGCATTTAATTCTAGAAATTTTTAAAGGAGACTTTCTCTCTAAAAAAGAAAATCAACAACAACTTCCCTTTTTCTTATTTGTAGGGCTTTTAATTGCACTCAATATCTCCTTGTATTATAATGCTGAGCAATTAGCCAAAAACATAAGTAAGGCAGAAAAAGAATTGTACGAACTCAGGGTAGAGTACATTACTACAAAATCTGAGCTGATGGACAAGCATAAACGCTCCACTATCGAAAATGCAGTAAAAAGAATGGGTTTGCAATCCTCTACAATTGCTCCTTTAATTATTGAAAAGAACTGATGAGAAAACGAAAAGCGAATACAAACTGGCGATTGATTTTTCTTTATTTCTGTATGAGTTTATTTGCGTTAATTATTCTTTCACAAGTATTTGTTATTCAACAATTGAAAGATGTTTTCAGTCAAAATCAGCCTGAGTTTATTAAAGTACAGGCGCCAAGAGGAAATATCTTTTCAGACGATGGAAGTTTGTTGGCTATATCCATGCCGCTTTATGATGTGCATATAGATTTCAAAACTATTCAAACTGACACTTTTCAAAAATATATCTCAGGACTTTCAAGCCAGTTAGCAACATTTTTTGATAACAAAACAGCATTAGAATATGAGTTGATGTTCCGCAATCAGAAAAAAAAGAAAAGCCAATATTTTCTTCTTAAAAAGAACGCAACTTATAATGAAATAAAACAGCTAAAGTCTTTCCCATTATTTAAAAAAGGCCAAAATCAAGGTGGTTTGATTTGTGAAAGAAAAGAAAATAGAGAAAAACCATTCAAATTGCTAGCAAAACGAACAATTGGCTATGAGAGGGAAGATATCAAGCCAATAGGTATTGAAGGCGCATATAATCAAACGCTAAAAGGAAAGGATGGAAAAAAGTTGGTGCAAAGAATTTCGAAAAAAGATTTTTTGCCAATAAATTCATCTGCAAATGTATTACCAAAAGCTGGTGATGATGTGATTAGCACCATCAATATTGATTTGCAAGATGTAGCAGAACAAGCATTAAAAAACACGCTTGAGAAACATAAAGCAGATTTCGGATGTGTAGCAGTAATGAAGGTAACAACAGGTGCCATTAAAGCTATTGCAAACTTGAAAAGAACAGAAGAAGGGTTTTTCAAAGAAAGCTATAATTATATGATTGGTCAGCATGTTGAACCTGGTTCTACTTTCAAGTTAGCTTCTGTTTTAGCAGGATTGGAAGATGGAGCTTTTAAACTATCCGATAGTGTAGATACAGAGAATGGTAGATATAAGTTCTACGATAGAGTTATGGTTGATTCCAGGAAGGGAGGTTATGGAAAAATCACAATTGGAGAAGCCTTTGTTGAGTCATCAAATGTTGGTATTTCTAAAGTAATCAATCAGGCTTATGCTAAACAATCAGAGAAATTTGTAGACAGATTATTTAAGCTTCAACTCAATACTCCATTGAATATTGAAATTCCAGCTCCAGATAATCCAAGGATAAAAACACCAAAAGATTCAGATTGGTCTGGGACAACTTTGCCTTGGATGTCTATTGGCTATGAGGTGAGTCTCACTCCATTACATATCCTTACCTTTTATAATGCTATTGCAAATAATGGAAAAATGCTAAAACCATATTTTGTAGAGGGGATAAAAAGAAATGGAAAATTCATTGAACAAAACAAAATAGAAATCATCAATCCTTCCATTTGTGCAAAAAGCAATATTGAGCAGATTGTACCACTAATGATTGATGTAGTAGAAAAGGGTACAGCAACCAATATAAGAAGTAAACAGTATAAAATTGCTGGAAAAACAGGAACCTCACAATTAAAATATTGGGAAAGAAAAGAAGGGCAAGAAATAAGCTATCAAGCTTCTTTTGCAGGTTTTTTTCCAGCAGAAGATCCGAAATACTCTTGTATAGTATTGGTGAATAATCCGAAAGAGAATGGTTTTTATGGAGGTGTTGTTGCAGCCCCTGTCTTTAAAGAAATTGCAGATAAAGTTTTTGCGTCTGATTTGGATTTACATCACCCCTATTCCAATAGTAAAAGCCTGACAGTACCTTACACTAAAAACGGAGCTAAAGAAGATGTGCAATATGTGTTGAATGAATTGCAACTTCCTTATTATGCAGAAAATGCCAATTGGATAATAGCTAATACCAAGGGGGATAAAGTAGTATTAAATACAAGAAAGATTGAGCAAGATTTAAAAAATGGCTACATGCCAAACTTGAAAGGCATGGGCATACAAGACGTGCTTTTTCTTTTAGAAAATAGTGGATTAAAAGTCCATTTTTCAGGTAAAGGTGCAATAAAAAGCCAAAGCTTAAAGAAGGGAGAACGATTTCAAAATGGAAATAAAATTATTTTAGAGCTGGCATGAAATCCTTAAAAGATATATTATATAAAGTAGAAATTTTATCTGTAATAGGAACAACTGACATCTCAATTTCTACGGTTTGTTTTGATTCAAGAAAAGCAGAAAAACAAAGTCTTTTTATTGCTATAAAAGGGACACAAACAGATGGAAACAGATTTGTTCAAGAGGTAATAAAAAGTGGAGCAATCGCAATTGTAAGTGAACGAAAACCAGTAAATACAATTGATGGGGTTAGCTATATTGTTGTTAAAAATGCGGCAAAAGCACTAGCGGTAATTGCAGCTAATTTTTACAATAATCCTTCTGAAAAAATCAAGCTTATAGGTGTTACTGGTACAAACGGGAAAACAACAATTGTTTCCCTTTTATACGATTTGTGTTTACAGCTGAAAAATAAAGTTGGTATGCTTTCAACGATTGAAAATAAAATTAACAATCAACTAATGGAAAGTACACATACTACTGGAGATTCTTTGCAGATTAACCAACTTTTATCCAAAATGTTGGATAGTGGTTGTAAGTATTGTTTTATGGAAGTGAGTTCGCATGCAATAGATCAGTATAGGGTAGAAGCGCTTGCTTTTGACATCATGATTTTTACTAATATCTCACATGATCATCTCGATTATCACAAAACTTTCAATCAGTATATCAGTGCTAAAAAGAAGGTGTTCGATAACTTAAATACTAAAGCTATTGCATTAGTGAATAATGATGATAAGCATGCATTGGACATGCTTAAAGACACCAAAGCCAAGAAGCTGACTTACTCTTTGAAATCCATGTCCAATTATAAATGTAAGATTATGGAAAACCGCTTTGATGGGACCTTATTAAGCATCAATAATTATGATGTTTGGAGCAAACTAATTGGGGAATTTAATACCTATAATCTTTTGGCGGTTTATGCTGTAGGTAATTTATTGGCTATTGAAGAAGATAAATTATTGGAAGGAATAAGTCTTCTAGAATCAGCAGAGGGAAGATTCCAAACCATAAGAAGTACTGATGGTATCACAGCTATTGTAGATTATGCACACACTCCTGATGCATTGCGAAATGTTTTAAGCACAATCAACAAAATTCGTACAGGAAACGAAAAGTTAATCACTGTTGTAGGTTGTGGGGGAGATAGGGATGCGAAAAAACGATCAAAAATGGCAGCAATCGCTTCTAATTTGAGTTCTCAGGTTGTTATTACTTCTGATAATCCAAGATCGGAAGATCCTGATCAAATCATTAAAGAAATGACAGCTGAGTTAGATCCAATTCAAAAGAAAAAGTGTTTGGAAATTACCGACAGAAAGCAAGCGATCAAAACAGCTTCTACACTAGCAAATAAAGATGATATTATTTTAATTGCAGGAAAAGGACACGAAAAACACCAAGAAATAAAGGGCGTTAAATATCCTTTTGATGATATGCAAGAAATTAAACAATGCTTAAACTTAATCAAGAACTAATGCTATATTATTTATTCGAATATCTACAAGAAGCTTATAATTTTACTGGAGCAGGTGTGTTCCAATACATTTCTTTCAGATCTGCCATGGCAGTTATTACTTCCCTTTTGGTGTCCATGGTTTTTGGCGGCAGAATAATAAATTTGATAAGAAAAAAGCAAATTGGAGAACAAGTAAGAGCACTTGGATTAGAGGGAGAGGAGCAAAAGAAAGGAACCCCAACTATGGGCGGACTCATCATGCTTGCTGCTATTCTTATTCCAACTCTTCTTTTTACAAAGCTGGAAAATATTTATATCATCATTATGATTATTTCTACAGTTTGGCTTGGAGCTATAGGATTTATAGATGACTATATTAAAGTGTATAAAAAAGACAAAGAAGGGCTTGCAGGAAGATTCAAAATATTAGGGCAAGTAGGCTTAGGTATTATTGTTGGATTAATAATGATTTTCAGCTCTGATATAGTGGTTAAAGAACAAATGGCAGAAAAGCAAATTTTTGAAAGTCATCAGACTTCCTTATCTGAAGAGTTTGGCTTTGAAAAAGAGGCAAAGAAATCTGCTAAAACCACCATACCTTTTGTTAAAAATAATGCCTTTGATTATAAAGTGCTAACCAATTGGATGGGTGCTATGGCGCCAATTGCATCTTTATTATTGTTTGTGCTTATAGTTATTTTAATTGTGACAGCAGTGTCAAATGGCGCAAATATGACAGATGGATTAGACGGTTTAGCAACAGGAACTTCTGCTATTATTGGCGCTACGATTGCTGTATTTGCCTATGTGTCGGGAAACATTATGGCTGCTGATTATCTAAATATTATGTATATCCCAAACACTGGAGAGCTGGTGATCTTTATGGCATCATTTGTGGGCGCTTGTGTAGGTTTTCTATGGTACAATTCTTATCCAGCACAGGTCTTTATGGGCGATACGGGAAGTTTGTCGCTAGGCGGCATAATTGCAGTAGCTGCAATCCTAATTCGAAAGGAATTGTTAATCCCAATTTTATGCGGAGTATTCCTGATTGAGAACCTGTCCGTAATCATGCAAGTAGGATATTTCAAATACACCAAAAAGAAATATGGGGAAGGGAAAAGAATATTCAAGATGGCACCATTGCATCATCATTTTCAAAAGTTAGGATATCATGAAAGCAAGATTGTTACAAGATTTTGGATAGTAGGCATTATGTTGGCAATACTCACTATTGTAACCTTAAAATTACGATAGGATGGGACAAAAAATTGCAGTTTTAGGAGCAGGAGAAAGTGGGATAGGAGCTGCTTTATTGGCCAAAAAAAAAGGTATAGAAGCTTTTGTTTCTGACAGTGGTAGCATTAAAAATAAAGACAAAGAAGTTCTTTCAAATCATGAGATAAAATGGGAGGAGGGCAAGCATTCTTTGGAAAAAATTCTATCAGCTGATGAGGTAGTAAAAAGCCCTGGTATTCCAGATGATAATGAGCTTATAGTATCAATAAAATTACGTGGTAAAAGCGTGATTTCAGAAGTAGAATTTGCTTTCAGATACACTAAAGCAAAAGTACTCGCAATAACCGGTAGTAATGGCAAAACTACTACTACTTTACTTCTAGGGCATATTCTAAAAAAAGCGGGTTTGGATGTGCTTGTTGCAGGAAATGTTGGTGTTGGTTTTGCTAAGGAAATTGCTGAAAGAGATTACGATTATATCGTATTAGAATTAAGTAGTTTTCAGCTAGACGGCATTCAACAATTCAGGCCTAATGTAGCTATTGTTTTGAACATCACCCCGGATCATTTAGATAGATATGAAAATGATTTCGAAAAATATGTTGCATCAAAATTGCGCATAACAAAGAATCAGCAAAAAGAAGATGTTTTAATCTACAATAAAGATGACCATAAAATTGAAAACAGTATAACAACAAAGGCAAAAAAAATAGCTATCACTCTAAATAATCAATTAGATGTGGATGGAGCTGTTTATAAAAATAATGTAATTAATATTAACCTAAACAATAACACAATGACAATTCAAGAATTAGCGCTTCAAGGTAGGCATAACATTTACAACTCAATGGCGGCAGCAATAGCTTCCAGAATTTTAGATGTTAAAAAAGATACTATTAGACAAAGTTTACTCGATTTTCAGAATATAGAACACAGGCTAGAACATGTCCTTACTGTACATGGAATTGACTTTATAAACGATTCAAAAGCAACCAATGTAAATGCGAGTTGGTATGCGCTTGAAAGTATGACAAAGCCTGTAATTTGGATTGTAGGAGGTGTGGATAAAGGCAATAATTACGAGGAACTTCAAGAGATTGTAAAAGAAAGGGTAAAAGCCATAGTTTTTTTGGGAGATTCTCCTAAAAAAATCCAACGATACTTCAAAAAAATGGTAGGTAAAATTGAAATAGCAAGCAGTATGGAAGAAGCAGTAAGAACTGCTTACAAATTAGGTGTAAAGGGGGATGCGGTTTTGCTGTCGCCAACTTGTGCGAGTTTTGATTTGTTCAAGAATTTTGAAGACAGAGGACAAGCATTCAAAAATCAGGTGAGAAAATTATAATTGGAGTTTTTACTTAGAAATATCAAGTTAGAGGGAGATAGAACCATTTGGGTAGTCGTATTCTTCTTATGTCTTTTTTCTGTACTTATTGTTTATTCAACAGCAGGAATATCTGAAATTTTCAAACATCTTATTCGTTTAGCATTAGGTTTGGGATGTATGTATTTTGTACATCAATTGAAGTTTAAATATTTTTCTCGTATAGGCGTCTTGGGTTTTTATGTAAGTATCATTTTACTGATTTTTGTTTTGTTTTTTGGGGTTACTATTAATGATGCTTCAAGGTGGATTGATATCGCTGGCCAAAGGTTTCAGCCATCTGATATAGCAAAGCTAGCTATTATACTTTTTGCGGCTAGGCAAATCAGTAAGCAAAGGGATTTTTTAGATGAATTTAAAGGTGTTATTTGGTATGTTGTGGCTCCAATTGTCATTATCTGTGCGTTAATTCTTCCTGCTGATTTTTCCACTTCTGCACTTGTATTTATTAATGGCCTAGTGCTTTTGTTTATTGCAAAAATAAATTTGAGATATATTTTCGGCATTGTTGGGATAGCCATTTTTGGTGCTTTGATGTTGTACGGAACAGCTAAGTATTTGTCGGTTATGAATGAAATAATGCCCCGATCAGCCACTTGGGTTAGTAGAATTGATGGTTTTTTCACTCCATCTGAGAATCACACACTAAATGAGGGTTATCAATCTAATCAAGGTAAGATAGCTATTCATAAAGGAGGGCTTTTTGGAGTTGGTCCAGGAAAAAGTGTACAAAGACATTTTGTGTATGCTTCATATACAGATTTCATTTATGCGATAATGATTGAAGAGTATGGTTTAGTGTTTGGCGCATTCTTTCCTATCTTTTTGTACATGATTCTTTTTTATAGAGCAGTAAAAATCACCAATAAAACACAGAGCTATTTTGGAGGATTAATTGCATCAGGATTGGCATTTTCATTGGTTTTTCAAGCTATGATAAATATGGCAGTTGCTGTAGGTATATTACCTGTTACTGGACAAACGCTACCACTAATAAGTATGGGTGGAACTTCTATACTTTTTACCTCTATCACAATTGGCATTATTTTAAGCGTAAGTAGAGATTCAACAGATAGGAATTATGCAACAGCTTAAAGTAATCATAAGTGGAGGAGGTACAGGAGGACATATTTTCCCTGCAGTTGCTATTGCCAAAGCGTTAGAGAATAAAGTAAGTGATATTGAGATATTATTTGTTGGGGCAAAAGGAAGAATGGAGATGACAAAAATTCCTGCAGAAGGTTATACAATAGAAGGGTTATGGATTAGTGGCTTGCAAAGAAGACTAAGCGTTAGTAATTTATCTTTTCCTTTCAAGTTAATCAGTAGTATGTACAAAGCTAGTCAGATAATTAAAAAATTCAAACCTGATATTGCAATAGGTACAGGAGGCTATGCTAGCGGTCCGCTTTTGTATATGGCAGCTAAAAATAACATTCCAACTTTGGTACAAGAGCAAAATTCCTATCCAGGAATTACAAATAAAATACTATCAAAAGTGATAGATAAAGTTTGTGTAGCATACAATAATATGGAACGCTTTTTTCCCACGCAAAAAATCATTTTTACTGGTAATCCTATTAGGCAAGATGTATTACAGTTTGCCATAAAAAAACAATCGGCTATCGATCATTTTAATATAGACAAAAACAAAAAAACGGTATTAGTAATTGGAGGGAGTTTAGGTGCTAGAACTATCAATCAACAAATAGATAAAAATATAGATTTTTTTACAGCAAACAATCTGAATCTAATTTGGCAAACAGGAATCAGTTATAAAGATAAAGGAGCGTCAAGAGTAAAAGAAAAAAAACAGAAAGGAATCAATGCATATGCATTTATAAAAGAAATGGATTTAGCTTTTGCAGCAGCCGATATTATCATTTCAAGAGCTGGCGCAATAGCAGTTTCCGAGCTATCCTATATTGGTAAGCCCTGCATATTGGTACCATCTCCAAATGTTGCTGAAGATCATCAGACAAAAAATGCACAAGCAGTAGTTAATAAATCAGCAGCATTGCTGGTGAAAGACAATGAGGCAGATAGTAAATTAGTGAATTGTTTAAAAGCCTTATGTGAGAATGAAAGTTTACAAGAGAAATTGGCAAAAAACATCAAGCAATTAGCAGTTTCGGATGCAGCAGAAAAAATTGCAGATGAAGCTTTGAAGTTAAGCAAGAAATGAAGCTAGATTTATACAAACATATTTATTTACTAGGTATAGGAGGTATAGGTATGAGTGCATTGGCTAGGTATTTTAACGCAAAAGGAAAAGAGGTGAGCGGATATGATAAGTGTAAAACACAACTTACTCAAAGCCTGGAAGGGGAAGGGATTTGTATTCATTACAAAGATGATATAAGTCAAATAAGTGAAAAAGTAAAAGTATCAAAATTTAATGAGATTTTGGTTATTTATACTCCAGCAATTGATGAAAATAATACTGAATTTCACTATTTCAAAAACAAAGGAATTACTCCTTTGAAACGCTCAGAAGTTCTAGCAATGATTACGCGTCAGAGTTATACAATCGCAATTGCTGGTACACATGGGAAAACAACAACTGCTAGCATGCTCACGCACATTTTGAAAAAGTCTAAAATTGATTGTACAGCATTCTTAGGAGGTTTAAGTAAGGATTTTGACAGTAACATTGTATTGGGAAAAAAAGGAAATATTGTAATTGTGGAAGCGGATGAATATGATCGTTCTTTTCTTTCACTTTATCCGGACGTGGCAGTAATTACTTCTATTGATGCTGATCATTTAGATATTTATAAGAGTAAAGCATCTTTAGAATCTGCTTTTCAAAAATTTGCTTCTCAGGTAAAACAAAAAGGATTTTTATTAGTACAAGCCGGTATAAGAACTCAGTTTGAAAAACCAGAAGCAGGAGCCTTAATGTCTTATTCTGCTTCAGAAAAGGCCAACTACTATGCGTTTAATATTGGAGTAAAAAATCAAAAAACCAAATTTGAGATGGGTATGTTAGATGTTTTACCAGCCATGGATTTTGAGAAAAAAATTAGCGATTTAGAAATTTCAATTCCAGGAGAACACAACATTGAGAATGTACTAGCTGCTGCTGCAGTGGCCTTTTTTTTAGGCGCCACTTATAAAAATGTGAATGATGCTATTCGGTCTTTCAAAGGGGTGAAAAGGAGATTTGAAATCCACTTACAATCTGACGAATTGGTGTTTATTGATGATTACGCTCATCACCCTGAAGAAGTGAAGCTTACTATAGAAGCAGTAAAAAAGCTGTATGCTGACAAAAAAGTCACGGTTGTTTTTCAGCCCCATCTTTTTTCAAGAACTGCCGATTTTACAACAGAATTTGCAGAAAGCTTGTCGTTGTCAGACGAACTGATTCTATTAGAAATATATCCAGCAAGAGAAAAGCCTATTAATGGCGTTAGTTCTAAAATGTTAGCTGAAAAATGTACCATTAAAAATGAAGTTTGTAGCAAAGAAGAACTTATCAATGTCCTTAAAAAGAAAGATGTAGAAGTGTTGCTGACGCTAGGAGCAGGTGATATCAGCACCATGGTTGAACCTATAAAAGCACTTTACAACTGATGAAAAAAGCATTTGAAATATTAAAATGGCTGCTGCTAGTTGTTATCATTGTTGTGCTCATGGCTTTTTCATTTAAACAGCAAGAAAAAGTAAAATGCCAGCATTTTGATGTATTGCTTGCTACATCTGAAGGCCATTTTGTTAACAATGAAATGATTCATGAGTTGCTTCAAAATAAAAACCTTCATCCTTTAGAAAGGACTTCTGCAGAAATTGCAATAAAGGAAATTGAGCAAAGTATAAGCAATCATCCTGCTGTAAAAAATGCAAATGTTTATTCAGATATTTTAGGAAAAATCTCCATTGACATAATACAAAGAAAGCCAATTGCAAGAGTAGTTGGAGAGAAAGACTCCTATTACATAGATGAGGATGGGCAATGGATGCCGCTATCAAACCACTATACCGCACGCACTTTAGTGATATCAGGAAATGTAGCAGTTGTAAATAGTGAAGCCTTATTTCAAATGGCAAAATACATTTATAAAGACCCTTTTTGGAACGCACAAATAATGCAAGTACATATAGAATATAATGAAGATTTAACGCTAATTCCTAGAGTTGGGTATCATCAAATTGTTTTTGGAGAAGCAGAAAACTTTGAAGAAAAGTTCAGCAATTTAAAGCTGTTTTATGAAAAAGGGATTTCTTACAAAGGGTGGAACAATTACAGCAGTATCAATTTAAAATTCAAAAATCAGATTGTTTGTACAAAAAAATAAAAAGTTATGGAAAATAATGAGTCAATAATAGTAGGGCTGGATATAGGGACAACAAAAATTAGCGTGATGATTGGCAGAAAAGATCAGTTCGGAAAGCTAGATATTTTAGGTATGGGTAAAGCGATATCAGGTGGTGTGCTAAGAGGAATTGTTGCCAATATTGACAAAACAGTAGAATCCATAAAAATTGCTGTAGAGGAGGCAGAGCAAAAATCAGGCATTGAAATAAATGAAGTTTATATAGGGATTGCAGGACAACACATTAAAAGTTTACAACACAGAGGGGAAATGGTAAGAGATGATATCGAAAATGAAATCACCTTTTCAGACATGGAAAAACTCAGGGAAAATATGTTTAAGCTGGTTACCGTGCCAGGAGAGGAAGTGATTCATGTTATTCCTCAAGAATATACAGTTGATGGAGAAGATGGTATTCAAGATCCAAAAGGAATGTCTGGGATAAAGCTAGAAGCGAACTTTCATATCATAACTGCCCAAATGGCAGCTGTAAGAAACATTTTAAGATGTGTAAAAAAAGCAGGGCTTGAGCCTAAAGAGTTAACTTTAGAACCAATGGCTTCAGCCTTAGCAACCTTAGATGATGATGAGCTGAATGAAGGTGTGGCATTGGTAGATATCGGAGGGGGAACAACAGATGTGGCTATATTTTTAGATGGTATTATCCGGCATACTGCTGTGATTCCTTTTGGTGGAAATATAATTACTAAAGACATTAAAACAGGTCTTTCTATTTTAGAAAAACAGGCAGAACTTTTGAAAGTAAAATTTGGCTCAGCTATGCATACCTCTGATCAGGATAATGTAATGGTTTCCATTCCAGGATTAAGAGGTAGAGATCCTAAAGAAATTTCAATCAAAAATCTAGCAGAAATTATAGGCGCTAGAATGAAGGAAATTATTGATTTGGTGTATCATGAAATTAAAGTTTCTGGATTTGAAAACAAACTCATGACAGGCATAGTGCTTACTGGTGGAGGATCACAACTTAGGGCATTGCCGCAATTAGTTTCTTACATTACAGGTAAAGATGTAAGGTTGGGGTTGCCGAATGAGCATTTAGGTAAAGAATCACATGGAAAGGTAACGAGCCCTATGTATTCTACGGGTGTTGGTTTGGTGTTGAAAGGCTTTGAAGATTTAGTCCAAGAAGATACGCCAACTACTCCTCAGTCAATACCAAAGTCAATTGGGGCATTGGGAAGGCTAAAAAAGTTATTGGAAGAATTTTTTGAAGAAGATGTAACATAAAAAAACAATCAATTATTAACTAAATAAAAACAATCAATCATGGAAGAAAAAGAAAATTTGTTTGAATTTAATCTACCTAAAAATCGCTCATCTATTATAAAGGTGATTGGAGTAGGTGGAGGTGGCGGAAATGCCATCAACTATATGTTTGAGAATGGAATTGAGGGTGTAGACTTTGTGGTTTGCAATACCGATTCTCAGGCATTAGAAGCAAGCCCTGTGCCGACTAAAATTCAATTAGGAACAGAACTTACTGAAGGGCTTGGAGCTGGAAGTAATCCCGAAATGGGAAGAAAAGCAGCTGAAGAAAGTATAGACAAAGTAAAAGAGCTTTTAGATGCTAATACCAAAATGCTTTTTATTACTGCTGGGATGGGAGGTGGAACAGGAACAGGTGCCGCACCTGTTATTGCAGAAGTTGCCAAAGAAAAAGACATTCTAACAGTTGGAGTGGTAACGATTCCATTCTCAACTGAGGGAGGGAGTAGGCATCAATATGCTATTGAAGGATTAAAAGAGCTAAGAAGAAATGTGGATACTCTTTTGGTAATCAATAATGATAAACTGATTGAAATTTATGGTGATTTAACATTCACCCAAGCTTTTGCTAAGGCGAATGAAGTACTGAATACGGCTACCAAAGGAATTGCGGAAGTTATCTCTCAACATTTGTTGGTCAACATCGATCTGAATGATGCAAGAAGAGTGTTGGAAAATAGCGGTACAGCTGTAATGGGGCAGGCAACTGCATCAGGAGAAAATAGAGCTATTGAAGCGGTAAAAGGCGCATTGGATTCCCCACTTTTAAATGACAATAATATAAAAGGAGCCAAGCAAGTATTGTTAAAAATTGTAACTGGAGCTGGAGAAGAGGAAATCAGAATGATGGAACTAGCAGATATCAAAAAGAAAATACAAGAGGCTGCTGGTTGTGAGGTGAATATTATTGAAGGTATTGGTATTGATCCGGATTTAAATGGAGAAGTATGTGTTACTGTTATTGCTACGGGATTTAATGTAAAAGTAATAAAGGATGATGTGACTGTCACTTTGGATGGAGAGAAAACCATTGATGATCTTTTGGAAGAAGAGCAGTTGCAAGAAGGAGTTCAGTCAGAGAAAAAGTTAGAGGAAGTGCAACAGACTATTTTTGACAATACGGATGAAGTAGTAGTAGAAGTTGAANNNACTGCNGAAGAAAACGTTCAGGAATTAGAGATGGAGTTGCAAGAGAAAGAAGAATTAACTGCAGAAGAAAACGTTCAGGAATTAGAGATGGAGTTGCAAGAGAAAGAAGAATTAACTGCAGAAGTAGAACTTGCAAATGAAGTAGAATGGGATTTAGAGCCTCAAAAAGCTGTTGTGAGTTTAGATGATGATATGGCTTTGCCTGAGGAATTGATTCCAACTCTTAAAATGGAAGAAGAGGTTGAAGAAGTAATAAATGAAAGTGAAGAATTGCCTGTGCACCAAGATGTTTTAACCAATAAGTCAAGAGAGCGAGAAGATAGGTTAAAAGCCATTTCTATGAAACTAAGAACGCCTTCAGGGCTTACCGCTTTGGAAGATGAACCAGCTTATAAGCGNGATAATGTAGAATTGGAGGAAACACCACACTCATCTGATTCGGAACTTTCTAAATATACGCTTTCGGAAGGAGAGGATAATAAAACAGAAATAAAGTCAAACAACTCCTTTCTGCACGATAATGTAGATTAGTTAATAATTGACTAGAATTGATTGATTGTTGAAAGCCGAGCAGATGCTCGGCTTTTTTATTAATAAGCTTTTAGAAATATATTTTCTAGAAAGAGGGTAATACAAAAACACTATTCTTATTCCAAAAAGTATTAAGTAAAAACAGAAAAATTGCAAGCTAAAGATATTTGGGCTGTTGTAAAAGTGGTGTTAATTTTTCTTATTAGAATTTACACAATATATTCATTTTCTGCTTATACTTGGTATTTCCCACTAGTTCACTCTAGCAATAGAAAGTAAGAACGATTTTTTGTATAAAAAATCCCCACCATTTTGGCAGGGATTTTTGTTTAACTTTATTTGTTTATTAAAACAGGATGATAACTAAATTTACATCATTCCTGGCATGCCACCACCACCCATAGGAGGCATTGGATGCTCATCTTCAGTAGTATCTGCAATTACACATTCAGTAGTTAATAGCATTCCAGCTACTGATGCAGCATGTTCTAGTGCAATACGCACCACTTTTGCAGGATCAATAACGCCAGATTTGTATAGGTTCTCATACTTTTCTGTTTTAGCATTAAAACCAAAGTCCGCTTTTCCATCTTTTATTTTTGCAACAACTACTGAGCCTTCAATACCAGCATTTTCTACTATTTGTCTTAGCGGCTCTTCCACTGCTCTTTTGATAATATTAACCCCAGTTTTTTCATCAGCATTATCTGCTTTTACTTTTGCAAGCGAGCTTGCAGCTCTTACAACAGCAACCCCACCTCCAGGAACAATTCCTTCCTCAACAGCAGCTCTTGTTGCAGCTAGTGCATCATCAACTCTATCTTTCTTTTCTTTCATTTCTACCTCAGTTGCAGCCCCTACATACAATACTGCAACACCACCAGCTAATTTAGCCAAACGCTCTTGTAGTTTTTCTCTGTCATAGTCAGAAGTGGTACTTTCAATTTGCGATTTTATTTGGTTTACTCTTGCCGAAATGTCCGATTTTTTTCCAGACCCATTAATAATGGTAGAATTATCTTTATCAATTACAATTTTTTCTGCACTTCCAAGCATTTCCAAAGTCGTACCTTCTAAAGTAAATCCTCTTTCCTCTGAAACTACTGTTCCGCTTGTTAGAATTGCGATATCTTCCAACATAGCTTTTCTTCTATCTCCAAATCCAGGTGCTTTTACAGCAGCTACTTTCAATGCTCCTCTAAGTTTATTTACTACCAAAGTTGAAAGCGCTTCCCCATCAACATCTTCTGCAATAATAATTAGTGGCCTGCCTCCTTGAGCAGTTTGCTCTAATATTGGTAATAAATCTTTCATTGCTGAAATCTTCTTATCATAAATTAGGATATATGGATTTTCTAGTTCGGTTTCCATTTTGTCCGCATCTGTAATAAAATAAGGAGAAAGGTAACCTCTGTCGAATTGCATTCCTTCCACCACTTCTACAGTAGTGTCTGTTCCTTTTGCTTCTTCTACAGTAATTACGCCTTCTGTTTTTACTTTCTTCATAGCTTCGGCAATTAATGCACCAATAGTATTGTCGTTATTAGCAGAAATAGCAGCTATTTGCTCAATTTTCTCATAAGAATTTCCTACTTCTTTTGCTTGTTTGCCAAGGTCAGCAACAATAGCAGCAACCGCTTTGTCAATTCCTCTTTTCAAATCCATTGGGTTAGCACCAGCCGCAACATTTTTTAATCCTGCTGTTATAATTGCTTGACCCAATACGGTTGCAGTAGTTGTCCCATCACCTGCCAAATCATTGGTTTTAGAAGCTACTTCTTTAAGCATTTGCGCTCCCATATTTTCAATTTGATTTTCCAGCTCAATTTCTTTTGCTACCGATACTCCATCTTTTGTTATGCCAGGAGCACCAAATTTTTTATCAATAATTACATTTCTTCCCTTAGGACCTAATGTAACTTTTACTGCATTTGCTAGTGCATCAACTCCCTTTTTCAGGGCATCTCTAGCTTCTGTGTCAAATGTGATTTCTTTTGCCATTTTTTTATTTATTTAATGATTGCTAAAATGTCTGATTCTTTCATAATAAGATATTCCTTATCATCATGTTTTAGTTCGGTTCCAGCATATTTTCCGTACAATACATTGTCGCCAACTTTTACAGTTATAGGAGTATCTTTTGTGCCTTTACCAACAGCCACTATGCTTCCTTTTTGTGGCTTCTCCTGAGCAGTATCAGGAATAATAATACCAGAGGCTGTTTTGGTTTCGGCAGCAGCAGCTTGCACAAGCACTCTATCTGCTAGGGGTGTAATGTTAATCTTTGCCATTTTTATTTATTTTAAGTTAAAAATTCGTTTGGATAAATAATTATTCAATAAGTATGCCAATTGCATTATAATGAAAAATTGTCAGTTTGCAAAAGACTACTGCTTGTCAGTTGGATTTAGCTCTGGCAAGTTTGGCACTTGTTGTGGTACAAGGGATTGATCAATCTGCTCTTGCATAATTGATTCAGAATCCTCTATGTTCTCTCTAGGAATAGCAAAATTAGAAAGTAAGCTTAGTGAAATAAGCGAAATTGCCAAGGTCCAAGTTGCTTTTTCTAGAAAGTCAGTGGTCTTTTTCACGCCCATCATTTGGCTCCCACCCCCTCCAAAAGTAGAAGATAGTCCACCTCCTTTTGGGTTTTGCACCAATACCACCAATACTAGTAGTACACAGCAAATAATAATTAGAATTGCGAAAATTGTATACATTTTATTTTTCTTTTAAGTCATAAATTAATTTAATTTGGTTTGCAAAGAAAGTACTTTTTTGTGGAAATTTCAAACTTAATTTCTCATAAGATGTAATCGCCTTATCGTAATGTCCTTGTTCTAGATATACTCTAGCTAAAGTTTCGGTTACAATACTGTCATTTTCAAGCAAACTTTCTTTTGCAGATTCAGCAGAAGAGAAGAAGGATTCCTTTTTTGGTTTGCTTATGCTCGGCTCATTATCAATAAAAATATCAATTAAACCCCCTTGATTTCGATCATCTGTTCTGTCTATTTTCTTGACTTTTGTAAGCGAGAGCCATTTACCAAAAGAATGGATTTCATCTACAGTGAAATCTAAAGGGGCGCCAATATTTAATTCTTTTTCTGCTCCTATTTCTTTGCTTGCTTCTTTCTTTTGTTCAACTAATTCTGTTTTACTTTCAGTAATTGCTTCTGTTTCTTTTATATTTTCAGTAATGAGTTTGAAAAGAAGTTTCCTATTACCAGCAAAGGCAGCAGCTTTCCTTAGTTGTCTGTTATAACTTATACTGTTACTATTGTACAGCCCTTTAGTATAGAGTAGCTGTAGTGTAGAAAAATAAGGAAAGGCTTGTAAACTTATACGTATATCGGTAATCTCTTCATTCCCAATTTGCATTGGATTTTGAATATTTTTTATGAGTTTTTCGCCTCTCATTACCAATTTACTACTGCTTTGTTAAAAATATCTTCTACTAGTTCTGCTGTAATTCGCTCAATCAAATTAACTTCTACATCTACTAAACTTTGACTGCTATCATAATCAGCATAGCGAGAAAATTGCTGATCGAAACTCTTGCTGTTATCTTTTGTGTTCTCAAATTTTACTTTTACAGCAATTGTCAGCCTGTTTTGAGCTGCTTGTTCATTGGCCTTAATTGCTATTGGCTTTACTTCATATTTTACTATACTCCCGCTAAAGTTTAAGTCAGCAGCATCCGAGTCTAAATTTAAATTGGTTTGTGCAAGAAGATAATCTTTGAGCTTTTCGGTAAAATGCTGGCTTAATGTGGGTTCAATAGTTGCCGCACGATTAGGGAAATATTGCACAGCAACCGTTTTTACATCTGCTGCAATGGAGGCGCCCGTAAATGAATAAAAGCCGCAAGCCGTTAATAAAACAGCTAAAACAAAAAGGTGAATTACTTTTGAAATTTTAATCATTAGAGCTCAAATTCTTTTATTTTCCTATAAAGCGTTCTTTCAGAAATTCCTAATTCTTTTGCCGCATCTTTTCTTTTTCCTTTGTATTTACCAAGGGCTTTTTCTATAAGCTTTTTTTCCTGTTCAAATAAGGATAAATTTTGAGGGATTGCTATGCTTTTCTGATTTTTATCAATTGGTAATATGGTTACCCTATTATCTTCTTCTAATTCTTCAAAAACCTTTGATGAAATACCTTCTGCCGCTCCTTCTTTTTGCATCAAATCAAAAGTAATTTTTTTCAGCTCTGTCAAGTCCTTTTTCATATCAAAAAGCACTTTATATAGAATTTCTCTTTCAGAAAATTCATTGCTGTTTTCTGCCTCAAAAAGCACTGGCATCTTATTTTTGTTTTGCTCTTGAGGAATATAAGTATTTAATGTGTCTGATGAAATGTTTCTTTCTTGCTCAATAACAGAAATTTGTGCAACAAAATTTTTCAATTGACGAATATTTCCCGGCCAAGCATAATTACAAAGTGTTTGCATAGCTTCTTCATTCAAGCGAATAGCCTGAGTATTGTATTGATCAGCAAAATCAGCAGCAAATTTTTTGAAAAGCAAAGGTATGTCACCTTTCCTATTTCTAAGAGCAGGAATTTGAATGCTTACAGTATTCAAACGATAAAATAAATCTTCTCTGAACTTTCCTTTTCTTATCGCTTCTTGTACATTTACATTAGTAGCGGCAATAATACGCACATCTGTTTTTTGACTTTTAGAAGAGCCAACTTTCATAAACTCCCCGCTTTCCAACACTCTTAAAAGTCGCACTTGTGTCGATAAAGGCAATTCAGCTACTTCATCCAAAAAGATAGTGCCTCCATCTGACACCTCAAAATATCCTTCTCTACTATCATGTGCGCCAGTAAAAGCGCCTTTTTCGTGTCCGAAAAGTTCAGAATCAATCGTACCTTCCGGAATCGCACCACAATTTACCGCCACATAATTATTGTGTTTTCTTTTACTACTTTGATGAATAATTTTTGGAATATTCTCTTTCCCTGTACCACTTTCACCATATACAAAAACGGAAATATCCGTAGGACCAACCTGCAAAGCCACATCAATTGCTTGAATAAGACCGTGGTCATTGCCTATAATTCCAAACCTTTGTTTTGCCTTTTTTGTATCCATATTAAATTGCTTTTCCTATTAGTGTAGCAGCTGTACAATCCTCAATAAGAACATTTACATAATCACCAAATTTATGATTGGCTTTATCTACTACTACTACTTTATTTTGTTTTGTTCTGCCAAATAATTTATCCTTTGATTTTTTACTTTCTCCTTCAATCAAAATTTCATATTCTTTTCCTATTGTAGCTTCATTTCTATTTAGTGAATGCTGCATTTGCAAATCAATCACCTCAGCCAATCTTTTTTGTTTAAGTTCCTCTGAAACATCATCTTCCCATTTCTTTTGAGCTGGAGTATTTGGTCTTTCAGAGTATTTGAACATATACCCAAAATCGAATTTTACTTTTTTCATCAAATCCAATGTGTCCTTATGTTCATCATCAGTTTCTGTGCAAAAACCAGAAATCATGTCCATTGATATAGCGCAATCTGGCATTATGTTTTTGATACTTTCAATTCTGTCTAAATATTCCTCTCTTGTATAGCCCCTATTCATCATCTCCAACACACGATTATTTCCAGATTGAACAGGTAAATGAATATAGTTACAAATATTCTCATACTTTGCCATAACATGCAATACATCATTTGTCATGTCCTGAGGATTTGAAGTGGAAAAACGAATCCTCAATTCAGGACTCACTTTAGCTACCATCTCCATCAATTGTGCAAAGTTTACACTTTCTTTTTGCTCTTTCTTACTTAATGATTTGAATGCTTTCTTAGGGCCGCCACCAAACCAAAGATATGAATCCACATTTTGTCCTAAAAGCGTAACTTCTTTGTAGCCGTCAGCAACTAGTTGTTTGCATTCAGCCACTATGCTTTCAGGGTTTCTGCTTCTTTCCCGGCCTCTTGTGAATGGCACCACACAAAATGTACACATATTGTCACAACCTCTGGTGATAGAAACAAAGGCGGTAACGCCATTCCCTCCTAATCTTACTGGGTTTATTTCAGCATAAGTTTCTTCTTTCGAAAGAATTACATTTACTGCTTTTCGTCCATCATCTACTTGCTTGATTAAATTAGGTAAATCTCTATAAGCATCAGGACCAACTACAATATCTACTAGCTGTTCTTCTTCCAAAAACTTTTCTTTTAATCTTTCTGCCATACATCCCAAAACACCTACAATCATTCCTGGATTTTGTTTCTTTTTGATTGTATTATACACTTTCAGTCGATTTCGAACTGTTTGTTCTGCTTTTTCCCTAATTGAACAAGTATTTACAAAAACCAAATCAGCTTCTTCAATATTGCTTGTGGTAGAGAAGCCTTCCTTAGTTAAAATAGATGCTACAATTTCAGAATCAGAGAAATTCATCTGACAGCCATAACTTTCAAGATACATCTTCTTGGGGCTGTCACCATTGTTGGTTATTTTTAATGCTTCCCCCTGTCTTTTTTCGTCTATTTCTTTTTCTATTAAATTTTCAAAATTCATTTTTATCATTTTCGGGATGCAAAGTTAAATAAAAAATCTATGAAACTGACAATATGACAGAAATCAAAATTTCTTATATTATTATATAATATAATGTATATGTCAGTAAAATTTGTATTTGGAAAAGTTTAAAAAATGTCCTTTTCTTTGCATAGAATTTCAAAACTAAAATGGTTATGGGTAAGAATTTAGTTATTGTGGAATCGCCAGCAAAGGCAAAAACAATAGAAAATTATTTAGGAAAAGATTTCGTTGTTAAATCTAGTATAGGGCACATTCGGGATTTGCCTAAAAAAGGAGGAATGGCCATAGACATTGAAAATGGATTTAAGCCGAAATATGTTATTTCAGACGACAAGCAAAAAGTCGTAAATGAGCTAAAAGCGCAAGTAAAAAAAGCAGAAGTAGTTTGGCTTGCTACTGACGAGGACAGAGAAGGAGAGGCCATTGCTTGGCACTTAACAGAGGCACTAGATTTGGATAAAAAGCAAACAAAAAGGATAGTGTTTCATGAAATTACTAAAAAAGCCATTACGCATGCGGTAGAAAACCCAAGAGGACTAGATAAAAATTTGATAAATGCGCAACAGGCACGTAGGATTTTAGATCGTTTAGTGGGCTTTGAAATTTCTCCAATCTTATGGAAAAAAATAAAACCTGGATTATCAGCTGGGAGAGTGCAATCTGTCGCATTAAAACTAATTGTTGAAAGAGAGAAAGAAATCAATAGTTTTCAAAGCACTTCTTATATCAAGGTGTCTGCAATTTTCATATCTACAGAGGGTAAAGAATTTAAAGCAGAACTGCCGACAAGATTAGCTAATTTGGAAGAAGCCAAGATTTTTTTGGAAAAATGTAAATCCACAACATTTAAGGTAGAAAATGTAGAAAAAAAACCGGCAAAAAAATCGCCATCTGCACCTTTTACAACCTCTACTTTGCAACAAGAAGCATCCAGAAAATTGGGCTTTTCTGTTAGTCAAACCATGATGGTTGCTCAAAAGTTATACGAGAATGGAAAGATAACTTATATGCGAACAGATAGTATGAATTTATCCAATGATGCGCTTTTATCTGCTCAAACTGCAATTACAACTAATTATGGGGAGCAATACGCAAAAAGAAGAACATTCTCCACAAAGGCAAAAGGAGCACAAGAAGCACATGAGGCAATTCGCCCAACTGATTTAAGTAAAAGCACTGTTGAAGGCGAAAGCGCACATCAAAAATTATATTCCCTTATTTGGAAAAGAACTATTGCATCACAAATGGCAGATGCGCAAATTGACAGGACTACTGCAAAAATTAGTATTTCTACTGCTGAGCAGCAATTTGTTGCAAAGGGTGAGGTGATTACTTTTGATGGTTTTATGAAGGTGTATATGGAAGGAAAGGATGATGAAATTGAAGCAGAAAAAGGAATGCTTCCTAAACTTGAATTAGGTGCAAATGTAAGTGCAAATGAAATTCTAGGATTAGAACGCTTTAGTAAACACCTTCCTAGATATGCGGAAGCAAGTTTGGTAAAAAAATTAGAAGAATTAGGCATTGGAAGACCATCCACTTATGCAGCAACAATATCCACAATTCAACATAGAAAATATGTGTTGAAACAAACTACAGAGCCCAAACAAAGAGAGGTTTCTGCAATCATTGTAAAAGATGGAGTGCTAAAAGAAGAAAGGCGTACAGAGAATTTTGGTGCAGAGAAGGGTAAGCTTTTCCCTACTTCAGAAGGAACGGTAGTTTGTGATTTTCTAGAACAGAATTTTGATAACATAATGGATTATGGTTTTACTTCTGCTGTTGAAACAGAATTTGACGAAATAGCTGAGGGTAAAAAAGTCTGGAACGAAATGATTGCGGCTTTCTATGGGCCATTTCACAAAAAAGTGCTAGAAGTAGATGAAAATGCAGATAGGGCTTCTGGAGAAAGATTGCTAGGGGTTGATCCTAAAAGTGGGAATAATGTGTATGCTAGAGTCGGAAGATATGGTCCTATGGTGCAAATTGGAGAAAGGGCGGAATCCGTTAGTGATCCAAAACCTAAATTTGCCTCAATAATAGGCGAACAAACCGTGCAAACCATCAATCTGGAACAAGCATTGGAACTGTTCAAATTACCTAGGGTTGTCGGAGAACTTGAAGGAGAAGAGGTGGTTGCTGCAATTGGCAGATTTGGACCATATTTACGGCATAAAGGGAAATTCACATCCATCAAAAAATCGGATGAAGAAGATCCTTTAACAATAAAATTAGATAGAGCAATTGAGCTGATCAAAATCAAAATACAAGCCGATAAAGATCGATTAATCAATAACTTTGAAGGAGAGCCGCTCATTCAAGTGCTTAATGGTAGATATGGCCCATTTGTTCAAGTGACACCTGAAAAGGGAAAGAAAATCAACTTGAAAATTTTAAAAAATACTGATCCTAAAAGTTTGAGTCGTGAAGATTGTTTAACTTTGCTGAAAGAACAGCAGAAAAACAAATAGCATTGTACAATTTAGCTTCGTATTTTCTTCCTATTGCTAATGATGTTTCAAATAACAATTGGCAGACTTCTCAAATAGGGCATAATATAGCAAAGCATACAACAGATAATTTTCCAGAAGCAGTCAATATAAAAATTGCTTTATTTACTATAGGAGAATGTGAGGGAACAGCAAATAAAACTTCTGATTTTACTGACTTAAGGCAAGAGTTGTATCGCTTACATTTTGAAGACCTTCCTCAATTAGCTGATTTGGGTAATTTACAATTGATGCCCACTAAAAAAGAGACCTTCAAACAGATTGAGAAAGTTTGTGCTACTCTTTTAGAAAACAAAATTATGCCTCTAGTAATTGGTGGTGGGCATGATATATCTTATGCCATTTACAAAGCATATGCTTCCGTTGAAAAAATCATCACATTTACTGCTGTTGATTGTAGTTTTGATTTGGGTGCAGAACAAGACAAAATTAACAGTCATTCTTACTTAAGCAAAATGATTTCATATCAGCCGAATCATTTGTTCAATTTCTGCAATATTGGTTATCAATCTTATTTTGAAAGTCCAGCTGCCATTCAAATGCTTGATGACATTCATTTTGACAGCTATCGTTTAGGTTTTGTAAAGGCAAATTTGTTTGAAGTAGAGCCTATTATGAGAAATACTGATTTTGTAAGTTTTGACCTCTCTTGCGTTTCATCTGCATTCTCTGCAGCAAATGCTTATGCCTCCCCAAATGGTTTAGATGGTGCGGAAAGTTGTAGTGTTATGCGATATGCAGGATTAAGTGATAAGGTAACTTCATGTGGTATTTTTGAGTACAATGAGCAGTTAGATTCCACAAAACAAACGAGCAAACTCATTGCTCAAATGTTGTGGTATTTTTTGGAGGGTTTTAAGCAAAGAAAAAATGAATTGAATCCAAATTTGAAAGCTTGTACGAAATACACAGTTACTTTTGATGATGGTGAAAATGAGGTGCTGTTTTATAAAAGCAATAAAACGGGTAGATGGTGGATTGGGGTGCCTTTTTCCATCTCTGATAAACAAAAAAAAGAGAATTATTTTGTAGCTTGTTCTTATAGAGATTATGAACAGTCTAATCAAGGAGAGCCACCTGAAAGATGGATAAAAACCTTTCAAAAGCTGAATTAAAGCCAATCACTTTCTTCTTATTTTATTCCTATTAAATAAAAAATAACTATTTTAGCAATCTGAAAACTTAAAAAAACGATAAAATTGAGTATGAAAAAAACGATATTATCTCTATCCTTTTTGTTGATTGCCACCCTTGTTTTTTCGCAACAAGATCCACAATTCAGTCAAAATATGTTCAACAAATTGGCCAATAATCCTGGTTATGCGGGAAGCAATCAGGCTATATGTGCTACTGCTTTACACCGCTCACAATGGATGGGCTTTGAGGGCGCACCAACAACTCTTAATTTGAGTATGGATGCTGGTATTCCTGCTATTCATGGTGGAGTTGGACTTAATATTGTTAAGGATGATATTGCTGCATTTAGTAATTTAGGTCTGCAATTAACTTACGCATATAGAACAGATTTGGGAGATGGGCAATTAGGTGCAGGGCTTTCTTTGGGTATGTTCCAGTCAGGAGCAGATGGAGGGTGGTTTGATCCGGCTCAAACAGGAGATGCAGTAATTCCAACAGGAGATGCAAAAGGTTCAGCTATGGATTTTGGATTGGGCGTGTATTATAATACTCAAGATGTTTATATTGGACTTTCTTCTTCTCATCTTACACAGCCTACTGTTGAGTGGTCAAATAGCCAAATGAAATTAGCAAGGCATTATTTTCTTATTGCTGGCTATGCTCATGAGTTAAATCCTATGTTTACGCTTAATCCTTCCATTTATTTGAAATCGGATGGCTCATCTTCTCAATTAGATATCAACACAAATGTATTGTACAATAATAAACTTTGGGGAGGCGTTAGTTATAGGTTGGACGAAGGTTTAATTGCTCTTTTAGGGATGCATATTAATGACGATTTAAAGTTTGGTATCGCTTATGATGTAGTGATGTCAGAAATCAAAAATAATAGTTTAGAGTTTATGTTGGGTTATTGTTTTCAAGTGTCTTATGATAGACCAGTGAAAAGTTATAAAAATCCAAGATTCTTATAAAATTAAAGTTAAATTAACCAGAATCATTGTGCATTCTTAACAAAATGTATGATGATTTTTTAAAATTAAAGACTAATCATTTCGCAAGAGCGAAAAATAAAAATAACAGCTATGAAAAGAATATTATTTTTTGGATTAATTATTACGATTTTAAGTAGTTGCGGTAATTCGGGTAATGGCGAGCTAATAGGTACTCAAGATAGAGCTATCTGGCAACCTACTGATCCTTACGGAATGGTATTTATTCCTCAAGGAAGTTTTGTTATGGGGCCATCTGATCAGGATGTACCTTTTGCAAATGTAACTGCAGCTAAAACAGTTTCTGTAGGTGCATTTTATATGGATGAAACAGAAATTACCAATAACGAATACCGTCAATTTACCAATTGGGTAAGAGATTCTATTGCACACAGATTGCTAGGAGATGCAGGAATTGAAGGGCACCTAATTGAGGAAGATGAGTATGGTAATTTCTTAGAGCCAGCAAGTATAAATTGGAAAGAAAGAATTAGATGGGATGATATAGAGGTGCGAGAAATTTTAGAGGAAGAAATGTATTTACCAGAACACGAACGGTTCAATGGAAAAAGACAGATTGATTCTAGAAAGTTAATTTATGTTTACCAAGAACTAGATTTAAATAAAGCGGCTGCAAAAGCAAATAGAGAAAATGACGCGACTGGCAAAAGAGATCGTTCTGTTTTTTTGAAAGATGTTGAGGTTAACATTTTTCCAGATACACTTGCTTGGATGCACGATTATGCATATGCATTTAACGAGCCAATGACAACTGAGTATTTTTGGCATCCTGCATTTGATGATTATCCAGTAGTGGGAATCAATTGGCAACAAGCTGTTGCTTTCACAAAGTGGAGAACGCAAATTATGAATCGATTTTTAAGAAAAAACAATGAGCCAACTCTACCCGAGTTCAGATTACCTACAGAGTCAGAGTGGGAATATGCAGCCAGAGGTGGGCAAGACTTATCACCATACCCTTGGGGAGGTCCTTATACTAGAAATCATAAGGGCTGTTTCTTAGCTAATTTTAAGCCGCTTAGAGGGAATTATACAGCTGATGGTGGATTACGATCGGTAAAAGTAGCTAGTTATAATCCTAATGCTTATGGGCTTTATGATATGGCAGGGAATGTTTCTGAATGGACTTCTAATACTTTTGATGAGTCTGCTTTTTCATACGCACATGATATGAATATGGATTACAGACTAAATAATGAAGATGCTGATTCTGAAGTATTGAAGAGAAAAGTAATTAGAGGAGGTTCTTGGAAAGACATTTCTTACTTTATACAAACCAGTACAAGAGATTATGAGTACCAAGATACTGCAAAATGTTATATTGGATTCAGATGTGCAGTTGATTTCCTAGGAAGAGATAAAAAAGATTTTGAATAATAATAAAATTAATAGTTGAATTAAAAAAACAAAAAAATGGGAATTAAGGAAATAGCAAATAAACCTGGTTTTAAGAAGTTTATGGCCCGTCTTTATGGTTGGGGTGCTTCACTAGTTATTTTAGGCGCTTTGTTTAAAATAGAACATTTGCCTGGAGCATCTTTAATGTTAATACTTGGACTTGGAACAGAAGCAATTATCTTCTTCTTTTCTGCATTTGAGGAAGCAAAAGAAGAGCCAGATTGGAGTTTGGTGTATCCAGAATTGGCTTATATGAAAGATCCAGATAAGAAAGGAACTGCTGCTCAACAACTTGATAAAGCCCTTGAAAGGGCTAATATTGAAGATGAATTAATTGAAAGTTTAGGTGATGGTCTTAGAAAATTTGGAGAAACAGCTGCTAAATTAAATGAGACAGTAGAGGCAGCTAGCGCTATTTCTGAGTATAACGAGCAGATTGCTGAGGGAGTGAAAAACATGAATGCACTTAATTCCTTATATGAATTGCAATTGCAAACTTCTTCACAGCAAATGGAAGCCTCAACACAATTCTTACAAAACTTGAGCACTTCCATTGAAGACTCTAAACGTTTCCAACAAGAGGTTGGTAAATTAGCAGAGAACCTATCATCATTAAATGAGGTTTATGCTAATATGCTTAATGCAATGAATCCGAATAAATAAAAACTCTTTAGAAACGAAAAATGGCAGGAAACCACCCAAGTCAGTTAAGTCCTAGGCAGAGGATGATAAACATGATGTATTTAGTGTTAACAGCACTACTTGCTCTCAATGTTTCAAAAGAAGTATTAGATTCATTTTTTGAGGTTAATAAAGGTATAGAACGAACTACTACAAATTTCTTTTCTAAAAATTCTGAAACCTATGCAGCTTTTGATAATGCAGCCGCTAATAATCCTGAGAAATATGAAAAGGTTAAAGATAAAGCATATGAAATAAAAAGAAAAATTGATCGACTTGTAATGACTATTCAGAACATGAAATATGATTTAGTGAATGAAGCAGATCGTGGGAAGGTATATCTTGGTGAGGATTGGGAGATTTTTGATTCACAAGGAGACCTAATTGAAGAAAAAGAGATTAAAGATACAAAATTTGAAGATTTAACTGTGAATCAAAAGAAGCAAAAAATAGGATATTTGTCAAATAAATCTAATAGAACTGCATCCGGAGATTTATTTTGGCCAAAGGGAGTTAAAGATAATCGAGCCAAGTTATTAAAAGATGAAATAATTATTACAAGTAGTTTTTTGCAAGATGTTGCTGCTGAAAATCAGCAATTAATAAATAGTATTAAATCTTCAACTGATGTTAGTGATAGAACAATTGGACAAAAGACTAAATCATGGGAAGAATATTATTTTTATGATATGCCAGCAGTTGGGGCAGTAACATTATTATCAAAAATGCAATCAGATTTAAGAAATGCTGAGGCAGATGTTATTGATTTTCTTCAGAAAGATATTGATGCAAAATCCTTAAAGTTTAGTTCTGCTGAGGCAATTGCAATACCACAAACAAATTTTGTGTTACGGGGAGATTCGTTTAGAGCAGATGTATTTATCACAGCTAAGAATGAGAACCAAAATCCAGATATTTATATTGGGGAATATGATTTAGTTGATTCTGTAAATTCTCAATATAAAATGCGAGGGGTGGAAGGTCAGGATTATCAAAATATAAATGTTAAAAGTGGTACTGGTAAGTATTCAATAAAAACAACTGGAGAGGGAATGAAAAAATGGGGAGGATTAATTGCTATGAAAACTGAAACAGGAACAAAGTTTTATCCATTTGAGGGCAGTTATTTAGTTGCTAATAGAAGCGTTGTAGTATCGCCAGTAAATATGAATGTATTTTATTTAGAAGTTGACAATCCTGTAAAAATTTCTGTTCCGGGTTTTGCAGCTGCAGACGTTACTGCTAGTATGTCTAATGGGACTATTACTGCTACAAAAAAATCTGCAGGTGAATACATTGCAAGACCTACTAAAAAAGGAAAAGCAACCGTTACGCTTTTTACTAATATTGAAGGTAAAAGAACAAGAATGGGAGAAATGGAGTTTAGAGTGAAGGAAGTTCCGCCACCAAAGCCTTATATTGGGGGTAAATCCGAAGGAGTTTTAGAGAAGCAAAGAATGTTGGCAGCAGGGGGGATTCAAGCTAAATTAGAAGACTTTGACTTTAAAGGTGTTAGGTATAAGATTGTTTCTTACTCATTTACTACTGTATATAAAGGAGATCAGGTTACTGAAACAGTGAATGGGCAAAAGTTTAACACACGAATTAATGCAATTATTAACAATACAAAATCAGGTAATTCTATCACTGTTTCCAACATTATGGCAAAAAGAACAGATGCCAAAGGGACAGCAACTAGATCTTTACCGCCACTAGTTTTAAAAATTAAATAATATTATTATGAAAAATCTTATTTTACTATTTATCTCGTTCCTTATGATTTCTATAACAGGAAATGCACAAGATATTTTGGATGGTGCATATGATCGTAAGACTACTTATGAGAATAGAAAAGTACAGCCTTATCCGCATTTAAGGCAAGCTGACGTAATGTGGTCTCGCAAGATTTGGCGTGAGATTGATTTAAGAGAAAAGGTAAATCACCCTTTCTATTATCCAGCAATTCAACCAGGTCAGGAGAAAGTAAATGACAGGAGAAGTTTGATTGATGTTATCATGGATGGAGTTATTGAAGGAAGTATTACTGCTTATGCAAATGCAATATATGATGATGAATTTAAGCTAGAAATGACTCAAGAAGATATTAAAAGAATAGGAGGGGCAAGAGAAGAGATTATGCAAGTTACCGATTGGAATAGTGATGAAGAAGATGCTACAAAAGACACTTTAATAAAAGTTGAGTTCGACAGAACTACAGTTAAAAAGTGGAGAATAAAAGAGGAGTGGTATTTTGACAAACAAAGATCAGTTATGGATGTCCGTGTTATTGGTATTTGTCCAATGCAGGAAGGGAAAGACGAAATAACAGGAGAGCCAACAGGGTTTTTTGATCCATTATTTTGGGTGTATTTTCCAGAAGCAAGGCCAATTCTTGCAAATGCTGAAATCTTCAATTTGATGAAAAATGATGCAGAAAGAAGAACATATGATGACATTTTTTGGAAAAGAATGTTTTCATCATATATCATAAAACAATCAAATGTTATGGATAGAAAAGTAAATGAATATATGATTGGTTTAGATGCGATTCTGAAATCTGAAGAAATTAAGGCAGAGTTATTTAATATTGAGCACGATTTGTGGGAATATTAAACTCTGTTTATAACTTTACTCAAAAACCCCTTCTTTGTAAGGGGTTTTTTTATAGAAGTGCTAATATAAAAATCCTATCTTTGTAAGTATGAAAATATTGGTAACAGGAGGTGCAGGATATATTGGAAGCCATACAGTTACTGAGCTTATTCAAGAAGGTTTTCAGCCAATAATTGTAGACAACCTGTGCAACTCTTCAGTCAAAAATTTGGAAGGGATAAGATCTGTTACTGACACAATAGTGCAATTGTACAATGTAGATTGTACCAATGAAATAGAGTTTAAAGAAGTATTCGAAAAAGAAAAAGATATTGTTGGCGCTATACATTTTGCCGCATACAAATCGGTAGAAGAATCAGTAAGAGAGCCAGAAAAGTATTTTCAAAACAATATTGGCTCATTAAAAGTGTTGTTAAAACTAATGGAGCATTTTGAAGTAGATTATTTAATATTCTCATCTTCTTGTACAGTATACGGCACTCCAGATAATTTGCCAGTAACAGAAGAAGCGCCTTTCAAAAAGGCCGAATCACCTTATGGAGAGACAAAACAACAATGTGAAGAAATTTTGCAATCAGTTGCAATAAAAAGCATCTCATTGCGCTATTTTAATCCTATTGGCTCCCATAGCTCTGGATTAATTGGAGATTGTTCAGCAGACAAACCTGCTAACCTTATTCCAATTATTTGTGAAGTAGCAAAAGGAGTAAGAGAAAAACTAATTGTAAATGGGAATGATTACAACACTATTGATGGTAGTTGCGTTCGAGACTATATCCATGTTGTTGATTTAGCAAAATCGCATGTTGCTGCTTTAAAATATCTGATAAAAAACCCAAAAAAGGGAGTTTTTAATATTGGGACAGGAAAAGGTTTAAGTGTATTAGAGGCAATTCAATGTTTTGAGAAAGCAAATAAAACAAATGTAAATTATGAGATTGGCCCAAGAAGGGATGGAGATGTAGAAGAAATTTTCTCAGATAATACAAAAGTAGAAAAGCTTCTTGATTGGAAAGCTCAGATTTCATTAGAACAAGCAATGCAAGACGCTTGGAATTGGGAAATAAAAAAATAGAATGAAAAAAGTACTGATTGTATTTGGAACTAGGCCAGAAGCTATTAAGATGGCTCCAGTTGTTAAGGCATTTAAAGCAACTCATCATTTTGAAACTAGGGTATGTGTAACTGCTCAACATAGAGAAATGTTAGACCAAGTTTTAGAATTTTTTGATATTACTCCCGATTATGATTTGGATTTGATGAAGCCTAATCAGAACTTATATAACTTAACTGGAGAAATTATTAATGGTTTAAAGCCTGTACTAGAAGAGCTCAAACCTGACTTTGTATTTGTACATGGAGATACCACCACCACTATGGCTGCAAGCATTGCCGGATTTTATTCTGGCGCAAAAGTGTGTCATGTGGAGGCAGGGCTTAGAACACATAATAAGTATGCTCCATTCCCAGAAGAGATAAATCGACAACTAACTGGAAGAATTGCAGATTTCCATTTTGCTCCTACCAAACAATCCAAACAAAATCTAATTAATGAAAATGTTGATGAAGACAGTATTTTAGTAACTGGGAATACCGTTATTGACGCCCTTTTATTTGGAGTAGAAAAAGTAAAATATATTGATAATGAGCAAATCAATATGCTCAAGGAAATCGTTAATTCTGATAAGGATTTCATTTTAGTTACTGGACATAGAAGAGAAAATCATGGAGAAGGATTCCTGAATATTTGTAAAGCTTTGAAAGTAATTGCTGAGCAGAATGATGTACAGATTATTTATCCTGTGCATTTGAATCCGAATGTGCAAAAACCGGTAAATGAGATTTTATCGGATGTAAAAAATATTGATTTGATTGCTCCACTTGCTTATGAAGCATTTTTGTGGTTAATGGAAAAGTCAAAATTAATAATTACCGATAGTGGTGGTGTACAAGAAGAAGCCCCCTCCCTTGGAAAACCAGTTTTGGTAATGCGCGAAACTACTGAAAGACCTGAAGCAATAGAAGCCGGAACAGTAATTTTGGTAGGTACTAATGTAGAGAAAATAGTTAGTGAGGCAAATTCACTACTTCAAGATGCAGAAAAATATGAAAGGATGAGTAAACTGCATAATCCTTATGGAGATGGGCAGGCGAGTAAACAAATTGTAGAATTTTTATCAAAAAAATAAGATGTCAGATTTAAAAGTAGTTATGATGGGCTTGGGTTATATTGGCTTGCCAACAGCAGCCCTAATTGCTAGTCGAGGAATAAAGGTACAGGGAATTGATGTAAATAAATCAGTAGTAGATATAATAAATGAAGGTAAAATTCATATCGTAGAACCTGCACTTGATGGGCTGGTAAAACATGTAGTAGAAAGAGGATTGTTAAGGGCAAGTACAACTCCTGAAACGGCAGATGTTTATTTAATTGCTGTACCTACTCCTTTTAAAGGGGATCATCAGCCGGATTTGAAGTATGTAGAATCGGCTACAAGAATGATAATTTCCAAACTTAAAGAGGGAGATTTGTTCATTATAGAATCAACCAGCCCTGTGGGAACCACCGATAAAATGGCGCAAATTATTTTTGAAGAAAGGTCGGAGTTGAAAGGAAAAATACACATTGCTTACTGTCCAGAAAGAGTGTTGCCTGGGAAGGTGATTTATGAATTAGAGCATAACGATAGAGTAATTGGTGGTTTGGATGAACAATCAACAAAGGTTGCACAAGATTTTTACCGTCATTTTGTAAAAGGAGAATTACATGGAACCAATGCAAAAACGGCTGAAATGTGTAAACTGGTGGAGAACTCATCAAGAGATGTGAGCATTGCTTTTGCTAATGAACTGAGTATGATTTGTGATAAAGCAGGAATTAATGTTTGGGAATTGATTAATCTAGCCAATAAACACCCAAGAGTAAATATATTACAACCAGGAACTGGGGTTGGTGGGCATTGCATTGCTGTTGATCCATGGTTTATTGTTTCTGAATTTGAGAAAGAAGCAATAATTATCCGAAATGCAAGAGAGATCAATAACTATAAAACAGAATGGGTAATAGAGAAAATTAAATCTACTGCATTACAATTTGAATTGGATAATAATCGAATGCCAATAATTGCTCTAATGGGCTTGGCTTTTAAGCCAGATATTGATGATTTGAGAGAGTCTCCTGCTTTACAAGTTGCAGAAACCTTGCTTGCTGAGAATAAATATCATTTACTTTTAGTTGAACCTAATTTAGAGAAAAGCGATAAATATGATTTATCTGATTATGAAAAGCTAAATAGAGATGCAGATATTGTGGCATATTTGGTAGCACATAAAGAGTTTAGAGGATGTCAATTTGAGGCATTAGAGTTAGATTTTTGTGGAGTTAAAAAATAAATTATTGAAGGAACTATATTATAAATTTAAGGAGAATGAAATTTTAAATAAAGGATCGTCTGCCTTTATTTTGAAAATTATCGGATCTTTACTTGGCTATATTTTTTTACTTCTTGTAACAAGAGCAGCTGGTGCTGAGACATGGGGTGTGTTTGCGCTTTGTTTGGCACTGTTGAATATAACATCAATTTTTAGCCGAATGGGTATTGACATCGCTTTATTAAAGTATGTAGCTCAGTTTAAGGGAAAAATGTCTGAGATAAAAGATGTTTATTTTCAAGGGACCTCTCTAGTACTAGTATTATCTATAGTTTTTTCAATATTATTATATTTCTGTTCTGACTTAGTTGCTGAACTTGTTTTCCAGAAACCTCAACTATCATCTTATTTTAAGATTATTTCTTATGCACTTGTTCCTTTTACAATTATTCATATCAATGTTGAAACTCTAAGGGGGTTAAAAAAGATTAAGGAATTTGCTTTTTTTCAGCATGTTTCAAAGTTTTTTGGGGCAATAGTTTTTTTCTTATTATTTACAGAATTTTATAATAGTGATAAATTGAATTCTCCAATAGTTGCTTTCACACTTTCAATTTTTTTAGTAATGATTATAAGTTCAGTTTTTGTGATCAAGCAATTTAAGCGAATTAAATTAATAAGAACTCTCTCTAAGAAAGAGATTATTAAGACTTCTTTTCCAATGATGTTATCTTCTTCTATATTATTATTAATGGCATGGTCTGATACGATTATGATAGGGATATTTAAAGCAGAAGTAGATGTGGGTGTTTATAATGTAGCCTTAAAATTAGCTATGACTACTGGTATTGTGCTAGGGGCAGTAAACAGTATTGTTGCACCCAAACTATCAGAAACATTTAATAATGACAGGTTGGATGAGTTTCAAAAATTGATTAAGGAATCTACTAGAATTATATTTTTTAGCACATTACCTATTTTAATCATTTTATTTCTTTTTCCTGAATTTCTATTATCCTTCTTTGGTGCTGAATTTACAATAGCAAAAACCACATTACTTATTTTATTAGTTGGTCAATTGGCTAATGCAATGTCGGGTTCGGTTGGTTATATTTTGCAGATGACTGGCAAAGAGAAGGTATATCATAACATCTTGTTAATTTCTTTATTATTTAATATTACATTAAATTTTATTCTAATTCCAAAATTTGGTATTGAAGGAGCAGCAATAGCTAGTGCTTTTAGTTTATTGTTATGGAATTTATGTTCTGTGTTTTATATTTATAAGAAATATAATGTGTTAACTTTTTTTACTTCTTTGATATGAGAAAGATTGATTTTTTCATTGCAGGCGTTCAAAAGAGCGGTACAACTACTTTATATGACTTATTGTCACAGGATAGTAGAATCTTTTTACCTAGTATAAAAGAGAATCCATTTTTTACAAACCCTGAGATACAAACTGATTTTTTAGCCAGATTATACGCAGATTATACGTCAGAAGATTTAATTGGAGGCGCATATGCTAACGCAATCTTATTTGAAGATTCAGCCAAAGAATTAGTCAACAATAATAATGACATTAAAATTATTATAATTTTAAGAAACCCTATTGATAGAGCATATTCAGCATATAATTATTCGTATAGATTAGGTATAGAAAAATGTAATTCTTTTGAAGAAGCTTTAGAGAATGATATGATAAATAATTATACTAATTATATTGATATTGCTAATAGAACCTATTTAAAACATGGACATTATTATAATCAGATTATAGCATATACTAACCATATACCTATTGAAAAAGTACACTGTATCTTATTTGATGATTTAATAAAAGATGAGATAGGTGTACTTAAAAGGCTTTATAAATTCTTAGAGTTAGATTATAAGCATAATATTTCACCTGTAAAAAGTAATATATCATCTGTAGTTAGAATAAAATGGATTCATAAGGTAATTTTTGATAAAAATATTTTAAAATCCATATATCAGAAGTTTATGCCTGCAAAATTCCAATATCTAATTAATCATAAGATTGTTAAGAGAATAGAAAGAATTAATAAAAAGAGCACACCTTATAATCCAATGAATATCGAAACTAGAGAAAGATTAATTAAGTATTATTCTAATCATAATAAAAACTTAGAAGAGTTGTTAAAAATAGATTTAAAATCATGGAATAAATGACAGATATACTGAGTTCTCTTGCAAGCTGGAACAATATTCTATTTATTTCCTTGCTTAATTCGGCTCTTATATTTGGCTACATTAAATTTAATAAATATAATTTAATATCAGCATCAAATTTTTTTTTATTATCTATTTGGATATGTTTTTTTGTTGGATTTGTATTGGCATTTTTTTCTAACAATTTACTTGGCGATTATAGCCTATCAGTTTATCAAGTTTTTATAACAGTATGTTTAATCAGCATTTGTTTATACTTGTATTTACTTGTATTCTTTGCTTTTGATGTATTGATACCTCGAAAAAGATTAGTACTTTTTAAGATTCCAAATAGTAAATTATTTATTAACATACTATCTTCTATTTTGTTCATTACGTCAGTGTTATCAATCTTCATTTATGTTTGGAAAAATCAAGGATTTGTATTGCTAAAGAGTACAGGATATTTGGATAGGTATGAAGCAAATAGAGGATTAGGACTTATTACTTTGTTGATAAAGATGTATATACCTGCAATAATATTGTTCTATTTGTTAAATCCTACTAAGAGTAAGCTTCTCTTTTCCTTGTTACTTGCTATAGGTTTTGGTTTGCTAAGTTATTTGGCGATGGGTGGTTATAGGCAGATATTAATTATGGGGGTAGCATCTTTAATATTTCATAGAGTGTTACATAAAGGTATTTCTTTTTTTAAGATTGTTTTATACTCAATAATTGGGGTTGCCTCTTTGTACTATTTGGCCATGTTAAGATATAATATTAATGTAGATGAAACTAGATTAGGTTTATTGATTGGATTTACCCAAGATAGTTTATCTCCATTTAATTCTTTTACTAAAATTTTTGAATATATAAATACCACTTCAGAATATCAGAATTTTAAATTGTTTTTAGGTCATTTTCAGATTATGATTCCAAGAATATTATGGGAAGGTAAACCTGAGCTAATACTTAATAGCGGCAACTATTATACACAGCATGTGATAAATTATGAGAGTAACCTGACCATCTCCCCAACATTAGCTGGAGAATTGTATTTAATGAGGGGTTTTTGGTCACTTTTTATTGGATTTGGATTAATTGCGGTTATGAACGTTTTTTTAGAAAGAATTGTGATTTATTATAAAGAAAGTAATATAAAGTCAATAGTGCAAAATACATTCTTTTTAGTAGTTATTTTTAATGCTTTTTGGTTAGTAAGAGAAGGCTTGGAAGTCTATATTTATAGAATGCTCAGAATGTATGTTTTATTTTGGGTTTTTATTGTATTAACATACTTTATTTATTTTATATTTAAAAAAGATAATAATTAATTTATGAGAATTTTATTGATTTCGAATATGTATCCATCAAAGGAATATCCATCCTTTGGTGTTTTTGTTAAGAACTTTATTGAGAATTTAAGAAATGATTTTAATGTTTCTTTTGTTCTAGCATTGATTAAAGGCAGGCAAACATTTTTCTTCAAAAAAATATTAATCTATATTTATCATTATGCTGATATTATCTACAAGGGTCTTACATCTAATTATAACCTGATATATTTACACTATATAAGTCATAGTGCATTGCCGGTAATATTTGTAAAATTACTGACTGGTAAATTATTAGTAATTAATGCACATGGTAGTGATGTAATCTCAGACAATAAGGTTTTGAAGATTGGTGCTTATTTTATTAGAAAACTTGTAACCCTTTCTGATTGTATAGTTGTTCCTTCTAAATATTATAAAGAAGTGATGTTAAGGAAATATAATGTTGATGATTCGAAATTTTATATTTCTCCATCAGGGGGTGTTGATACATCATTATTTACTGCATACGAACGGGAAAGTAATTGCAATGAGTTAATAATAGGATATGTTTCAAATCTTGTTCCCGGAAAAGGGTGGGATATTTTTATTGATGCTCTTTTAATATTAAAGGACAAGATTAATGTTAGAGCTATAATGGTAGGCGATGGTGTTGACAGAGATAAACTAGCAAATAAAATTAAGAAGAATAATATTGATCATCTAGTCGAGATGTGCGGTTTACTTCCTCAAAAAGATCTTCCAGGGGTGTATAATAAATTAGATGTATTTATTTTCCCCACCACTAGATTAGCTGAGAGTTTAGGTTTAGTTGGGATTGAATCTATGTCGTGTGGAGTTCCTGTCATTGGTTCTAATATTGGGGGGCCTTCAGAATATATTGTAGATGGTAAGAATGGATATAAGTTTATATCTGGAAATGCAATAGATCTGGCTTCTAAGATGCAAATATTTAATGATTTGCCTATAGAAGATGTCAATCTTATAAGAAGAAATTGTATTGTAACAGCTGAGAAATTTGACAATAAGTCAGTTACTAAGAGAATGTATGATAGATTGGATAATATTTTATGGGAAAAATAAACGTTCTTAACATACCTATTGATGCAATAACAATGCAGGAAACTCTTCAAAAAGTTGAGACTGCTATTGCAACAAAAAAACAGATTCATCATACGGTTGTGAATGCTGGAAAAGTCGTGTTGATGCAAACGGATAAAGAATTAGAAAAGAGTGTAGTAGAAGCGGATATCATAAATGCTGATGGGCAGGCAGTAGTATGGGCTGCTAATTTATTAGGAAAGCATTTGCCTGAACGCGTTTCGGGTATTGATTTGATGGAAAAATTGGTAAAAATATCTTTTGAGAAAGGATATAAATGTTTTTTTCTAGGCGCTAAGGAAGAGGTGGTTAAAAAAGTAGTGGATATTTACAGAGAACAATATTCGGAGCAGATAATTGCAGGTTATAGAAATGGATATTTTAATAAACGTGAGGAAGAAAAGATTGCAAAAAAAATTGCTGATAGCGGAGCGAATATTTTGTTTGTAGCCATTACCTCTCCAAAAAAGGAGATTTTTCTAAATACCTACAAAGAACAATTACGAAATGTAAATTTTATAATGGGAGTAGGCGGAAGTTTTGATGTAATTGCCGGAAAAGTGAAACGAGCTCCGGTTTGGATGCAGAATATAGGTTTTGAGTGGTTTTATCGTTTTCTACAAGAGCCTAGAAGAATGTGGAAGCGCTATTTAATTGGCAATGCAAAGTTTATATGCTTAGTAGTAAGCTCAATTTTCAAGAAATAGAAGTAGAATTTCCCTATTTTTGTAGTAATGAATTTAAACCAAAATAAAATAGCAATAATAGGTCTTGGTTATGTAGGCTTGCCACTTGCTGCTGAGTTTGCAAAGCAATATCAAGTAGTAGGTTTTGATATAGATGCGCAAAGAATAGATGAACTCAAAAAAGGGACAGAAAGAACAAAAGAAATTGAGTCAGAAGAGCTTAAGAAAGCTTTAGAAAAGGGATTGTATCTAAGTTCAGATCTTCAAAGCATCTCAGATTCAAATATTTATATAGTCACTGTTCCAACTCCAATAAATGATAAAAAAGAACCAGATCTATCACATTTATTTGACGCATCAAAGCTAATTGCTCAATTCTTAAAGCAAGGCGATATTATCATTTATGAATCTACAGTTTATCCCGGATGTACAGAAGAAGATTGTGTACCTGTTTTAGAAAATATAAGTGGTTTAAAATACAATAAGGATTTTTTCTGTGGCTATTCCCCTGAAAGAATCAGTCCTGGCGACAAGAATAATACACTTACAAAAATCATAAAGGTTACTTCTGGGTCAAATAGAGCGACTGCTCTAAAAGTCGATGAACTGTATAAATCTATTATAAAAGCAGGGACATATATGGCTCCAAGTATAAAGGTAGCCGAAGCTTCTAAATCAATTGAGAATGCACAACGAGATCTAAATATCTCTTTTATGAATGAACTTGCAGTTATTTTTGACAAAATGGATATTGACACCAATGATGTCTTGGAAGCGGCAAAGACAAAATGGAATTTTCTCCCTTTTAAGCCTGGCTTGGTTGGTGGACATTGCATTAGTGTTGATCCTTATTATTTAACTTATAAATCAGAAAAGCTAGGGTATAAGCCAGATGTTATTCTTTCAGGCAGAAATGTGAATGATAAGATGGGGAAATTTGTAGCATCAAAGGTTGTGAAACTAATGTTAAAGAAAGATATAGAAATAAAAAGTGCAGAAATTCTAATTCTTGGCATTACTTTTAAGGAAAATTGTCCTGATGTTCGCAATACAAAAATTATAGATGTTTATGATGAGCTTGTTGCGCTAGGAGCAAATGTTGAGGTGTTTGATCCTGTAGCCAATAAGCAGGAGGTTAAAAAAGAATTATCAATTGATTTAATTACTGATTACAATAAAAAAAAGTATACTACTATTGTTTTAGCAGTTGCTCATGATGATTTTAAGACAATAGATTTTAACAGTTTAAAGCATGAGAAGACAGTAATTTTTGATGCTAAATCTTTTTTGCCTACCACTTGGATAGATGGGAGATTATAAAAATCACTATTTTTACCAAAATTAATTTAAGTTGAAAGGTTACTCACGATATTTTTGGGCAATTCATTTTGCAGGCGACTTACTTTTAATCAATCTTGCATTTGTTATTACATATTTTGTCAAGTTTGACACTTTCCTTTTTTCAGACAAATACAAATTCCTTTTACTCATTTTTAACTTTATATGGATATTAACAGCATTTTTACTTAAGCTGTATGATATAAAGAGTGTAAGAAGATTAGACAGGGTACTATTTAACCTTTTCAAAGCAGCCTTGATAAATGGAGTAGCATTATCAGCAATTTTATTTTCTTTAAAGGCGTCCACTTTTTCTCGAGAACATTTGTACGCTACTTATGCTTTTTCGTTTGGTCTGGTCTTATTATGGAGGATTTTGGCTTTACGTTTAATCTATTTTTTTAGAAAGTCAGGATTTAATTATACAAGAGTACTCTTAATAGGTGGAGGAAATGTAGCCAAGCAATTGTATAATTATATTCATAAAAAAGATGTGTTTGGCATCAGATTGCTGGCTATATTCTCAGAAAATGAGATAAGCTTTGAGGTAGAGGCTGGTATAAAAAAAGGCTCTTTTGAAGATTTAGAAGCTTTTGCTATTAAAAACAATGTAGATGAAATTTACTACACCTTACCCCTTACATACACCTCAAAAATAAAAGGAATAATCGAATTTGCGGACAAAAACATGATTCGCTTTAAAATTGTACCTGATTTTAGAGGTTTTCCATTTAAGCGAGTAAATATTGATTTCTTTGAAGATGTTCCTGTTATTACTTTCAGACAAGAGCCACTTACTGATATTGTGAATCAGATGTTAAAGCGTCTGTTTGATATCGTTTTTTCTTTTTTAGTAATTGTCCTTTTACTTTCTTGGCTTTATCCAATTATTGCACTCTTAATAAAATTATCATCAAAAGGACCCGTACTTTTTAAGCAAGTACGCTCAGGATTGAACAACGAGGAATTCATTTGTTTGAAATTCCGGTCAATGGCTAAAAACGAAGAAGCTGATAATTTACAGGCAACAAAAGGTGATGCAAGAATTACAAAAATTGGCTCATTTTTACGCAAAAGTAGTTTAGATGAATTACCACAATTCTTAAACGTGTTGATAGGAGATATGTCAGTAGTTGGTCCAAGGCCACATATGCTCAAACATACGGAAGAATATTCCGCTTTAATTGGAAAATACATGGTGCGCCAGCTCGTCAAACCAGGAATTACCGGAGTAGCGCAAGTAAAAGGATACAGGGGAGAAACTAAGAAATTGAAAGATATGGAAGGTAGAGTAAGAGCAGATGTTTGGTATATTGAAAATTGGTCGTTAGCATTGGATATTAATTTGATTGCACTAACAGTTTGGAATGTAGTAAAAGGAGATGAGAAAGCTTTCTAGCATATTCATCCTTCTTTTATTTTCGCTAAGCTTGTCAGCTCAGCAGTCTTATTCTTCTTTGTATTATAGTTATAGACTTTTAGAGAAAGAATCTTCTTTTCATCCGATTTTATCACCAAAAGTGCCACAAAAAAGTCTATTAGGATTGAATGTTTTTCCTATTGCGTCTTACACACATGCATTTGGAGAGTCAACATTTGATTGTCATTCTTTTGGATTTCGGGTAGCCTATAAAACAAAAAATAGATTCCGTTTTTCATTTAATAACGAAAAATTTAAAGGAAAACAATCCACTTATAGTGAAAGTTATTTAGATGATTTTCATATTTTTCCAGGAAGGGGAGAAGTGCAGGAAAAAGCAGGCAAGTATGCTTTTCAAGATTTTAATTATAGGATAGGCTATAATATTTCAAAATATTTTGATGTTGAAATTGGAAAAAACAAACATTTTATAGGTGATGGTTATCGTTCGCTTTTACTTTCAGATAATAGTAGTAATTATCCTTTTTTAAGATTTACCACCAGCTTTTGGAAGGTAAAATATACGAATCTCTACACTACATTTACTGATATTTGGGACTATCCAATAAAAAGAAAAAAGCATGCAACTTTTCATTATTTAGATTTACAACTATTGGAAAATATTTCTATTGGTATTTTTGAAAGCGTAATATGGCAATCATCAGATGACCATTATTATAGAGGTTTTGATTATAATTATTGGAATCCAATTATTTTTTATCGTCCTGTAGAATTTTCTCAACATTCTCCAGACAATGTGCTGATGGGAGCTAATTTAAAATACTCTTATAAGCAATACAATATCTATGGGCAATTACTTTTAGATGATTTAAATATCTCTCGGCAAAAAGATAGAGATGAAAATTACTCAGGAGGGTTTTTCCAAAACAAATTTGCTTATCAGATTGGAATGAAGGCTATTAGCCCATTTAATTTGCAAAATCTTTTTGTATTAGGAGAGTATAATCAAGTGCAGCCCTATACTTATGCGCACAAATCGCCCATGCAAAATTATACCCATATGAATCAAGCTTTATCTCATCCGCTTGGAGCAAATTTTAAAGAAATGGTAGGGATTGTAAATTATAGTTATCAAAAATGGAATTTAGAATTTAAATGGAATCGTGCAATTTATGGAGCTGATTCAACAGGCACCCATTTTGGAAAAAACATTTTCCTTTCAGATTTTGAAGCAGAAAGAGATGGAGAGCAGTATTCTTATGGTAATTTTATTGGGCAAGGATTAAAAACAACTCAAGATTATATTAGCATTACTTTAAGCTATCAGGCAATAAAAAATAGCAACCTTTACTTGTATGGACAAATTACTTCTAGAGAGTTAAACTCTGATTTAGAAGAATTTAATCAATTGTATTATATGCTTGGCATTAAAACCAACTTACACAATTCCTCTTTTGATTTTTAAACAAAAAAAGCCCCATTTGGGGCTTTTTCAATCTGTGTTATAATACCTTATTCTACGATAACTTTCTTTGTTATACTTCCTTTCTCAGTAGTAATGTAGAGCAAATATGTCCCTTTTTTAATATTGCTAAGATTCAAAGTCTTATTTGTAGAGAAAGCCTTATGCAATACCATTTTACCGGTCATGTCATATATTTTGTAGTCTGTCTTTTTAGCATCCGTATCAATATATAGCATGTAAGTAGTTGGAATAGGATACGCTTTTATTGAGTTTACACTTGCATTTTGTATGTTGCTTGCAGAATTATGTAAGAATCGGACACTATTATCGATATTACCTATTGAATCTACTTGGACTTCAGCTAAAGCAAATTTAGCACTGACATCATTTGACCACCACTGGTAACTTATTTCCTGATCTAAATCTGACCAAGGAAGAGTATACCAGCCAGAACCATTTCCTGTAATAGTGTCTGAGCAATAAACCTGAATTATATTATTTGATGTTCGCTCTATTTTTAATCTTAAGCAATTAAAAGTGCCCATAGGGATTGTCATTGAACCCCATGCATCTACATCAAAATCAGTAACAAATTCTAATTGAATATTAAGTGTGTCTGCTGTATGTGCTGCTCCCAAACTTATCATATTAGCTGTTATCCCTTGAGAGGCAAGTATCAGATTCACAACAGGACCACCAATAATAGAATCTAGCATCATAATTGGACCATCTGTATATGTTGCTCCATAGGTTAGAGAAAGAGGTAACACGACTATTGGCTGTTGAAAAACAGAATCTCCTTCACCTAACATTTCTACCTTGGAGGAGCTTTTATTGAAATACAAATAATCTCCACTTTCTTCAATACAAAGATTTGCATTTGGATAATATTGAGAATGCGGCGTACCATTTGGATCAATACATTGTAATGTTTCAACATTTGTAATTTGGAGTGTCGAAAAATCCCAATTTTGATTTGGCCCACTATTCCCTATATTAATTGATGAATCTATACTGTCAGTTTCAGCGATATGCATAATATCACCAATTGATAATATATCATTATCTGTAACTGTAATTTGGGAAAAGGTTTTTAAACCTAAGAATGCTAGTGCAATTGTAAATAGTTTTGTTTTCATTTTTTTGTTAGTGAATAATTAAATTTTTTCTTTGAATACTGTTTTTATCTGTGAATTCAACAATAAAACATCCTCTTCCTAGGCTGTTCTTTGATAGTTCTAGGTTATTTTCAATATTGGTTCTTGCAAAAGCTATCCTTCCTATATTGTCATAAACTTTAATGTTTTTTACCCCCTCAAATTGTAAGGTTGTTTTATCAGTTGTTGGATTTGGATACATTACAATTTGATTTAGCCCTTTTGTATCAATTCCTGCACTCCCGTCAATAAACAAATCGTATTGTTGCCCTGAAAATGCTGGAAAATCAACTGCCATGCCAGCAAAAATAGCACCAATAGCAGGGATCTGTATATTAATAACCATATTCACATCAATTGGAAATGTTCCTGATTGAGTAGGAGTCCCATTTATTTCTATGCATCCATCTATACCAGATGTATATTGACAATTGTATATGTCGCAAGAAAAAGTCAGATTGCTAGGCAAACCTGTTATGTCATAAGTGACATGATTTGCTCCTACCGTCATTACGGTACTAATTCCTGCTAAATTCATTGCAGAAACAACAGATGTTGGAAGCAAAAATCCTATGTCCAGAGTTGTATCTTCCAATACAACAAGTGTTAAAGTCTCGCTGTAAGGCATATTTAATTGTCCGTCAGCAATACCCGTCATTGGTATATTAGGAATGGGCAGGTTAGGCGGGTAAATGCCAGGTAATCCAAGAGTTGTAAAAATAAAATTAGGTGAGCATTGCGCATTTACATTCATTGTGTATACAAGTAAAATGCTTAATGAAAGTAGTATTTTTTTCAAAACAGAAAGATTTAAATCTGCTCAAATTTAGCATAAAAAAATAAATAAAGTTTTACTATTCAGGTTATATTTATTAAATGCTAAAGCTGCTTAAATAAAAAAGGACTTGCTATGTATAGGGGCTCTTTATGATTATATAGAAGATTATAAGAAGTATACGTATAGTTAGTAATATACCTTTTATACTTTTAATATTATTAAATAAAGAGTATTACTATAACTTATTATCTTTGTAAGATAAATATTATAAATTAGAAAAATATGAAACCTTATCAAGCTAATATGTTAAATGTTCTAACATTGATAACAATGTCTTTATGGGCATACTTTGCATACGAACCAACTCCAGAAAAGATGAGTCCGTCATTAACAACATTTATTCCATTATTTTTTGGCGTTATTTTATTGATATGTAATAATGGTCTTAAAAAAGAAAATAAAGTAATTGCTCATGTTGCTGTCTTAATAACTTTATTGTCTGTCATAGGACTTACAAAGCCTTTCATGTCAGCTATTGACGAAGAAAGATTTATGGCAGTTTTTCGTGTTGGGTTAATGATTTTAACTGGAGTTATTGCATTGATTACATTTATAAAAAGTTTTATTGCAGCTAGAAGAAAGTCTTAATATTATTTATAGATATGTTAAGGCTTTATATTATTGGCGTATGTGTATTATTCATTGCCATTATAGCTAATGTAATTATTGGTAAGATTGGTTTAAGTACCTGGTATGATTTTGGGCCTCAATTTTTTAAAAGAGGATTTGTTGTTAAAGAAGTTGGTTTTTTGAGTAGTATTTAGTTATTCTTTTTATATCCAATAGTACTTGCATTCAGTTATATTATTGGTGACAAAATCTATAATTTATTTTAATTAATGAAAAAGCTATGTTACATATTTTTAGAATTATCAATTACTTTATTAGCTTGTCAGAAAGAAGAATCTTCTATATAAATTGAGGAGGAGCCTACTATTTATGATTACATAGAAGACTATTAGAAGTATGCTTATGTAGGTAGTAATAGTAGTTTAAATACTATAATGAGAAGATAATCTTGAAATAAAAAGACATCACTCATTCTACAGAGATGTAATTAAAATATTTTCTTAGTACTATTTTTTCCAATCAAAGCAAACCATTGTATTGCTAGCTTCTGAAGGCTTTGAACAGCTTTCTTTACCAAAATGAGAACAATTAGTACAAGAAGAGTTTTTTGTTATAGAATCTGTATAAGCATGACTCTCACAAAAATTATTTATTTCTACTTTTTGTTTATGCTTACTGCAAATAAAATCTCTAAGTAAATTTGCACAGTTTAGACAAGTGTTGACATTTCTTAATTCCATGGTTTTTTATTTTTTATACGACAAATATACTATATAAGTTTCATAGATTGAAAAGTAAGTAGCTGATTATTAATAATTTATAATTAGAATAAATAAAAATAAGAATAGTAGATTGCTATGAAACTTATTAAAAACATTACTATAACTTATAGAGCTCAAAATCTAATTATTAATGAATTAGAAGATGTTGATTTCAAAATATCTAACTTAAGTTTATTTATTAAAAAAGCACTTAATATCAGCAAGAATATATCATATTACTGGAGTAATAATAATTTAGATATTAGAAAAAGAATTCAAGATCTGGTTTTTCCTGAGAAAATATTTTTGTCTACTGAAAAAGATAAATATCTAACTAATAAATTGAGTCCTATATTTAGTTTAATTAGCTTAATTCCAAATACTTATGCGTATAAAGAAAAAGGACTCCTTGTAATAAATTACAAAAAGTCCTTAGTAGTAGCGGGGACAGGACTCGAACCTGCGACCTTTGGGTTATGAGCCCAACGAGCTACCAACTGCTCCACCCCGCGATTTAGGAATGCAAATATACGGCATAAACTTAATTTGCCAATACTTAACGAAAGTTATTTTACTCTTTTGCAAAAATGTATTTTTGTAGCTATGATTTCCGTAAACAATCTTTCATTATACTTTGGTGGACAGGATGTGTTCAAAGGCATTTCTTTATCGGTAAATAAAGGAGATAAAATCGGTTTGGTTGGGAAGAATGGTGCTGGAAAATCAACTCTTCTTAATTTATTTGCGCAAAAAATAAATCCTAATTCAGGCAATGTAGCAAGTCCAAATAATTTAAAGATTGGTTATTTAACACAAGATTTGGACTTTGTTGATGGTTTAAGCGTAATTGATGAAGCAAAAAAAGCATATAAAGAAATTAATATTTTGCAAGATGAAATTGTCACACTGAATCAGGAGTTGGGAAACAGAACAGATTATGAGTCAGAGGGCTATATGCAACTTATCAGTCATTTGCATGAAAAACAAGAGCAATTCCGCTTAAAAGGAGGTCATGATTTGCAAAGTTCAATTACCCAAGTGCTCTTAGGATTAGGTTTTTTGCAATCTGATTTCAATCGACTTACTAATGAGTTTAGTGGCGGTTGGCGAATGCGTATCGAACTGGCTAAAATCCTCTTGCAACGACCAGATGTATTATTGCTTGACGAGCCTACTAATCATCTAGATATAGAATCAATCATATGGCTTGAAAACTGGCTTAAAAAATTTGATGGCGCTTTGGTTTTAGTCTCTCATGATAGATTGTTTTTAGATAGTGTTACTAATCGGACTGTTGAAATTGCATTTGGCAGATTGAACCAGTATAAAGCTTCATACACTAAATACATCACGCTCAGAAAAGATAGGCAAGAAAAGCAAATTCAAGCCAAGAAAAATCAAGATAAATTTATTGATGAAACAAAGATACTCATCAATAAGTTCAGGGCTAAGAAAAATAAAGCTGCTTTTGCACAAACACTTATTAAAAAATTAGAAAAGTTAGAGATTATTGAAGTTGAACAAGAGGATATTGCAAAAATGCGATTCAAATTCCCTCCAGCTCCACATTCTGGAAAAGTAAGTTTGCAAGCAAAATCAATTTGCAAGAATTATGATTTCTTATCCGTGTTGAAAGATGTAAATCTGGAAATTGTAAAAGGAGAGAAAATTGCATTTGTTGGTAAAAATGGAGAAGGGAAAACAACTCTTGCTAAAATATTAGTAGATCAAATTCCATTTGATGGAAAAGTGAAATTAGGACATCAAGTAAATATTGGCTATTACGCACAGAATCAAACAGACTTTTTGGATGAAGATAAAAGCGTTTTACAATGCATACAGGATGCAGCAGACGCGGAAACAAGTGGTAAAGTACGCGATATTTTAGGCTCATTTCTTTTTTCAAAAGATGATGTGGATAAGAAAATCAAAGTACTTTCTGGTGGTGAAAGAGCAAGAGTTGCCCTTTGCAAGTTGTTGCTTGAGCCTAAAAATCTACTCATAATGGATGAGCCTACCAATCATTTAGATATGATGTCCAAAGATATTTTAAAACGCGCACTTCAAGCTTACGATGGGACATTAATCATTGTGTCGCACGATAGGGACTTTCTGCATGAACTTACCGAAAAAGTATATGAGTTCAAGGATAAAAATATCAGGCAGTATATTGGGGATATCAATGCTTTTTTGAAAGAAAGAAATTTGATGGATTTCAAACAATTAGAGCAAAAACATAAAAAAGAAAGTAAAAACGATAAAACAAAGCAGCAGTCCTCTTACCATCAACAGAAAGATGCTCTGAAAGCAAAAAGAAAATTGCAAAATAAGATTAGCAAGCTAGAAAAGCAGATTCAAAATTTAGAGCAAACACAAAAAAAATTAGATGAAAAACTAGCTGATCCTAAGCAATTTCAAGAACTTTCAAAGGAAAAAGGCTTTTTTGAAAAGTATGAGAAGAATCAGCTAAAATTAGCGAAGATGGAGCAAGATTGGGAAAAATACATTGAGGATTTAGAGCAACTAAAAAGCTAATTGTAATCTGGTAAAATTGAGATACTATGCTATGCATAATATTTTATTTTTTTCACTTTATTTTTGTCCCAGAATTGATAAAAAACTAAAATCATGAAGAATTTAATTTTAACAATAGCAATTTTACTGCTAACTATTAGCAGTGTTTTTTCTCAAACCAATGAGGTGGGTAAAAAGTACATCTATGAGTTTAGAGATGGTACAACTATCATTGGATTCTTTGAAAGAGAAGAACACGGAAATATTTATATAAAAGATTTAGAGGGGAAAGAAGTTTACCTACCAAAGGTTATGGTGGCGCAAACACATGTAGTTACAGATAAAAATTTGAGAGGTGGAGAGTATTTTTTTCCAAATTTACATGACACTCGATATTTCTTTGCGCCTACAGCTTTTGGTTTGGAAGAAGGTGAGGGGTATTTTAATAATGTTTATTATCTGTTTTGGCAAGCACAATTTGGACTTACCGATGATTTATCAATTGGAGGAGGGACCTCTTTATTTGGTTTGCCTGCAACATTAAATGCTAAATATTCCTTTAATTTAAGTAAAGAATTTAATATGGCTATGGGATATTTTTGGATTGGTAATCTTTTTTGGGGTGGTGATGATGACCGTACTATTGTTAGTATGCCTTTTGCAGTTGTTACCAAGGGCTCAAAAGAAAATAATATTACTTTAGGAATAGGTTACAACTTTTCTGAGAACTGGTCAAGAAGTGATGGTAGTATGGAGTCAACTGTTTATACTGACTCTCAAGGGAATACGACTGAGACCTGGAGATATGTTGAATCCGAGTATACTTATAAAGATAAGATTACATTAAATTTTGGAGCTACTTTCAGAACCTCTCGTAGATTTTCTTTGATTGCAGAAGCTTGGATATTTAATCTTGATGATCCTTCTGTTATGGGAGGTCCTGGTATTAGGTACTTTAGAAAAATGAATAGAGTTACAGCAAGAAATGGAGCAGGTGCAAAAACATTTGATTTTCAATTATTAATGAATCCAGAGAGCGAGGCAGTAATCCCACTTTTTGGAGCTTCTCAGAAATTCTAAAATTATCACAAAATTATAAGAAAGGGCTAAACAAATGAGTTGGCTCTTTTTTCGTTTCTTTGTAAAATGGAACACAAAGCAGGTTTTGTAAATATAATTGGTAATCCTAATGTAGGAAAATCTACATTAATGAATGCTTTAATAGGTGAAAAAATCTCTATTATTACCCGTAAAGCACAAACTACTCGTCACCGTATTTTAGGAATCTTGAATGAGGAAAATTATCAAATTGTTTTTTCCGACACACCTGGAATTATAAAGCCTGTTTACAGGTTGCAAGAAAGTATGATGAATTTTGTGCAATCGGCTTTCCAGGATGCTGATGTGTTAATTTATATGGTAGAAGTTGGTGAAAAAGAATTGAAAGATGATGCGCTTTTTGAAAAGTTAAAAAATACCAAGGTCCCGATTTTACTTTTACTAAACAAAATTGATTTAACTCAGCAAGAAAAGGTAGCAGAGCAAATCGATCATTGGAAAGCAAAAGTTCCAAATGCAGAAATTCTACCCATTTCAGCGTTGAACAAATTTAATCTTGAAAAAATACTAGAGCGCATTTTAGAGCTATTGCCAATTGCACCACCATATTATGAAAAAGATGCTATAACCGACAAGCCAAAGCGCTTCTTTGTTGCAGAAAGTATCCGAGAAAAGATATTAAAACATTATAAACAAGAGGTGCCTTATTCTGTACAGGTAGAAGTGGAAGAATTTGAAGATGATGAAGAAATCATCAAGATTCGTGCTATAATTTATGTGATGCGAGAAAGTCAGAAAGGAATCATAATTGGACATAAAGGAGCAGGCATAAAAAGAATAGGAACAGAAGCAAGAAAAGAATTGGAACGATTTTTTGACAAAAAAATATTTTTAGAAACACCTATAAAAGTAAAGAAGAATTGGAGAGATGATAAAAGGCAATTAAAATCTTTCGGCTATGAATAATATAGTTGCCATAGTAGGAAGGCCGAATGTGGGAAAATCTACAATTTTTAATAGATTAACCCAAACGCGTCAAGCTATTACGGATGAGGTGAGTGGGGTTACACGTGATAGACATTACGGAAAATGCGAATGGAACGGCAAAGAATTTTCAGTAATTGATACTGGTGGTTATGTTGAGGGGAGTGATGATATTTTTGAAAAAGAGATTCGTAAGCAAGTAGAATTGGCCATAGATGAGGCGAATGTGATATTGTTTTTAGTAGATGCTAAAGATGGTATTACTGATTTAGATCAGTCAGTAGCACAACTGCTCAGAAAAACCGATAAAAAAGTAATTCTTGTTGTCAATAAAACAGATAATTCTCAGTTATTGAATGAAGCAGTAGAATTCTACAATCTGGGAATGGGCGAATATATTTCAGTTTCCTCAATAAGCGGAAGCGGAACAGGAGAATTGTTAGATGAGCTCACAAAATATTTTGTGGATGATAGCCCTGAGGAAGATTTGGGTATTCCAAAATTTGCTGTAATTGGAAGGCCTAATGTAGGGAAGTCTTCTTTCATCAACGCATTGGTTGGAAAAGAGCAAAATATAGTGACTGAAATTGCTGGCACCACAAGAGACTCGTTAAATACACCTTTCAACAAATTCGGTTTTGATTTTATTTTAGTAGACACAGCAGGGCTTAGAAAAAAGAAAAATGTACATGAGAATTTAGAATTTTATTCTGTAATGCGTTCAGTACGCGCCATAGAACATGCAGATGTTTGTGTTTTAATTATTGATGCTGAAAGAGGTTTTGAGGCGCAAGACCAAAGGATCTTTCATATTGCTGACAGAAATAAAAAAGGGCTAGTTATTTTAGTAAATAAGTGGGATTTGATTACAAAAGACACTACCACTACAAAAGTATTTGAGGAGCAAATTAGAGCAAAAATTGCACCATTTTCTGATGTACCTATTTTATTTATTTCTGCCCTCAACAAACAAAGATTATTAAAAGGCTTGGAAACAGCAATTCAAGTTTACAATAACAGAACACAAAAAATTTCCACTTCCAAACTAAATAATGTGATGTTGCCTTATATTGAGCAAAACCCTCCTCCTGCACTTAAAGGAAAATACATCAGAATTAAATATTCTACTCAACTTAAAGTAGCTACTCCTACTTTTGCATTTTTTGCCAATTTACCACAATATATCAAAGAACCTTACAAGCGATTTATTGAGAATAAATTGAGGGAAAATTTTGATTTCTCAGGAGTTCCAATTCAAATCTATTTTAGAAAAAAATAGATTTTATTTTCTAATAATTTCAAAGCGCTATGCTTAGCATAGTACTTTATTTTTGGTTGTTTACCTTTGTTTATATTAATCAAAATTCAAAATGATGAGAAATCTAATCATATTTTTATTTACCGCAACTCTACTTCCATCTTGCTCTAATGTAGAATTTATACACCCGCAACCAGAATTTTTAGACCCGTTAACAGAAATTCCTGAAAAGTTTCATGGTGAGTATGTTATTCCAGAAATGGACACAAAAACATATGTTGTCAGTAATTTAACTATTGCTGGTGATAGTATAAATAATGGAAAATTTGTAATCAAAAGTTGGGGAAATTATTTGTTTATAAATGAAAGAGAAGGTGAAGGCGACACATATGATTTGACAATTGGAAAGGCAGTAAAATTTTTAAATTATGAGACCTTATCTATCCATTTTATAAAAATAGATACTAGTCAAACACACTTATTTAATATTATTGAAAAAGCGAAAGGAGGATTTTCTGCAGTTGATTATATTCTACAAGATGTTAACCGAAATCAATTCCAGACTTTACTCAATAATTCAGAAAAGATGGATGTGGTACGGGTCGAATAAATTATTTTAGAAACAGTTTTGTCAAAAAAGGTCCAAATACGACCTCAAAATAGTGATCTTTTAATTGTTATTAAAGATTGAAAGCAGCTTTCACTTCAGCTTGGCAATCTAATTTTTCCCAAGTAAAAGTTTCTACTGTTTGTGTTTTCCACTCTCCATCAATCCAAAATTTTACTGATTTTTCTTCTGAATTTCTTCCCATATGTCCGTAAGCTGCAGTTTCAGAATAAATGGGCTTTTTAAGTTTTAGTCTGCTGATGATAGAAGCTGGTTTGAGATTAAAGCAGGGCATATTTTTAACCGTTTCTGCGATCATGCTATCTGACATATCTACTCTTGCAGTTCCATAAGTATCTACAAAAACACCCATTGGTTCAGCTACACCAATTGCATAACTTACTTGTACAAGTAACCTGTCACACAGGCCAGCAGCTACTAAATTTTTAGCAATATGACGAGTGGCATAGGCAGCAGAGCGGTCTACTTTGGATGGGTCTTTCCCAGAAAAAGCACCTCCACCATGCGCTCCTTTTCCACCATAAGTATCTACAATAATTTTTCTTCCTGTTAGCCCTGTGTCTCCATGAGGCCCTCCTATTACAAATTTCCCTGTCGGATTTACATGGTATTTTTCTGATGCAAACAAAGCGTTATTTGTAGCTGAAAGCTGTGCTTTAATCCTTGGTATTAAGATCTCTTTTACGTCTTTTTCAATTTGCTTTTGCATAGCATCTTCAGTGTCAAAATCATCATGCTGAGTGGAAACTACAATATCGGTAATGCTTTTAGGCGTATGATCGTCATTGTACTCCAGAGTCACTTGTGATTTTGAATCTGGACGCAAATAACTCATCTGTTTTCCTTCTCTTCTTATAGCGGCAAGTTCAATTAAAATTTTATGCGATATATCTAGAGCTAAGGGCATCAAGTTTTCTGTTTCGTTCGTGGCATAACCAAACATCATTCCTTGATCTCCAGCTCCTTGTTCCTGATGCAAACCTTCTCCTTCCACTACACCTTGTCGTATATCTGCACTTTGCTCATGTATTGCAGAAATCACTCCACAACTATCGGCGTCAAATTGGTACTCTGATTTGGTGTAGCCAATTTTACGAATCACTTCTCTTGCTACTTTTTGTACATCTACATATCCTTCTGTCTTTACCTCTCCACTTAGCACAGTTAATCCTGTAGTAACTAAGGTTTCACAAGCCACCTTAGAGTTAGGGTCTTGTGCCAGAAAGTTGTCTAATAATGCGTCTGAAATTTGATCAGCTACTTTGTCAGGATGTCCTTCCGAAACAGATTCTGATGTGAAATAATATGCCATCTTCTTTTTTTTAATCGTTAATATAATTGGAAGATTTGGCGAAAATGAGCTAAAAGAACACTGTTTTAGCATTTTTTTTAGTGGTTGCAATAGGCCAAATCTTTCCACTTGGGTGGGCAAATTTATAAAAATTTATAAACAAACAAATTTGGCAGTTAAAAAAAAATGACGTTAATTTGCATCAGACTTATCAAGAAAGACGGAGGGACGGGCCCTTTGATGTCTTGGCAACCCTGAAAAGCAGGGTGCTAATTCCCACTCCAAAATTTGGAGGAAGATGAGCGAAATCCACAAAATTTCCCCACATCTTTTTTGCTAAGTCTTGTAAAAGCAAACAATGAGCAAGACAATCGATAATATATTATCAGAACGCATCTTGGTTTTAGATGGCGCTATGGGGACCATGATCCAAAGATATGGTTTAACGGAAGCAGATTTTAGGGGAGAGGTATTCAAAAATCATCCTTGCGATTTGAAAGGGAATAACGATTTGCTTTCCATAACGTGTCCAGATATCATTAAAGATATTCATAAAGAGTATTTAGATGCTGGAGCAGATATTATTGAAACTAATACCTTTAGTAGTACTTCTATTGCGCAAGCAGATTATCAATTAGAGCATTCAGTATACCAATTGAATTACCAATCCGCTAAAATTGCGAAAGAAGTAGCTCTTTCTTGCACTACTTTCGATAAACCCAGATTTGTAGCAGGAGCAATTGGTCCTACAAACAGAACAGCATCTATTTCTCCAGATGTAGAAAATCCTGCATTCAGGCACATCACTTTTGATCAGTTAAAGTCGGCATATGCAGAGCAAGTACAGGGGCTTGTTGATGGAGGTACTGATCTATTACTCGTAGAAACCGTTTTTGACACCTTAAATTGTAAAGCTGCTCTCTTTGCTATAGAAGAAGTATTTGAAGAAAAAGGTATACGTTTACCTATTTTAGTTTCGGGAACAATTACAGACGAAAGTGGCAGAACACTTTCTGGACAAACAGCAGAGGCATTTTTGAATTCTATTTCGCATATCCCTTTGCTAAGTGTTGGTTTTAATTGTGCTTTGGGTACAAAAGCCATGCGTCCTTATGTACAGGAATTGGCAAAAAAAGCGCCATTTAATGTGAGTGCTTATCCTAATGCAGGGCTACCTAATGAAATGGGAGAGTATGATGAAAGTCCAGAGGCAATGGGTGCTCAATTAGAAGATTTCATGCAAAGTGCTTTGGTTAATATAGTGGGGGGTTGCTGTGGGACAACTCCCCAGCACATTGCTGAATTTGCGCGACTAGCCACAAAATATACCCCCAGAAAAAAGCCTGATATTGCTAAAGCTATGCGATTAAGTGGTTTGGAAGCTGTTAGCATTACCCAAGCAAGTAATTTTGCTAATATAGGAGAGCGTACCAATGTAATGGGCTCTTTAAAATTTAAAAGACTCATAAAAGAAGAGCAGTTTGAAGAGGCTTTAGAGGTGGCACTTCATCAAGTAGAAGGAGGGGCGCAAGCCATAGATATAAATATGGATGATGGGATGTTAGATGGACAAGAATGCATGACACATTTTTTAAATTTAATTGCTTCGGATCCTGATATTTCTAAAGTGCCCATCATGATAGATTCTTCCAAATGGCATATTGTTGAAGCAGGACTTAAATGTATACAAGGCAAGGGAATTGTCAATTCTATTTCCTTAAAAGAAGGAGAAGAAGTTTTTAAAGCTCAAGCAAAAGCAATTATGCGATATGGTGCTGCTGTGGTGGTTATGGCATTTGATGAAAAAGGGCAGGCGGTTGAGTATGCTGATAAAATTCGTATTTGTGAAAGAGCTTATAATATATTGCTCAATGATGTTGGTTTTGCTGCTGAGGATATCATTTTCGATCCAAACATACTCACAGTTGCTACAGGAATTCAGGAGCACAACAACTATGCTGTGGATTTTTTTAAAGCTACTAAATGGATAAAAGAAAACCTACCTCATGCCAAAGTGAGTGGAGGTGTGAGTAATGTTTCCTTTTCTTTCAGAGGTAATAATATAGTGCGTGAAGCCATGCACTCCGCCTTTTTATATCATGCCATAAATCATGGTTTGGATATGGGTATTGTAAATGCTGGAATGATTGAAGTCTATGAAGATATCCCCACAGATTTACTGAAAGCTGTAGAGGATGTACTTTTAAATTCTGATGATGGCGCTACTGAGCGTTTGGTCGATTTAGCAGAAAACATTAAAGGTGAAGGGAAACAAAGGGCTGAGGATTTATCTTGGAGAGAACAATCTGTTGAACAGAGGCTTTCGCATGCCCTAGTAAAAGGAATAGTAGCCTATATAGAAGAAGATGTAGAGGAAGCACGTCAAAAAATTGATAAACCTATAGAAGTAATTGAAGGACCACTAATGGATGGGATGGGAGTAGTAGGAGAGCTTTTTGGTGCTGGAAAAATGTTTTTACCTCAAGTGGTAAAATCAGCAAGGGTAATGAAGAAAGCAGTTGCCATACTCACTCCTTACATAGAGCAAGAGAAAGCTGCAGGCTCTTCAGCTGGAAAAGTGCTATTAGCCACTGTAAAAGGAGATGTGCATGACATTGGTAAGAATATCTTAGGAGTGGTTTTGGGTTGTAATAATTATGAAATTATTGATTTGGGCGTAATGGTTCCTGCTGATAAAATTTTGGAAGAAGCCAAAAAGAATCAGGTAGATGTAATTGGCTTGAGCGGCTTAATAACCCCTTCTTTAGATGAAATGATTCATGTGGCCAAAGAAATGCAAAGGAATGATTTTCAACTCCCACTAATGATTGGCGGGGCTACTACTTCCAAAATTCATACGGCTGTAAAAATTGATGAGCATTACAACAACAATACAGTGGTACATGTACTGGATGCCTCCAAAGCAGTTGGCGTCACTAACAAATTGATTGGTAGTAATCATCAAGATTTTCAAGCTAAAGTTACTGATGAGTATAACGCAATAAAATCGAATTATTTAAGTAGAAAATCAGCTAAAGAATACTTGAGTATAAAGGACGCAAGAGCTAACAACTTGCAAAGTAATTGGCAAGAAATGGAAATCAAAAAGCCAAATCAGTTAGGAGTGCAAGTTTTTGATGAGGTTGATCTTGCCATTATTCGAGAATATATTGACTGGACACCCTTCTTTTTTACTTGGGAAATGCGCAAGAAATATCCTGCTATTTTAGAAGATGCAAAATTTGGAGAGCAAGCCAAGCAGCTTTTTGATGATGCCAATAAAATGTTAGACGATATCATAGACAACAAGTGGTTGCAGGCAAAAGCAGTAATAGGTCTTTGGCAAGCTAACTCAGATGAAGATGATGTACATCTTTATGCAGATAGTGAAGACCTAGCTACTTTTAATTTCCTGCGCCAGCAATCCAAAAGGTCCAAAAACAATAGGAGTTTGGCTGATTTTGTAGCGCCACAATCCTCAGGAAAGCAGGATTATATGGGTGCCTTTTTGTGCACAGCAGGTTTAGGTATAGAAAAACAATTGGCTCATTATGAGCAAGAAAGCGATGATTATAACAGTATTATGCTCAAAGCATTGGCTGACAGATTAGCAGAAGCCTTAACTGAATACATGCATGAAAGAATCAGAAAAGAAATATGGGGTTATGCAGCTGATGAAGCTTTTGCTAATGAAGATTTAATTGCAGAAAAGTACAAAGGCATCCGCCCAGCCCCTGGTTATACAGCATGCCCAGACCATACAGAAAAGCAAAAGATATTCAGCCTTTTAGATGCAGCAAAAATTGGTGCAAAGCTCACAGAAAATATGGCTATGTATCCTAATGCTACTGTAAGCGGTTACTATTTTGCACATCCTGAAGCTAAGTATTTTAGTGTCGGGAAAGTGCAGGATGATCAGATAAAAGATTATGCAAAAAGAAAAAATCAAAGTATAGCAGAAACCGAAAAATGGCTCCTCTCTAATATTTAAAACAAGATTATGAAAGTGACAGAACATATTATTCAAACAAAAAAAACTTTATTCTCCTTTGAGATTTTACCTCCTCTAAAAGGGAAAAGTATACAATCTATTTATGATTCTTTAGACCCACTTATGGAGTTTAAACCTCCTTTTGTAGATGTAACTTATCATAGAGAGGAGTATGTTTATAAGAAAAGAAAAGATTACTTACTAGAAAGGTATGCAGTACGCAAGCGCCCTGGAACAGTTGGGATTTGTGCTGCCATCATGAATAAATATCAAGTAGATACGGTTCCGCATATTATTTGTGGAGGATTCAATAAAGAGGAAACAGAAAATGCCTTAATCGATTTAGATTTTTTAGGAGTAGATAATGTGTTGGTGCTAAGAGGAGACCCTATAAAATCAGAAACTTATTTTACACCAGAAGAAGGAGGTCATAGTTATGCATCCGAATTGCTGCATCAAGTAGACAATATGAATAAAGGTATTTATTTAGATGAAGACTTGAAAAACTCTTCCCCTACCAATTTTTGTGTAGGAGTTGCGGGCTATCCGGAAAAACATTTTGAAGCGCCCAATATTCGTTCTGATTTACATTTTTTGAAAAAGAAAGTAGAAGCAGGAGCTGACTATATTGTTACCCAAATGTTTTTTGATAATCAGCAGTATTTTGATTTTGTTGCGCTTTGCCGAGACAATGATATCAATGTACCTATTATACCAGGCCTAAAACCTCTTGCTACCCAAAAACAGTTGACCTTATTACCTCAAAGGTTTCATTTGAATGTTCCTAATCCGCTAGTAGACGAGGTGCTTAAATGTAAAAGTAATGATGAGGTTCGTCAAGTTGGTGTTGAGTGGGGAAAGCAACAAGTAAAAGAGTTGATTGAATTTGGTGCCCCATGCATTCATTTTTACACTATGGGGAAATCGGATAATGTACAGCAGATAGTAGGTAGCTTTGTTTAGGTAGTTAGCTTTCTGAAATGTTCTTCTAAGTTAATCTTGTTGTGCTGCAAATCAGTAATGAGCCTATCATCTACAATCTTTCCATTATTGATGATAAGTATGCGATTACACATTTTATCCACCTCTTGCATGATGTGTGTTGAAAGCAAAACGGTTTTATCTTTGCCTACCTCTTTTATCAAGTTCCGGATTTCTACTAATTGATTGGGGTCTAATCCAGTAGTGGGCTCATCCAGAATTAAGATTTCGGGATTATGAATAAGGGCTGCAGCCAAGCCGACTCTTTGTCTGTATCCTTTAGAAAGCGCATCAATTTTTTTGTGTTGTTCAGCACTTAGGCCAGTTTGTGTAATCACCTCCTCAACCCTTTTAACGATATTCTCAATATCGTAAATACGTCCCAAAAAAGTCAGATATTCCTTAATGTACATATCGGTATAGAGTGGATTGTTTTCTGGTAAATAGCCAATTTTTTCTTTTACCGCTAACGGGTTTTCAATAGTGTCCAAATCACACACTTTTAGCGTTCCACTATCTTGAGAGAAATAGCAACAGATAATTTTTATTAGTGTAGATTTTCCTGCTCCATTAGGGCCTAAAAATCCAATAATTTCTCCTTTTTTTATGCTAAAAGAAACTTCAGAAAGCGCTTGCTGTGTGCCGTAAAACTTATTGATTTTTTCTATTTTAATAGACATTAGGCAAAGATAAAAATAGAAAGTGGTTTACTTAAAAATTATTCTCTTTTCTGCTTTTGCATTTTTAAATGTAAAATAGAAGGGTGTTTTTTTCAATTTAGAAAGAGAAAAAAGAACCCATATTTTAATATTTACTTTGGTTCTATTCTGATTATTATCATAATTTTGCAGCATGAAATTACACACCTCTCCAAGATGGTACCTGCATCTTAGTTATTATCGAGCATTAAAATTTAGTAGGTTTTTTACAAATAATCTTTTTGGAAGAGAAAAACATATTTTTCTATTTATTTTAACACCACCATTTTGTGGTTCAACATTACTGAATCAGATTTTATCTACTTCCAATAATTTGAGTTGCAATAATCATTTAGGAGTTAGAGAAGGTCAGTTGCTTCCGGAACTTAAAGATATGATGTTTTACAATAAAGGTTGGCATAATGATGTAAATTATGACTGGCCATTTATCAAAAAAACTTGGATGAAGTATTGGGATCAAAGAAAAGCGATTTTAATGGATAAGAGTAATACAAATATAATGCGTGTAGCTAAAATAAAAGAGGTATTTGATAATGCTATTTTTTTGGCAATGGTAAGAAACCCTTATGCGCATGCGGAAGGTATAATGAGAAGAAATGGCGCTACACCTGAATATGCAGCAAATTTTGCAATAAAATGTTTGAGATACCAAAAAGAAAACAAGTTATCTGAAAAAGAAAATATATTATTTATTTCTTACGAGAACTTGTGTGATAGTACAGAGCAAGTCATAAAAAACATTAACAGTTTTATTCCTGAACTTGGGAAGGTTAATGCTGAATTAGAGTTCTCGGCTCACAATTTTAAGACAGAAGGAAAAATGAAGATACAGAACCTTAATGATGAAAAAATTAAGAAACTAAGTAAAAAAGATATAGGTATTATCAATACCTTCTTTAAGAAAGAAGAAGAATTGTTACAGTTTTTTGACTATTCAATTATTGAATAATAATTATTCTCTTTTCTACTTTTTCATTTTCATAAATGTAAAGTAGAGGGGAATTGTATATTTGCCCTATGCTAGCAGTAGTGATAAAATCCACAGGTAGTTGGTATACCGTAAAAACAACAAAGGGGCAAGTGTTGGATTGCAGAATAAAAGGAAAATTTCGCATTAAAGGTATTAAAAGTACTAATCCTATTGTGGTAGGGGATTTGGTTAGCATTGAGCTAGAAGGAGAAAGTTGGCTGATTACAACCTTAGAAGAGCGTAAAAATTTTATTGTTCGTAAATCCGTAAACTTAAGTAAGCAAATCCACATTATTGCTTCCAATGTTGATCAGGCAATATTAATGGTAACCATTCAAAGCCCTATTACCACTACTGGATTTATCGATCGTTTTTTAGCAGCTGCTCAATCCTATGGTATACAGCTGCTTATCATCTTCAACAAACTAGATATTTACAATAAAGAGATGATGCAGAAACAACAAGAGTTGCACAAGTTGTATGAGAAAATCGGCTACTCTTGCATTGCAATTTCTGTATTGCATGACAATCTGGATGCTGTAAAAGGAGCAATGAAAAATAAAGTAAATGTAATTGCTGGGCATTCTGGAGTGGGCAAATCAACCCTTATCAATAAGCTACAGCCTGGATTGAATTTGGCTACTAAAACCATTTCAGAAATTCATAAGCAAGGTCAGCATACTACTACTTTCTCTGAGATGTATGAGCTTGATTTTGGCGCTTGGATCATTGATACTCCTGGAATAAGAGGTTTCGGACTGGTCGAAATTAAAAAGAAAGAGTTAGGGGATTATTTCAAAGAATTCTTAGCTCTAAAACAGAAGTGTAAATTCCATAATTGCATACATGTAAATGAGCCAGATTGTGCCATAAAAGAGGGGTTAAGAAAAGGTAGTATTGCAGAAAGCAGGTTTGCTAGTTATTTAAGTATGTTAGAAGAAGAAACAACTTACAGAATATGAGAGCAGTAATACAAAGAGTAAGTGAGGCTTCAGTTCAGATAGAAAATCAGCAAGTTGCGACAATTAAAAGAGGGCTTTTAATTTTATTAGGCATTGAATTAGAAGACACTCTAGAAGATGTAAAATGGTTGTCTAATAAAATTACTCAACTCCGTATTTTTTCCGATGATGAAGGGAAAATGAATAAGTCTGTCGTAGAAGCAGATGGAAGTGCTATTGTAGTAAGTCAGTTTACCCTTCATGCAAAAACTAAAAAAGGAAACAGACCCTCTTATGTAAAAGCAGCAAGACCAGAAAAAGCTTTTTCTTTATATGAGAAATTTAAAAAGGGTCTTTCTGATGGAATTGGCAAAAAAGTACAATCCGGAGAATTTGGCGCAGAGATGCAAGTCTCTCTTGTAAATGATGGCCCTGTCACTATATTAATTGACACCAAAAATAAGGAATAATTATTTTTTCATTCCACTAGGAATTCCGTAAAAATGTATGATATCAATTTTTTCAGAAAGCGACATTAAACCTGGATTAATTCCTAATTTGTTTTGTGGGATTTTAACTTCTAAATCTGTATAATATTCTTTCCACGCATCTATTGTGTCATTTGTTTTCGGATGAATAAATGTCATTGGTTTTAATTCAAATATGCTATCATTTTGAAAAGCTTCATAAATAAGTTCAGAGCAATAATAACTATCGTTATTCATGATGAATACATTATCATATTTTGCGCCTATTTTTGAAAATAAAAACCTTATCCCTCCTTTTATGCTATGTGAGTACTCATCTTTGAATCTTCCTACAATCACTTTCGGATTTCCGTCTTTGTCAGATGATTTATTTAAGAAATCTTTCAAAGAAGTTAGTTGTACAATAGGAGGTATTGCTTCTAAAACTTTAAGCGTGCCTTTATCTAAAACAACTATTCCTATATGAGAAAAATTAGACCCTTTATACCCAGGTGTAACTACCTCAATTGCATCACACAATGGGGAAGAATCTAAATCTTGAAACAATAAATCCCCTTCTTTTAAATGGAACTGCTCGTTACAAGAAAAAAGCGTAATAATAAGTAGTAAAAAAAAGATATTTTTCATTTTTCAAACATAAAAAAAGAGGACTACAATCTAATCCTCTTTTTAAATTTATTCAGTCGTGATTAATCTGCTAAAACAACAATCTTATTATTTTGCATTTCAATTACACCACCATTAATTGAAAGGTGCTCTGTTTTTTTGTCAGCTGTAATAATTCTAATATCACCTTTTGTAAGAGCTGAAATAATTGGCGCGTGATTATTTAAAATCTCAAATCCACCAGAAATTCCTGGAAATTTTACGCTTGTCACCTCTCCTTCAAAGGCTTTCTTTTCTGGGGTAATTATTTCTAAAAACATCTATTCTTTTTACTTAGCTTCAGCTAACATTTTTTCACCTTTTTCAATGGCCTCTTCAATTGTTCCAACAAGGTTAAAAGCCGCCTCAGGATATTGATCTACCTCACCATTTAATATCATATTAAAGCCTTTAATAGTGTCTTGTATATCAACTAAGGCTCCTTTTAATCCTGTAAATTGCTCAGCAACATGAAAAGGTTGAGATAAGAATCTTTGGATTCGTCTTGCTCTATGTACAGCTAATTTATCCTCTTCAGATAATTCATCCATACCTAGAATTGCAATAATATCTTGTAATTCTTTGTACCTCTGTAAAAGCTCTTTTACATCTTGTGCACATTTGTAATGTTCTTCACCAACAATTTCTGGTGTTAAAATTCTAGATGTAGAATCCAATGGATCCACTGCAGGGTAAATACCAAGCTCAGCAATTTTTCTAGAAAGCACTGTTGTAGCGTCCAAATGAGAGAAAGTAGTAGCAGGAGCAGGATCCGTTAAATCATCTGCAGGGACATAAACCGCCTGAACAGAAGTAATAGAACCTTTCTTAGTAGAAGTAATTCGCTCTTGCATAGCGCCCATCTCAGTTGCTAATGTTGGTTGGTAACCAACAGCAGAAGGCATTCTACCAAGTAGTGCAGATACCTCAGATCCAGCTTGTGTAAATCTAAAAATGTTGTCCATAAAGAACAGAATATCATTTCCACCAGCATTATCATCTCTATCTCTAAAGTACTCTGCAATGGTTAATCCTGAAAGAGCAACTCTTGCTCTAGCGCCAGGAGGTTCATTCATTTGCCCAAACACCAAGGTAGCTTGAGATTCACTTAAAGCTTTTTTGTCAATATCATTCAAATTCCACTTACCTTCTTCCATTGAATGCACAAATTTATCTCCATACTTGATAACATTTGATTCAATCATTTCTCTCAACAAATCATTTCCTTCTCTTGTTCTTTCACCAACACCAGCAAACACAGAAAGCCCAGAATATGCTTTTGCAATATTGTTAATCAGCTCCATAATAGTTACCGTTTTACCAACACCAGCACCACCAAACAAACCGATTTTTCCTCCTTTTGCATAGGGCTCAATTAAATCAATAACTTTAATTCCTGTAAATAATACCTCAGTAGAAGTTGAAAGATCTTCAAATTTTGGCGCTTCTCTATGGATTGGCAAACCATCAGATTTATCTAAGCTCTCCATCCCATCAATTGGATCTCCAATTACATTAAACAATCTACCTTTTATATTATCGCCTACAGGCATTTTTATTGGAGCGCCAGTTGCAATTACAGTTGTTCCTCTACTAATTCCATCAGTTGAGTCCATTGATATTGTACGTACGGTATCTTCTCCAATGTGTTGTTGGCATTCTAAAACCAAATTATCTCCATTTTCTTTTTCAATGACTAAGGAGTCGTAAATGTTTGGCAATCCTTTTTCGTTGTTTTCAAAGCTAACATCTACTACCGGACCGATAATTTGCGAAACTTTTCCTGAATTTTCTGACATGTGTTTATTTTTATATTGGCTAATAAATTGCTAATTTTGCAATAATTTTTTCGGCTCCAAATGTATTATTTTTAATTTGTTTTACCATCAATAAATTAACAATAAATTAATTGTTAATTTTGAACACTTTTTTAACATATATTATAGAGATAATAAATAGTGAAAATATTTTCTTCCATTCCTGATTTTCCTTCAGAAACTAAAACAATTCTAACCATTGGTACTTTTGATGGAGTACATTTGGGACATAGCGTTATTCTTAATCGGTTAAATGCAATTACTGAAAAAACAAAAATGCAATCGGTTTTGCTTACTTTCTTTCCTCATCCAAGACATGTATTGCAAAAAACCGATCAGGACATGAAACTCATCAATACTTTAGATGAGAAAAAACTATTGTTGGAAAAATCAGGACTTAATAATTTAGTGGTACAGGAATTTACAAAAGAATTCTCAAGAATTCAATCTGCTAATTTTGTAAGAGATTATTTAGTCGAAAAACTGAATCTACACACATTGGTTATCGGTTACGATCATCATTTTGGGCGCAACAGAGAGGGGTCTATTAAGGAATTGACTGTTCTATCAGAAATATATGGTTTTAATATAGAAATGATTTCGCCACAGATTTTTGAGGATGTAGCAGTGAGTTCCACTAAAATCCGAAAACTATTAGAAAAGGGAGAAATTGAGCAAGCAAATCACTACTTAGGTTATACATTTTTTATTTTCGGAAAAGTGATAAGAGGTAATGCTATTGGAAAAACAATAGGTTTTCCTACTGCTAATATTGAAATTGAAAATAAATGGAAGCTGTATCCTGCTGAAGGGGTATATGCGGTGCAAGTAATACTAGAAGAAAGAACATATAAGGGGATGATGAATATTGGTAATAGACCAACTGTTGAAGGGGATAAAAAAACATTGGAAGTTCATCTACTTGATTTTTCAGAGGATATTTATGAAAAACAGTTGCAAATAAAGTTTATTAAAAAAATTAGAGAAGAGAAAAAGTTTGAAAATTTAGACGCACTGAAACAACAGTTAATTATTGATAAAAATAAAGTAGAGCATTTAATAGGATGAAGTAATAAAAAAGTTAAAAGAAGAAAGGGGGAGGAACACTTGCTACACTAATATTAACTCAAAATTTCTAATCTAGCAAATTTTAACAAAAGCATTTTTTGACCCACACCTTCAAAAAAAACAGTTGCCTTTTTGTTGGCGTCTGATCCTTCAATCTTAAGAATTTTACCTTTGCCAAACCGGCTATGCTTTACATTGACACCAACCTGTAAGTTTTGTAAATTGCTTGCGTTGACATTCTGTTTTGTAGCACTTACTTTTTTCAGATTTTTAGTAATCCTTGGCTTTGGTTTTGTTGGCGTTTTAGTTTTTGCAAATATTTTATAGGGCTTTTTTTCTGCAACTTTTTCGTTTAACTTTATTACACTTTCTTCAATAAATTTTTTGTTAAGTTCTTCTAAAAAACGAGAGGGGTTACAGTCAGTGTATTGTCCCCATTTGAACCTGCTTAGTGCGTAGGATAGGAAAAGGCGTTTTTCAGCTCTTGTTATTGCCACATAAAAAAGGCGCCTTTCTTCCTCTAATCCATCACGGCTATCCATTGTCATCATAGAAGGGAAAAGATTTTCTTCCAATCCAACTACAAAAACATAAGGGAATTCCAAACCTTTTGCTGCATGAATTGTCATTAGCGTTACTTTATTATAATCGTCATCTTTTTCATTGTCAGCATTTGTCAAAAGAGCAATATCTTGCATAAAAAGTTCCAGTTTATTTTCGCCTGCTACTGCTTTCTCGCTAAAATCTTTTATCCCATTTAAGAGCTCTTGTAAATTCTCAAATCGACTAACGCCCTCAGCCGTTTTATCTGAATATAAATCATGAAATACTCCAGAATTTTTTGCAATTTGTTCTGCCAAAGCATAAGCATCTAATTTATCCTTTTGCACAATATAACTATTAATTAGAGTAGCAAACTGATTTAGTTTTTCTGTACTTCCTTTATTTATTTTTACTTCATATTTTTCTAAACTTTCAATCACCTCCCATATACTTACTTCATTATTGTTGGCTGCAATAATGAGTTTTTGCAAAGTGGTAGCGCCAATTCCTCTTGTTGGGTAATTGATGATTCTTTTTAGAGCTTCTTCATCTTTTGGATTAATACAAATCCTGAAATAAGCCAATACATCTTTCACTTCTTTTCTGGCATAAAAGGAAAGGCCTCCATAAATTTTGTAGGGAATATTTTTCTTTCTTAGCGCTTCTTCCAAAGCCCTACTTTGTGCATTGGTTCTATAGAGCACAGCATAATCTTGCCAATTTGTTTTTTCTTTTATATAAAGTTGGTAAATGGTATTGGCTACAATTCGTCCTTCCTCATTATCATTTAAGGTTTTGCAAACTATAGTTTTTTCACCCTCATTATTTTTGGTCCAAACCTCTTTCTCAATTTGCTTTTTATTGTGCGTGATTAAGCTATTTGCCAAATTCACAATATTGGAGGTTGATCGGTAATTTTGCTCTAATTTAAAGGTTTTGAAATCGGGATAATCTACTTTGAAGTTCAAGATATTCTGAATATTTGCTCCTCTAAAAGAATAGATGCTTTGCGCATCATCCCCCACTACACAAATGTTTTCGTTAAGCGCTGCTAATTTTTTAATAATCAAATACTGAACATGGTTGGTGTCCTGATATTCATCTACTAAAATATATTTGAATTTATTTTGGTATTTGTACAATACATCAGGAAATTCATTAAGCAAATGATAGGTGTTCAATAGCAAATCATCAAAATCCATAGCTCCCGATTTAACACACCTTTTATTGTATTTTTGATAAATACTACCGAATGCATCTCGTCTAGCAATTTTATCTGTTTGTAAAAGTTCAGGAGAATTTCCATAATCTTTTGGACTAATAAAGCTGTTTTTAAGTGATGAAATCCTATTTTGAATGACAGCTGGTTTATACAAATCTTTATCCAATCCCATTTCTTTAATAATACTTTTTATCAAGCTTTTGGCATCAGCTGTATCATAAATGGTAAAGTTGGAGGTGTAATTGATTTTTTCTGCTTCAATGCGTAAAATTTTGGAAAAAACGGCATGAAAAGTACCCATCCACAAATTTCTAGCCTCATGATTCTCAACAATAGATTCTATTCTATTTCGCATTTCTTTTGCGGCCTTGTTTGTAAAAGTAAGAGCGAGTATATTAAAACTGTCAGTTCCAGATTTTATTAAATGTGCAATACGATAAGTAAGTACTCTTGTTTTGCCCGATCCAGGGCCAGCAATCACCATCATAGGACCCTCAAGCTGTCTTACAGCTGTACATTGCGATTGATTAAGATGTTCTAAATAGTTGTCCAAATTCCAGAAAAAATGAAAACCAAAAGTAACTTTTTACTGAAGATAAATTAGCGAAAATCAGTAAAGTTTTTGTATGTTTGTCGGTTTGTTAAATCGAAGGAAAAAAATTAGATGATAAAACGACTACTTTTTTGTTTTTTGTTTTTTGTTTCTGCGCATTGCTTTTCGCAATGTCCTTTACAAGTAAATATAGATCGTGAAGTTTCTTGTTATGATGGAAACGATGGGCAAATAACAGTAACATCATCATCATCTGGCATTTATGAGTTTCATGTGGAAAGATGGATTCCTCTTCTTAATAATTGGGTTCCCTTTTCTTTTTTTACACTTAATTTTCCAGCTACAATTCAAATGTTAGAATCGGATAGTTTTAGAGTTTGGGTTGATGGAACACTTGATTCAATAAATAATGCAATTCCAAACGGCTGCGTCTCTCCTGTTGTATTTATTTCTGAGCCACCAGAGTTAACATTGTCAACAACTGCTTTTTCAGATGAAAGTGCTCCAGGAGCTTGTGATGGATCAATAAGTACTTTTATGACAGGAGGCACACCTTCTTATAATTATTCTTGGACAGGTCCAAATGGATTTACATCAAATAATCAGAATATAAATAACTTATGCGCTGGTAATTATGAATTAACAGTTAGCGATACAAATAATTGCACTACAACATTAAACCAAACTATTAGTTCTGCTATTATTTGTGACATTTTTGTTGATTCTGTTGAGCACGTTATTTGCCCTGGAATTAGTGATGGATCAGCAGTCATTACAAATGGTTCTGCCTCTTTTCAAATTTTTAGCTGGGATAACTTAAGTGATGGTCAGAATTATGGAAACGGGCCAGCTACCTCAAATTATAATTTAGCCACTGGATGGTATAGGGTTACAGGAACAGATGTAACAGGCAACTGTCCGCCATCTCAATCTGATAGTTTTTATGTGGCAGAAGCTATGCCTTTCATACAAAGTGCTCAGGCAGCATGTATTGGTGATAGTATTCAGCTTTCAGTAGATTTACTAAATCCTAAAGCGGGAGTGCAGTATTCATTCAGTGTAAATGGAAATGCAAATACTTATATAATGGGCGCAAGTTCTTTAGAATATCTGCAAATAGGCAATCATTATTACACCCTGTTTGCTGATACAGGGTCAGGAAATTTTAGTTGTGGAAGTCAGCCTTTTCCTTTTGTAATTTCAGGCATTAATCCCCTGAATATTAGTGTAGATTCTAACTTAGAAACATGTAGAGGAAATGATGCAAATATTATTGTAAATGCAGCTGGAGGAGGAGGTGTGCTTAATTACTCTATAGACGGTGGAAACACCTTTTTTTCTAATTCTGTTTTTTCAAATTTAATTGCTGGCAACTACAATATATTTGTGCAAGAATCAGGAGCTTGTATACAGCCATACGCAAATAATCCAGTAAATATTGGTATAACTCCAATCAATCATGTGGTGGATTCTGTTGTAGCAGTAGAAGAAAGTTGTTGTGGAAATGATGGAAGAATTCAAGTTTTTACTTCTGGAACGGACTCTTTTCTTTCTTATTCAGCAGACTCTATGTTTACATGGCAAGATTCTGCTAAATTCCATTTTCTTTCTGAGGGTAATTATTATGTAGTAGTTGAAGATACAAATGGATGTAAAACAGATTGGGGATATGTAGGTGTCACGACATCTTCTACACCAGATATAGATATGTCAGTTCATGTAACTGATATAATTTGTAATGCAGATACTAATGGCACCTTCCGTGTGCTTTATCCGGATTCTTGTTATTCATATGCTTTATGGAGATATACCATTTCTCCTCCATACTATATTCCTGTTGATACGGGTACTTATTTCAATGGATTAATTCCTGGTTCTTATGGAGTAATTGCGACCTCAAATACAGGAAATTGTATTGATTCTTCATTGGCAGTAGTGATTGATGAGCCTACACAACTTATTCAGAATGGAATTGAAGTGCAGGAGGTAAGATGCTCTAATAATGGAATATGTGATGGAGAAATCAACTTATCAGCCGCACCAACTGGAGGAACCCCTCCTTATTATTATTCTATTCTAGACTATGGTAGTAATATTCCTTTTGGGCCAATTTCTAGTGATTCAACTTTTAGCGGTTTATGTACTGACAGTTTTGAAGTTTCGCTTTTTGATGCGAATGCTTGTAAAGTAATAGATATTGTTTTTGTTCCTGATTCAACTTTATATATCGATTCCATTGTCACAACACATGTAAGCTGTTTTGGATTTGCAAATGGTTCGGCCATTGTATATGCTTATGGTGGTTATACGCCTTATAGTTACATATGGACTAGTGGAGATTCTAGTATGCAGACAGATAGCTTAACAAACATGCAATACTCAGTAATTGTAAGTGATGCGCAAAATTGTGTTGCTTACGATACAATAAATATAACTCAGCCAAGAGAATTGTTTTTCAATATTAAAGTTGTTGATGGATTTAAGCCAGAAAGTTGTAAAGGAGTTAGCTATGATGGTGAATTCTATATGAAATATCAAGGAGGTACAGCTCCATTTAATTGGAGTTGGGTTGGGACTTCCGGAAATAATAATTCCGGTTTTGGTGATACCATAGGAAATTTAACTTTCGATACATTGACGCTTTTTGTTACAGATGCCAATGCTTGTATTGGAGAGCCAGCTTGGATCCATGCTGATTCGGCAAGGGTAGATGCGCTAAATGCGCTTAACCCACTTGTTTTAGACACTGTGATTACAGATAGCATTCTTTGTTATGGAAGTGCTACTGCAAGTATCTTTATTGATGTAAAAAGTGGAGAAGAAGTGTTTTCCTATTCTATTGATAGCGGACAGACTTTTACTAATGATTCCAGTTTTATAAATCTATCAGCAGGCAATTATCATATTGAAGTCAGGGACACCTTTGGCTGTGCAGTTTATACTCAAGTTGATATCAAACAAGCTGCTGAAATCATCATTTTTAAAGATAGTATAAAACACATCAGTTGTTATGATGGAACGGATGGGTATTTGTCCGTTTCTGCAGAAGGTGGCTATGCACCATATATTTATTTATGGGATCCAACTAATAGTATAAATAATTTTATCAATAACCTTGCGGTTGGAATGTATACTGTCAGTGTCTCTGATATAGTAGGATGCACAAAAGTAGATTCTTTTTCAGTCGTTGAGCTTACTTTGCCACTGCTTTCAAATGCAGTTGTTACAGCAAATGCAAGTTGTAATGATTCAGCAAATGCAAGTGCAACTATAAGTGTGCAAGGCGGTATGTTGCCATACACTATTGATTGGAATGGAGTAGATAATAATGCCTTAACTGCAGGAACTTACATCATCACAATTAATGACAGTTTCAATTGTGGTCCGATTTATGATACTGTCGAAATTTTAGAACCTACTCCTTTTCTAATTCAAACAACTTCGATAACAGCTAACCCTTGTTTTGGAGATGCATTAGGAGTGCTCACATTGTCAGCAAGTGGAGGGACTATGCCATATGCTGAATACTATGCAAGGGATGAGCAGAGCAATATAATTATGGTATATCTACCAACTATTTCAGGGCTTGGAGCTTCTAATTATGACTTGTGGTCAATAGATGCTAATGGCTGTCCTTCTGACACTTTAAAGGGTGTTAAAGTAGGGGAGCCAGGAGCAATTCAAATCAATATAAATAATCATACTAACGCAACATGTTATCAATTAGATGATGGTGCATTAGATTTGTATTTAATTAGCGGGACTTCACCTTATTCTTATGTTTTATCATCAAATGGAAATACTATTGCTCAAGGGAACATTAGTCAAACTGCCTCATTAATTTTTGATGAGTTGTCAGCTGATCAATATTTGCTAAGTATTTCAGATTCTAATGATTGTCAAAAAGATTCCTTAATAGAAGTTATAGAACCCAATGAGGTGGTTGCTGATTTTTCTTCCGATAATATAAGTGGACAAGAATCGTTCACTGTTAATTTGACCAATATGAGTCAAGGAGCAGATATTTTTGTGTGGGATTATGATGACGGAAATCAAGATATTTTAGCAGTAAATGAAATGCCGACACACACTTACAATAAGCAAGGACAATACGAGATTATGCTTATTGCAGAAAATTCAGCTTTAAGCAGTGCATGTAATGATACTGCTTTCCAAATTATAGATGTACAAGGGTTTGATGTGTTTAATGTATTTACACCAAATGGTGACGGGTTAAATGATGTATTTACTTTTGATGATTGGGATTTGTCTTCACTATATGTTGAGATTTACAATAGATGGGGAGAGAGAGTCTACCATTGGGATGCTACAAATGGAAGTTGGAATGGAATCGCTTATAATGGCGATAAAGCACCAGAGGGGGTGTATTATTTTTACTTAAAAGCAAGTGGAATTGATGGTTATTTGTACGAGCAAGAAGGAAGCATTACTCTTTTAAGGTAATTGAATGCATAAGGATTTAACTAGGATTTATAATAACAAAATACAAATACGCCAATAAAATCATAACTTTGTAAAAAATATAAATAATGAAAAAACTATTTTTAGTACTATGTGTAGGTTTTCTTTTATGCTCGCCAGCCAAAGCATCTCATTTAATGGGAGGTGAAATTACTTGGACTTGCATAACTGATCCTACAGTAGGACCTGTCGGCTTATATATCTTCAAATTAAAAGTATATAGAGATTGTAATGGCATCCCTATTAGCGGTACTATGCAAACTATTACTGTACATAATAATCCGCTTATTTCTTCAATAAATGTGAATTTAGTTGCTGGCGCACCTTTTGACATTTCTCCTCTTTGCGATCCAGTAAATAGTGGAAATCCACAAATGAGTTGTGTTAGCCCACAACAAGGCTCGGTTGAAGAATATGTATATGAATCATTGCCTATAAATTTAGCGGGGATTCCTCCTGCTGGCGGATGGCATTTTACTTGGGATGAGTGTTGCAGGAATGGCGCAATTACCAACGGATTTGCTAATCAAGGTTTTACTTTGAGGGCAATAATGTATCCTTATTCTGTTGCTGGTGTCCCTCAAAACACAAATCCTTGTTTTGATTCTTCTCCACAATTTAATGAGCAGCCCAAAACGATTATTTGTGTCGGATATCCTTTTTCTTATTCTCACAATGCTTCCGACCCTGAATTAGACTCTTTAGTTTATGAATGGGCTGATGTATTGGATGATGGATTTTACAATCCAGCAGCTCCTGCTACTTTGCCTTTTTCTGCACCTTATTCAGTCACTTCTCCAATTCCAAGTAATTTATCTACACCACCTGCTCCAACTTTGGATTCACAATCAGGGGAGATAACATATTATACTAATATTTCAGGGAATTTTGTGACTTGTGTAAAAGTATCTTCCTTTAAGTGTGGGCAATTGGTAGCTGAAGTTTACAGAGAAATTCAGGTTGTTCTTTTAAACTGCCCTCCTTTGTCATCTGGTAATCCAAATTTACCTCCAGCTGTTGTTCCTCCCTTTGCTGGAGGTACTTCTTATTTTTTACAAGTAACTGCGGGAACTTTAGTAAATTTTAATATTACCGGAACTGATAATGATCTTTATGCCAATGGTTCTGCTCAAGATTTAACAATGGAAGTTTCAGGAGGGCAATTTGCTTCTGATTTTGTTACAGACACATTATGTCTAAACCCACCTTGTGCTACATTTAATAATGGGGCAGGTATTACCCCACCTTTTTCGGCTCCATCAATTGTTTCAGGTGTGTTCAATTGGCAAACCTCTTGTTATCATATTGCTGCAAATGCAGGTTGTAATACCACCTCAAACATTTATACTTTTGCTATCAAGGTAGTTGATGATTTCTGTCCAGCTCCAGCCATTAAGTTTGCCACCATTACCATAGAGGTGGTTCAAGCGCCTTTTAGCGTGTCTCCTGATGTAAATTGCGCTGCTGTTGATAATAATGGAGATGTTTCCCTTACATGGAATCACCAGCCAGTAGCTAATCCAAATACGGTTTATCATGTATATTCAGCAACAAATGTAAACGGTCCTTTTTCTCTGGTTGATTCTTTATACTTTCCTGATAGCACTTATTTACATCAAGGGGTAAATGCAAATGTAACACCAAGATTCTATTATATGACAACTTCTTCAGATTGTGCAGGTATGTCACCACCATCAGATACACTATCCGCAATTATACTTGATGCTGGTAATAATTATTTTACTTGTGATAGTGTGCAGATGACAAATGGATCTGTGGTTGGAGGTTCAAATTTAACGTATTTATGGTCGCCAGCAGCTGGTTTGGATGACCCAACAGTATTTAATCCTTGGGCAACACCAACTGTATCAACTATGTATTCATTAACTATCACAACTCCAAATGGCTGTGTGCTAACAGATTCAGTTAAGGTTGATTATAATGTCGGGGTACTGAATTATACAGTAAATACTCAAAATGTAAGTTGTTGGGATGGAAGTGATGGTAAAATTGCTGTTTATCCAACAGGTGGCTCTCCACCTTATGGCTATTACATCAATGGTAATTTGAATCCAAATCCATCACCTTATGATTCATTATTTACCAACTTATCAGTAGGGCAATATAATATCACGGTTATTGATGGAAATAATTGTTTTGACACAGGTCCAATATCCTTAGTTGGTCCTGGTTATCCTATGCAGGTAATTACTTCGGATTCAGTAGCAATATGTTATGGAGATTCGAATGGAGTAGCTAATGCTTGGGGAGCGGGAGGAACGCCTCCTTATAGTTATGATTGGTTTAACGCTGGGCAAGTTTCATTTTCTAATAATGATAGCGTAAGCGATTTGCATGTAGGTTCTTATTTTGTAGAAATTACTGATGCTTTAGGTTGTGATACTTTTACTACTATTAATGTGGTACAACCACAAACCGCACTTTCAGCTTCTATTCAAATAATGGATGTAGTATGTAAAGGAGATAGTAGTGGATTTATAGTAGCTACTTCTGGAGGAAGCTATGCACCTTATACTTATGTATGGTTATCAGGTTCTGATACATTGAGGCATGCTTCTCATCCTGTTGAAGTAACAAGAGATAGCTTGAATAATTTGCCAGCAGGAAGTTATGAATTGCATGTATATGATAATGTGGGCTGTTTTGAAAGTTATTCCAATGTGGTGAGTGAGCCAACAGTTGCACTTACATCTACTTTAAATAAAATTAATGATGTAGATTGTTATGGAGACAGCACAGGAGCTGTGCAAGTTGTGGTAATTGGAGGTGTGCCAGCTTATTCCTATATTTGGGATGATGTAGCAGTGAGTTCTTCCATTGTTTCTAATTTGGCTGCAGGCTTACATACTGTCTACATAACAGATGATTGGAATTGTACCATAGAAGATACCATTACCATTTTTGAAAATCCACTTATAGTAGGTAATATTAGTATTGTTCAAAATGTAAGTTGCCATGGCGGAAATGATGGTATTGTAAGTGTTAGTAGTACAGGAGGTGTTTTAGGGCATACTTACGATTGGAGCAATGGCCATCAAGGTTTATCCCAACCAGATACCAATTCAGGATTATTCTATGGTTCTTATTATGTAATTATTGAAGATCAGCTCGGGTGTAGGGTAGTGGATAGTGTATTTATATCTGAGCCGGATGTACTGGAAACAGAAGCGACTAAGTTAGCTCATATCAGTTGTTTTGGTTTTGATGACGGAATTGCTTCAGCAGTTGGTATTGGTGGAACTGCACCATTCAATTTTACTTGGAGTCCTGGTGGGCAAAGTGGAGATACGGCTCTTGGTTTAATACCAGTAGTACATACAGTAAATGTGACAGATGCAAAAGGTTGTACAGCTTCTGATACAGTTACTATAATTGAGCCAACACAATTAGTAGTTGATATTGACAGCTCACAGACCATATTGGCTTATTGTACTGGTGTAAATTCTGCATCTCTTACTGCAGTGGCAAGCGGAGGTACTCGAGGATATACATATGTATGGGACGATAGTAATGTACTGCCTCAAATTACTGCAACAGCTACTAATTTATTTGCGGGAATTTACACCGTCATAGTTACCGATTATAGAGGTTGTATGGCGACTGACACAGAAGATATCGATACCATTACTGCTACAATGGATGCGAGAATAGATACTCAATTATATCCTGGTGCTGTTGAGGTAAGTTGTTTTGGCGCTAATGATGGAATGGCAATTGTTTCAACTTGGGGAGCACATGCACCTTATACTTATCAATGGTATGGTCCAAATAGTTACACTGCTACCAATGATAGTATTTATAATTTATTTGCAGGCACTTATTCCGTTACAATTAGTGATACCAATAATTGTTCAATTAATAGAAGTATAAATCTTACTCAGCCAGATGCGCTTGTTTTTACAACATTTTCATCCTCAAATGAAACATGTTTAGGAGCTGCTAATGGCACAGTAAGTATTGATATACAAGGTGGTTCTTCCCCTTACACAGGAATAGCAACTGACAATAATAGTGGTGTTGTTAGCACTCATTTAATGCAAAATGATACTGTTATCCCAGGAATTACTTCAGGTATTTTTACCATAAGTTTAACGGATGCTAACAACTGTAGTAGTGCATTAATTCTAGGAGGAAATGATCAGCAAATTATTGGGACAACAATTGCTACATATGCCAATATTGACCCTTCTTCTGTAGTGCATTTAGACTGTTATGGTATTCCAACTGGTGTCGCTACTGTTCAAAACCCAATAAACCTATCAAATTACAGTTATAGCTGGCAAGATATTGCTGGCAATAGCTATGGAACAGACACTATAGCAGAGAATCTACTGGCAGGAACTTATGTGCTTTTTGCTCATTATTCTGATTCTTTAGGAGCTTATCCTGGTTGTACAACTACCGATACTGTTGTGCTCACACAACCAGATGAAATTCAAGTTAATCCAACTCTTATAAAAGATGCAGATTGTTTTGGAGGAAATGATGGTAGAATTCAGACTCAAATTAGCGGTGGAACACGATTTCCTGGAGGACCAAATAGTTGGTACCAATTGCTCTGGAATTCTGGGCAAACAACAAGAAACATCAATGGACTAACTGCAGGAACTTATATCATAAATATTACAGATGCAAATGGATGTTTGCAAGCAGATACATTTGCAGTTGCAGAGCCATTGGATTTAATTTCTACAATTACTCCATCTGATTATAATGGTTATGGTATCAGTTGTTTTGGTGGAAATAATGGGGTCATCAATTTAACTATAGATCAAAATACTGGAACAGCTCCATACGTTTACACTTGGAGTAGTGGGCAATCATCTCTAAATATTTATAATCTTTCATCTGGACAGTATACTGTTACTATTACAGATGCCAAAGGTTGTACTTACACCAATAGCACCAATTTAACTGAACCAGCTCAATTGCTACCATCTCCAGTAGTAAGTTCAGATTATTTTGGAGCTCATATTTCTTGTTTTGGTGCAGCTGATGGAGAGCTTACTGTTTCAACAATAGGAGGAGTGCAGCCATATGATATTTTATGGAATGATGGTTCAGTTAATTCTACTAATTCAGGTTTAATGTCGGGAATATATAGTGTTAGTGTTACAGATGAGAATGGGTGTATTGAGAATGCTTCTATCACATTGGTAGATCCTGTAGCTTTAAGTATTGATTTGAGTATAAGAGATAGCCTTACCTATAATGTAAGTTGTTTTGGAATTTGTGATGGCTGGGCTTTAGCAACAGCTATTGGAGGTACAGGATCGTACACATACGCTTGGAGTGATGGTCAAACATCTGCTCTTGCTGAAGGGCTTTGTTCAGGATCGGCTTATACTATTACCGTTACAGATGCTAATGGTTGTGATCAAAGCAATACGACCATAACATTTGCTCAGCCACCAGCTTTTGAAGCAGAAGTGTCAACTCCCAATTATTTCGGTCCGGCCAAACCACCACTTGATGTAACATTTGCTGATAGTACTTATTTGAGTACGGTTCACCCAATGCTATTTACATGGATTTGGCCTGATGGTGGTATTGAACCAATTGCATGGGAGTTTGGAGAAAGTGGTATTAACACATCTTATTCTTTTACTGATTTAGGAGAAAATAAAGTCAATTTAATAGTGCTTAACAGAACAACAGGATGTGCCGATACTATTGATTTTATTATTGATGTTCAGGGCTTAGAAGAAATCAATAATGTATTTACACCAAATGGAGATGGAGTGAATGATGTATTTGTATTTGAAAATAATGGCATGGATATTTTAAGTGTGATGATATTTAATCGTTGGGGTCAAAAGGTCTTTGAAACAGATTTAAGAAGTCCGCAATGGGATGGTAAAAATTTGAAAGGCAATGATGAATTGGCTGGCACTTATTTTTATGTACTTACTGCCCAAGGAAAAGATGGTTATAGGTATGAGGAAAAAGGAGCTTTGATATTAATAAGGGAATAGTAAATAAAAGAGTGTAAAAATTATAATAGCGAAATGGCTAATTATCAACATATAACTGTTGCTTAGTTTGAGGGGTGTAAATTTGCTGTTTTAATTTTAAGGTTATATTTGCAAAAAAACTGATATGAGTAATTTATATAAATCTGTAGTTTGTGCCTACATTTTTTTAACGGAGGTAAATCCCAAAAGCATAAAGGCTACTAGTAAAAGATTACTATTTTTAGTAGTCTTTTTTTCCTTTATACTTTCACCTGTCAAACATCTTTATTCACATCATATAATAGAGCAGAGTTTTGCTATTAAAACCCAAGCTTCCTCACTTATTGTTGAAGCGAAAATTATTCAGAAGCAATCTTTTTGGAATGATGCCAATAATAGAATCTATACTGCAAATGAGATAGAAATATATAAAGTTTTTAAAGGTCAAGTCTCATCTAGAAGACATTATGTAATCACCCAAGGAGGGACTATTGGAAATGATAAATTAGAAGTTATTCCTTCTTTGCAGCTTACTGTTGGAGAGATAGGGGTTTTTATGTTGGAAAATTCAACTGCTCAATTATCATCAGTTAATGGAATAAAACTAGATCCTGTTGCAGAAGAGCAAGCTTTTTATAGGTACGATGAAATTAGTGGAAAAGCATTATCGCCATTTGATAACTACCACACAGTTACTGCTCTACATAATGATATACAAGTTCAGGCTAATCAATTATTTAATGAAATATATCCTTATACTTTTGAAAAGATTCAATTTCCTGAAAGTGTATTACCACCTCAGATAACAGCTATTAGTCCAACCAATTTAAATGGAGGTGTAGGAGATGTGTTAACAATTACTGGTACAGGATTTGGCGTTCAGTTACTTACTTCAAAAGTGATGTTGTATGATGCCGATGTTGGTCCAGGAGTTTTTTGGGAGGATGTTACTACATTTATAACTTGGACAGACACACTTATTCGATTAACTGTTCCTAATAGAGGGGATAATGGCAAAACAGTAGGAAGTGGAAATGTGCAAGTACAAACTCAATTAGGATCTAGCATCAGCTCACAAGTTTTGACTATCAATTATAATCATATAAATATATTGAATCAAGAAACCCAGCATATGGATAAGAATGGTTTGGGTGGTTATACTTTTACTTTTAACAATGCCTTCGAATCTACTGTAGCTGGAAGTGAAGCTGCTTTTACAAGAGCATTAGAAAATTGGAGATGTGCTACTAGAGTAAATTGGGATGTTGATGCAATAAATACACCAATTGCATCAAACGCTAATGATGGAGTAAGTGTTGTCGCTTTTGTATCTACTATTTCTTCTTTGGCTACGGCCTATAGTTGGTATTCCAATTGCGGAGGAAATAATTGGTATGTAACTGAAATGGATATTGAATTTAATACTGCTATTCCTTGGTATACCGATACCACTATGCCACTTGGAGGAAACGCTGATTTAGAGTCAGTAGCGTTACATGAACTAGGGCATTCTCATCAATTAACTCATGTTAGGGATCAATCTGATCCACTTTATTGGTCTATAGGATTTGGCCAAGCAAAAAGAAGTTTATTACAGAACAATATTGATGGTGGTATCTATGTAAAAGATAAAAGCGTAAATACATCAATTTGTGGACAGCCTGCAATGATTATGTACCCACAATGCCCACAGCCACTTTCTTGCTCGGTGAGTATTACAAATGCACCTGCAATTGTATGTAATGCTGATAGCACCATGATTTATGCTGATGTAACAATAACAGGAGGTGCTCCAGTTGTTTCCAATAATTTCAATTATTTGTTAAGTTTTAATGGAGCAAGTGTAGATAGTGTAGTTAATACTACAGACACTTCTATATTTTTTCCAATGCCAGTTGCTTTAAGCGGCAACTATTTGGTAACTGTAGTTGATGACTCTACTCAATGTATAGCTTCTGATTCTTTGACATTAAATATTCCTTTTCCACTTGCTTTAAGTACTTCTGTAAGTTATACCTCAGCATTAGGGGCTTGTGATGGTAGTGGAGTAGCGAATATAGCAGGAGGTATACCACCATATTCTTATGAATGGAATGATGCATCAGCTAATGTTATTGCTACAACTACTTCAGTTTCTAATCTTTGTACAGGAACTTATACTGTTTGTGTTACCGATGCCTTAGGATGCCAAGTATGCGATATTATTCAAATTTTCTCAGGAGGTTGCACATTGTTCACTAGTACAAACACCTCATTCTGTGATGGAGATTCAACAGCGATTACTGCCATAATGCTTGGAGGTGGAGGTGGTTTGGCTGCCAATGCTTTCGAATTTGAATTATTAGATATGTCTGGAAATGTTGTAGCTGCCGATTATAATGCTGATAGTACATCAACTTTTTACATTAGTACAGCTGGAACATTTGTTTTGCAGGTTAGCAATACAGTTTCAGGATGTATAGCTTCGGACACTTTGAATTTTATTTCTTATCCTGCTGTTTCAGTTAGTATAACCTCAGGAAACACTTCTTTGCCTGGCGCTTGTGATGGCTATGCACAAATCAATACTTCATCAGGAACATCTCCATTTGCTTACCAGTGGGATACCTCAGGAGTGCTTTATTCAAATAATGCAACTATTCAAAATATTTGTGAAGGATGGTATAATTATACCGTAACGGATGCCAATGGATGTAGCAGCTCCGATAGTATTGAAATTATCTTGGTTCCTTGTGATTTAGACATCACATTAGCAGATCCTATATTGTGTCATGGTGATGATGATGCTAGAATAAAGATTAATGTGATAGGATCAGGTGCTGGTTCTATAGCTTACACAGTTCGCTATTTGTACAGTTTATATACAGCTAATCCAACTCAATTGCAAGGATTTATTGCTTCAAATATTGATTCAGTTTTCTTTTCATCATTACCTCCAGCAACTTACTTTTTTACTGTATATGATTCTTCTTATGGGGCTTACTGTACAACTGATACTTTGGTGGTTACTGAACCCCCACCTCTGAATGCTTATGTTTCTGTTGCTAATGCAACAAACCTTTGGACCTGTGATGGAAATATGTTTATTGATTCTGTAAGTGGAGGCATATTCCCTTGGTCTAGTCAATGGTTTGATGCAAATAACAATTTAATTTCTCTCAATCCTTTTTTGAATAATGTTTGTTCAGGAACATATCAGTTAAATGTTACTGATGCAAATGGTTGTATTGATACTACCTATCATTTTGTTCCAGCAGGTATTTCTTGTGATTCACTCGCGATAGCTTCAACGCAAACAAACAATGTACTTTGTAGTGGAGATAGTACAGGTTCAATAATTATTTTTCCTGATTCTGTTGGTGTATATTCGGTTCCTCCTTTGAATTATATATTTACTAATATTTCAGGAGACACATTGCTTAATCAGACTAGTTCATTTCCGCCTTTTGTTGGCGCACTTTTTAACCAGCCACCTGGTGACTATTTTGTTTCATTGACTGATTCTAATGGCTGTAATATTCAAGAGTCTTTTGAAATACTTGAAAATAATCAGCTTATTTTTGATTTAGGTGATGATGTTATAATTCCTTGTGGTTCGGATACAATTTTACAAGCAGGACAAGTTGTAGGTGGTGTTGGTAATTATAATTTTCTTTGGCAACCAACTAGTAGTACGGCAGACACAACCATTGCCTATCCAGGGACAACACCTGTAGATTATGTGTTGACCATTACTGATAGTGTTGGATGTTCAGTAAAAGATACAGTAAATGTTTCTTGGGATCTATATGTCATTGAAATTAATTCAGTTTTGACGACCAATGTTTCTTGCTTTGGAGATTCAACAGGTTTAATTAGTGTTGTTGTAGATTCATCTACTGGTTTTGGCTCTTATTTTGCTGTTAATCAGTTTTCTGGTATATCCAATACTATTCCTTTGGACAGTTCTTTTGTTGGTTTACCATCAGATACTTTCATAATTAATATCGTTGATAGTATTGGTTGTTTATCTATTGATTCAACTGTGATTCTTACTCAGCCTTCTGTTCCTTTAACTACAACAGCAACAGATTCTTCTTTTACTTGTTATTTTGATAGTATTGGTTTGGGTATTATTACTGCTCTGGGAGGAACACCTTATACAGTTGGTGATCCTTATTCTTACGTATGGGAAGATATAAATGGAGTGGTTTGGAGTATTAATGATACTGTTATTGGATTGCCAGCAGGCACTTACTATGCAACCACAACTGATAGTTTAGCTTGTTTTGTTATTGACACTATGCAAGTTTTAGAGCCAAGCAATTCGATAAATCTGGATTCCATAGCAATAGTTGATGTGCATTGTAAATACGATTCAACAGGTAGCATATCAGTATCTTTCTCAGGAGGATTTATCCCTTACAATGTAATACTAATTTTAGGTTCTGATACCATGCACACTCAAGGCTTAATCGATTCTGCAATTACAATAAGCGGTTTGCCTTATGGAAATTATGATTTATTAGTTTACGATTCTATCAACTGTATCAACGTTTATAATGCATTTATTAATGAGCCGCTAGATACTTTATCAAGTTCCATACATACCTTAACCGACGTTTCTTGTTGGGGTGACTCAACAGGGCAAGCTATAGTAACGGTAATTGGTGGTCAGTTCCCATACACTCATCTTTGGTCAAATGGAGAAACAAATGCCCTTAATGCTACATTAAATGCAGGATGGCATTATGTAACCTCTACTGATGCTAATGGATGTATTATTGAAGATAGTGTGGAGATTTTCCATATAAACCCGCTTATTCAGGGTAATATAAACATTGTTCAGAATGTTTCTTGCTTCAATGGTTGTGATGGTATAGCAACTATTACTTCTGTTGGAGGTGTATTGCCACATAGATACAGTTGGAGTAATGGACAATTAGGAACTTTTCAACCTGATACTACATATAATCTTTGTTATGGAAGTTATTATGTTATAATTGAGGATGCTGTTGGCTGTAGGGTCCTCGATAGTGTTTTTATTTCTCAACCGGATGAGTTAAAGGCACAAGCATCTTTTATTGCACATATAACTTGTAATGGATTTGATAATGGAATCGCATATGCTACAGCAACAGGAGGTACACTACCTTATTCTTTTGTATGGGATAGTATTAATGGTCAAGTAGGAGATTCCGCATTTAATTTAACCCCAGGAGTACATACGGTATATCTTACAGATGATAAAGGCTGTACAGCTTTAGATACAGTAGTGATTACAGAGCCTGATGTTTTAGAAGTTGAAATTATTGATAGTCTAACGGTACTACCTTATTGTACTGGTGTTGCAACAGCTTCATTAACAGCAACAACATGGGGAGGTACAAAGCCATATAATTACTCATGGTCTTTAATTAGTGGTTCTGGATCACCTCTTAATCAGTTTGATTCTGTGGCCACAAATCTTTTGGCAGGAATATACTCTGTAATTGTGATGGACGAAAGAAATTGTATTGCATCTGATACAATGGATATTGATACGGTTACCAATACTATGGATGGTTATGTAACGAGCGATAGTATATCCTGCTTTGGCGCTAATGACGGATCAGCTCAAGCAATTGTTTGGGGCGCGCATTCACCATATACTTACCAGTGGTTTGGGCCATTGGGTTATTCCAATACAGGTCAAGCAATAAATAGTTTATTATTTGGAACGTATTCCGTAATTGTGAATGACACAAACGATTGTGAGATAACACGATTTGTAGATGTTAAACAACCAGATAAACTGGAATATACTACCTATCATGTAATAGATGAAAGCTGTGATGGGAGTTGTGATGGTCAAGTGTATGTAGATATTTCTGGAGGAACAGGTCCTTTCCGTTATGAATGGAACAATTCCAATGGAAATTCAGTTTCATTTGTCGACAATAAATCTGTGATAAATGATTCTATTATTCCTAATTTATGTTCTGCTGAGTATGACTTTTATATTACAGATACTAATAATTGCCAAGGTTATGTGCTTTGGGGAGGCAGATGGCAAGAAATTGTATCGCCATTAGTAACTGTAGGTGGTTTAGTAGATGATCCTAATAGCTTAGTACATTCTAATTGTTTCAACACACCAAATGGAAGTGCTTCTGTTTTAAATCCGAATCCGAATTACTCTTATGTTTGGCAAAATATTCAGGCAATAGGTACAGTTGTTGATTCAGGAACTACAGCTTATAATTTGGCTGGAGGTACCTATCAGTTACTTACTTATTATGGCGATTCAGCAGGCTATTATTTAGATTATTTGGGCTGTACAGATACTTCTGCTCCATTTACCATTAACCAACCACTGCAAATTACGCCTCAGTACAATATCGATCATGTAGATTGTTTTGATGATAATGATGGAAGAATTAGCATTACGAATATTTTTGGAGGTTTAGGTAATTTCTCTGCTGGTAATTTTGATGTGTTATGGAATCCGAATATGAGTACAAACAATACTATCAACAATTTGATTGCAGGAACTTATGCCGTTAGTATTACAGATACTGCTGGTTGTGAGTTTGTTGATACTGTAATAATTAATGAGCCTGATCCACTTACTACAGATATTGCTGTTACTGATGTAATTTGTAATGGCGACCCAACAGGAACGGCTGTTGTAACGCCAGTAGGAGGAACAGCACCTTACATTGAAGATTGGAATGGTGAAAATCCAAATGCATTGGCTGTAGGTGTTTATCCAGTTACTGTTACAGATGATAATGGTTGTCAAACAATAGATACTGCAATTATCAATCAACCTTTAGCTATTATAGCGCAAGCTATTGTTTCATCTGATTACAGTGGCGCTGATATCTCTTGTAATGGACTTAGTGATGGTGAAGCTGCTGTAAACCTATCAGGTGGAGGTTTTGGAAATTTAACTTATGATTGGCAGCCAGGAGGACAAACTACGTCAACTGCAACAAATCTTTCTGCAGGCAATTACACTGTAACTGTTAGTGATGATAATGGCTGTACTGAAAGCGCTTCGGTTACATTAACAGATCCTGCAGTATTGCTGGCTAATATCAGTTTTGATGAGAACATTACTTGTTTTAATGCTTGTGATGGTTGGGCAGAAGCTACTCCAACTGGCGGAACAGTTTTGAGTGTAAGCAATTATCAGTATTCTTGGACAAATTCACCTGGAGTTACTATTTCTGGACAAAGTAGAATAGAAGATTTATGTGCAGGAAATTCATTCTCAGTATTGGTAGAAGATGCTAACGGTTGTCAGGTAACAGCAAGCACACCGCTATTTACTGAGCCAGCAGAGATTATAGCCAATATTACAGCTTCTGATACTGGAGCAGCTCATCCGCCATTTGCAGTTGAATTTATAAGCAGTACTATGCCGGTAGCCGCATACAATTACATTTATAATGTTAATCTTGATGGTGTTTCAGTTCAAGCTGGTTTGGATGTAAATAATCCTTTCTGGATTACTTTTACTAATCCTGGTGCAAATATGGTTACTTTCTTAGTGGAAGATCAGGTAAATGCTGGAGTGGGTTGTTATGATACCATTACAATGACCATTCATGTTCAAGGTGTAGATGTGCCAAATGTATTCACACCAAATGGTGATGGTACAAACGATTATTTTGTAGTAGACAATCACGGAATCGAAACTCTCAATATGCTGATATTCAACCGTTGGGGAGCTAAAGTTTATGAGTGGAATACAACCCAAACTGCTTGGGATGGGACAGGCTTAGATGGAGAAGATGTAGCAGATGGTGTTTATTATTATATTCTTACTGCAGTGGGTGAAGATGGATACCCTTATGAAGAGAGAGGAGCCGTGACTTTAATACGATAAAAAATTATGAAGATATTAACAAAAAGTCCTAATCCTATGATTAGGACTTTTTTGTTTATGAGTGAATAAGATTTAGTTTTTAGGCTTTGTACACAAACTACATTTACCCTTATATTTGTAAAAAATATAAAATATGATAAAACGCTTTACTTTTGTTTTTATATTTCTTTTCTCAATAGCGGCAAATGCACAAATCATTTTAACGCCAGATACTACTATTTGTGGAACTCAGAATTTAACACTTCAAGGTTTTTCAGGTGGCACAAATGGTAATTCGTTGTTTTTATCTGATGATGCTTGGAGTCCAGTTGTGAATATTGGCTTTCCATTTACTTTTTACGGAACAGCCTACTCAGATTTATTAATTTGTACTAATGGATTTTTAACTTTTGACTTAGCAAATGCTGGTCAAACATTAGCACCTTGGACAAATAATGCTCCACTTCCTACACCTGGTCAACCACCAGAGAATGCAATTTTATTTCCATGGCATGATGTTGATCCTGGTGTTGGAGGGGTTATATATGAAGGAGTAAATGGTGTTGCTCCTAACAGGGTTTATGTTGTAACATTTTGTGCTATACCATTGTTTTCATGTAATAATATGTTAGTAACCCAACAAGTTAAATTGTATGAGGGATCCAATAAAATTGAAATGTATATCCAGGACAAGCCACTATGCATTAGTTGGGCTGCAGGAACTGCTGTTCAAGGTTTAGTTAGTCCTGGTAGTGCTTTTACTGATATTGTAAATGACCCTACATTATTTTTACCTAGAAATTGGCCACTTACCTGGACTGCTACAAATGAAGGCTGGGAGTTTATTCCTAATGGGCCTAACTCTTATACTATTAATTCGATTCCCTTTCAACCTATTGTTGCTGGTAATGTAACTTGGTATGACAATAATTTAATTCAGATTGGAACAGGAGACTCTATAACCGTCTCTCCATTATCAACAACAACTTATTATGCAAGTGTGGATAGGTGTGACGGTGTTGTTGCGGTTTTTGACTCTATTGAAATAACATTAGGTTCTGCAATTACTTCTGAGCTTAATTCAACTAATGCTAGTTGTTTAGGGAATGACGCTACACTTACAGTTACACCCGATTTAAATACTACAACTCCACCATGGAATATTAATTTAATGGATTCCAATGGAAATGTGTTGCAAACGCAAAATAATGTTTGGAACAGCCATACATTTACAGGGCTTTTTCCAGGAACTTATATGGTAAATGTTATTGAGCCAATAACTGGTTGTTCGGGCTCAAATTCCTTAGTGGTAAAGCAAGTGGATATTGATTTATCACTTAATGCATATTCGGATAATGTAAGTTGTTTTGAAGGTAATGACGGATATATAGCTGTATATGCCGATAGTGGTTATCCGCCATATCAGTATTTTATTGATGGAATATTAAATACCAATCCCCCACCATACGATACGGCATTTTTTGATAATTTGACAGCAGGAACCTATGTTCTTTCTGTGTTAGATACTGTAAATTGCATGATGAGAGACACAGTAACAATTACTGATCCATCTTATCCTTTGCAAGCATTAGCAGCAAGCAAATCCACAACTTGTTATGGGCAAGCAGAAGGAACAGCAGTTGTGCAAGGGGCTGGAGGAACACCTCCTTACAGTTACAATTGGTACAATTTTGGGCAAGTGTCCTTCTCGCTTAACGATTCTGTTTCTGGTTTATTTGCGGGCACCTATTATGCTAAAGTTACAGATGCTAATGGATGTGATACTCTTGCAAACATAAATGTAATTCAGACTCAAACCCCTCTTACTGCTGCTATTCAAATAATGGATGTAGCTTGTAAAGGAGATAGTAGTGGATATATAGTAGCTACTGCTGGAGGAAGTTATGCGCCTTATACTTATTATTGGCTTTCTGGTTCTGATACTTTAAGAAGTGCTAGTCACCCTGTAACTATTACTAGAGATAGTTTGAATAATTTGCCAGTTGGAAGCTATGAATTACATGTATATGATGCTTGGGGATGTATGGAGAGTTATTCTAATGTAGTAAGCGAACCAATTAATCCGCTTTCTTCTACATTGAATAAAATACAAGATGTAGATTGCTATGGAGATAGTACAGGTGCTGTACAGCTTATTGTAAGTGGAGGCGTTCCTAATTATACTTATTTGTGGGACAATGGAGAAACTTCAATTGTGGCTACTAAGCTTACTGCTGGCTTGCATACAGTATGGATTACTGATGATTGGAATTGTACCATTGAAGATACCATTTCTATTAGTGAGAATTCACTGATTGAAGATAACATAATCATTATTCAAAATGTAAGTTGTTATGGCGGTTCAGATGGTGCTGTAGTTATTTCAAGTAGTGGAGGAATATTTCCACATTCTTATGATTGGAGTAACGGGCATTTGGGCACATCACAGCCAGATACCAATTCAGGATTGTTGTACGGATCTTATTATGTGCTTATTGAAGATCAGTTGGGCTGTAGAGTAGTGGATAGTGTATTTATATCTGAGCCAGATGTTTTGGAAACTGAGGCTACAAAGTTAGCACATGTAACTTGCTATGACTTTAATGATGGTATTGCAACTGCAATAGGGATAGGAGGAACGGTTCCTTATACTTTTAATTGGACGCCAGGAGGACAAACAGGAGATACCGTTTATGGTTTAACTCCAGGAGTGCATACAGTTAATGTTATGGATGTAAAAGGATGTACAGCATCCGATACTGTTGTGATTATACAGCCATATCAATTGTTTGTAAATATTGTAGATAGCCTAATCATTCATCCTTATTGTACTGGCGTAAACTCTGCCGAGCTTACTGCTGTTACAAGTGGTGGAACGCCTGCATACAGCTACCTTTGGGATGATAATGCAACCATTCCGCAAACTACTGCTACAGCTACTGCACTTGCTGCTGGTATTTATAGCTTAACGGTAACCGACAATAGGGGTTGTATTGCGACTGACACAACAGATATCAGTGTTTACACCCATTCTATGGATGCAAAAATTGACAGCCAACTTTATGCTGGTGGTGTAGAAGTAAGTTGCTTTGGAGCAAATGACGGAATTGCAATTGTTTCGGCTTGGGGAGCACATGCGCCTTATTCGTATCAGTGGTTTGGTCCTAATAATTATACCGCAACAAATGACAGTATCTATAACCTTTTTGCTGGAGCCTATTCTGTAAATATTGAAGACACCAATGGCTGTTTAATTACAAGATACATCAACCTTGCAGAGCCAGAATTATTACAGTTTACTTCCTATTTTTCAACAGATGAAACTTGTCTTGGTGCTTGTAATGGAACAGTTACTCTAGAGCTAACAGGAGGCGTAATGCCCTATTATGGTATTGCTACAGAAAACACAAATACGAATGTAATAACAGCCTCAATATTGGCCGATACCATTACATTCCCTAATATTTGTTCTGGAAATTACACCATAAGCATCACAGATACCAATAACTGTCAAAGCAGTTTGATTCAAGGCGGAAATAATCAACAAACAATAGGCACAAGCATTACAACTGTGGCTAATATTGATGCTGCTAATGCTGTTCATTTAGTATGCTACAATGTGCCAACTGGCGCAATTGCTGTATCAAATCCTATGGCAGCTCCTAACTATACTTATAGTTGGGAAGATTTGCTTGGAAACAGCTATGGAACAGACACCATTGCAGAGAATCTAGCAGCAGGAACTTATGTGCTTTTTGCACATTATTCCGATTCTTTGGGTGCTTATCCTGGATGTACAACAACTGATAGTATAATGCTAAATCAGGCAAGTGAAATAATGATAAATGCAACTGTAAATGATGTCTTATGTTATGGGCAAAGTAGCGGAGGTATTACTACTGCTGTGAGTGGTGGAGCACCTGGCTATACTTATTTCTGGTATCCTAATAGCCAAACTACTGCTAATATCAATAATATATCTTCAGGCACTTATTCAGTTGAGGTTACCGACAATACCAATTGCTACAAAACCGATACTTTCAACCTTGCTGAGCCAAGCCTTTTGCAGGTAAGTATAGTACAAAATGGCAATCAGTTGCAAAGTACAGTAAGTGGTGGAACGCCTGGCTATATTTATCAATGGAGTAGCGGACAAACAGGGCTTAATATTATAGCTAACAATCCTGGGGTATATACACTAACGGTAACAGATGATAATGGTTGTATTGTGGTTTCCAACACCATTATTATTACTGCTGTTGAGCTTGTTGAAGTTGAGGTATTCAGTATTTATCCTAATCCTTTTAAACAACAAACGCTTTTAGAGTTTGGCGATTTAAAGTCAGTGGTGTCAGTAAAATTATTAGATGTTTGTGGCAATGCTTTAGAAACTTACGATTTGAAAAATACTGAGCAATTTACCATTAAAAGAGGCACTAAAGCATCTGGTATTTATTTCTTGGAGGTGAAAATGGATGGTGAAACGCATCACAAAAGATTGGTTATTCAGTAGAAAATAGTTGTTGGTTTACTTTTTGCTAGCAGCGTTCCTTTTTTTCAATCAAAGACCCCAATAGAAAGTGATAATGGGGTTAATATTTTAAGTATAAATTCTTTATTATATTATCATGCTTCTAGCCATCTCCAAAATTCTGTTATCTTCAATATGTACATAACCGCCATCTCTTCCCTTTTCTAATATTTATACCAGCACTTTTTCCTTCCCCTTCTTTGTAGTGTGTGCCTCCAAAATAATTTCTTAACGTATCTTTCTCAATATCTAACTGATCAGCAATTTTTTTCATACTACCATCTGGCAGTTTATCTTTTAATTCTCTGATTTCATTGAATGTAAGAATTATATAGTTTGGGTTTTTTAGGTGCCGATAAATTCAAAACAAAATTTCTTACTTTTCAAAATTATTTAATGGTTTTTTCTGCTGTTATTCTTACTGTTATGTTAGCTATGGAAGCTAAAGGAAACTATCAAGTAATTAAGGTGAAAACACCTCTTTCCGAATTGGATAGGTATTGCACTTCTTTGCTCTCAATTACGCAATGAAAAGGAAGTTTTTTCAGCCGATTTTTTGAGTATGTAATTGTGCCAAATGATGTTCAATTTAAATTGGTGAGCAAAAATTAACAAAATTTTATTGTAAAACTTTGTGCTTTTTGCACTAAAATATCAGAATAAAAGTGCCGTATGGTACTTTTGGTTTTTTTAGCGAAAAAATTAATGATAAAAAAAACGAATTTTACTTTTTAGTTCTATTAATAAATTCATACATTTGCCGCCCGTTAAAATAAGGATTAAAGTTTAATTATTTATGCCAACTATACAACAACTAATAAGAAAAGGCCGACAAAAGCTTGTTAAAAAGAGTAAATCTTTAGCCTTGAATAGCAGTCCGCAAAGAAGGGGTGTTTGTACCAGGGTTTATACCACAACTCCAAAAAAACCAAATTCTGCTTTAAGGAAAGTAGCTAGGGTGAGATTAACAAATGGAAATGAGGTGAATGCCTACATTGGAGGAGAAGGACATGCATTGCAAGAACACTCTATTGTGCTTGTAAGAGGAGGAAGAGTAAAAGATTTGCCAGGTGTTAGGTACCATATTGTTAGAGGAGCATTAGATACAACAGGGGTGGACGGAAGAACACAAAGAAGGTCAAAATACGGAACAAAAAGGCCAAAAAAATAAAAGCATACAATGAGAAAAGGAACAGCTAAAAAAAGAATTTTGTTACCAGATCCTAAATTTGGTAACACCCTTATTACACGCTTTGTTAATAACATTATGTTAGATGGCAAAAAAAATACTGCATATCAAATATTCTATGATGCAATGGATATTGTTGCTACTAAATTAACGGAGGAAGATCCGGTAACCGTTTGGGAAAAAGCATTAGAAAATGTAATGCCTGCAGTAGAGGTAAGAAGTAGAAGAATTGGAGGGGCAACATTCCAAATTCCACAACCTGTAAGAGAAGACAGGAAAATTTCTTTAGGAATGAAGTGGATGGTTGGCTTTACAAGAAAAAGAAATGAAAAAACAATGTGCGAAAGATTAGCTGCAGAAATTCTAGTAGCTTACAAGGAAGAAGGCGCAACATTCAAAAAGAAACAAGATACTCACCGAATGGCAGAAGCAAATAAAGCTTTTGCTCACTTCAGATTTTAATTTACATAGTAGCAATGGCGAAACAAGATTTAACATACACTAGAAATATTGGCATCATGGCGCACATTGATGCTGGTAAGACTACAACTACAGAAAGGATTCTATATTATACAGGGCTTTCTCATAAAATAGGAGAGGTACATGATGGTGCGGCAACCATGGATTGGATGGAGCAAGAGCAAGAAAGAGGAATTACTATTACTTCTGCTGCTACTACTACTTTCTGGAAATATAGAGGAGATGAGTTCAAAATGAACATTATTGATACTCCAGGGCATGTGGACTTTACGGTTGAGGTAGAAAGATCATTAAGGGTATTGGATGGAGCAGTTGCACTTTTTTGTGCTGTTGGTGGTGTTGAGCCACAATCCGAAACGGTATGGAGACAAGCGGACAAATACAATGTGCCAAGAATTGGTTTTGTAAATAAAATGGATCGTTCTGGGGCCGACTTTTTTGAGGCTGTTAGCCAAATCAAAGATAGATTAGGTGCAAACCCTATTCCTTTGCAAGTACCAATTGGTTCGGAAGCAGAATTCAAGGGAGTTGTTGATTTGATTAACAATAAAGCTATTGTATGGAATGAGGAAGATATGGGGATGACTTTTGAAGAAATCGACATTCCTGAAGATTTAAAAGGAGCTGTGTCTGAGTGGAGAGAAAAATTAATCGAAGCAGTTGCTGAACAAGATGACACTTTATTAGAAAAATTCTTTGAAGATGCTGATAGCATTACAGAACAAGAGATGATGACCGCAATTCGTAAAGCAACAATTGCTATGGAAATTACACCAATTCTTTGTGGTTCTGCATTCAAAAATAAAGGAGTTCAAACTTTGCTAGATGCTGTCATGTCTTATCTACCAAGTCCATTGGATGTAGGTGCTGTTGAAGGTACTCATCCAGAGACTAATGATGTAGAAAAAAGAGAGCCAAAAACAACAGATCCAATGTCGGCTTTAGCTTTCAAAATTGCAACAGATCCTTATGTAGGCAGGTTATGCTTTTTCAGAATGTATTCTGGAAAATTAGATGCAGGTTCTTATGTGATGAATTCCAGAACAGGAAATAAAGAAAGAATTTCTAGAATATTCCAAATGCACTCGAATAAGCAAAATGCAATCGATTGTATAGATTCTGGAGATATTGGCGCTGCTGTTGGATTTAAAGATATTAGAACTGGCGATACGCTTTACCAAGATAAGCCAATAGTTTTAGAATCTATGACTTTCCCAGATCCTGTAATTGGGGTTGCAGTTGAGCCAAAAACACAAGCTGATGTAGATAAATTGGGTGCGGCGCTTGGTAAATTAGCAGAGGAAGATCCTACATTTACTATCCGTACTGATGAAGAATCGCACCAAACGATTATTTCTGGAATGGGAGAGCTGCATTTAGAGATTATTGTAGATAGATTAAAAAGAGAGTTTAAAGTAGAATGTAATCAGGGCGCTCCTCAAGTTTCTTATAAGGAATCAATCACTTCCTCAGTTACAGAAAGAGAAGTATACAAAAAGCAATCAGGTGGTAGAGGTAAGTTTGCTGATATTCAATTCGAGCTTTCCCCAGTTGATGCTGATTTTGAGGGAGATGGTTTACAATTTATCAATGAAATAAAAGGAGGAAATATTCCAAGAGAATTTATTCCATCTGTAGAAAAAGGCTTTGAAATGGCTATGAAAAATGGTGTATTAGCAGGTTATCCAGTTGATTCGATGAAAGTAAGGCTATTTGATGGTTCTTATCATGATGTAGATTCTGATGCGCTTTCTTTTGAGATTTGTGCAAAAATTGCATTTAAAGGAGCTTGCAAGCAAGCAAAGCCTGTATTGATGGAGCCAATTATGAAGTTAGAAGTGGTAACACCAGAAGCAAATACAGGAGATGTAGTTGCTGATTTGAACAGAAGAAGAGGGCAGTTGGAAGGTATGGATTCAAGAGGAGGGGCACAAGTAGTAAATGCTAAAGTACCTCTTTCTGAAATGTTTGGTTATGTTACCGCCCTTAGAACAATTACTTCTGGGCGTGCAACATCTACAATGGAATTTGCTGAATATCAGCCAGCACCAAAAAATATTGCAGAATCTGTAATTGAAAAAATTAAAGGAACAGTAGAACAAAATTAAAATATGTCACAAAGAATTAGAATAAAATTAAAATCGTTTGATCACAATTTGGTAGATCAATCTGCTGAGAAGATTTCAAAAACAGTAAAGAATTCTGGTGCAATTGTGAGTGGTCCAATTCCGCTTCCAACACACAAAAAGATTTATACTGTATTGCGTTCTCCTCATGTAAACAAGCAAGCTAGAGAACAATTCCAATTCTCAGCACACAAAAGATTAATGGACATATATAGCTCATCATCAAAAACAATTGATGCACTTATGAAATTAGAACTTCCTAGTGGAGTAGATGTAGAAATTAAAGTAATCTAAAAAAAGAAAAATGCCAGGTTTAATAGGAAAGAAAATAGGAATGACAAGTATTTTTAATGAGGAAGGGAAAAATCTTCCTTGTACTATCATTCAAGCAGGGCCTTGTGTCGTTACGCAATTAAAAACTGAGGAGGTCGATGGCTATGCTGCAGTTCAACTTGCCTATGATGAGCAAAATGATAAAAGAATGACTAAAGCCATACTTGGTCATTTTGCAAAAGCTAAAACTACAGCAAAAAAGAAATTAGTGGAGTTTGATATGCCAGAAGAAGAAATGAATTTAGGAGATACTGTTGGGGTAGATATTCTTGAAGAAGGGTCTTTCGTAACTGTGGTAGGGACTTCTAAAGGAAAAGGTTTTCAAGGTGTTGTAAAAAGACATGGTTTTGCTGGTGTAAATGATGCAACACACGGGCAGCACAACAGACAAAGACATCCAGGTTCTATTGGCGCAGCTTCTTATCCTGCAAGAGTATTCAAAGGAATGAGAATGGCTGGACAAATGGGAAATGCTAGGGTAAAAGTGGAGAATTTGCAAGTATTAAAAGTGATGCCTGAAAAAAATATTGTTTTGCTAAAAGGAGCAGTTCCTGGAGCTAAGAATTCATATGTAATAATTGAGAAATAATGAAAGTAGCAGTACATAATATAAAAGGAAAAGAGACATCCAAAAAGGTTGATTTGAAAAAAGACATCTTTGGAATTGCTCCAAATGATCATGCTATTTATTTGGATGTAAAACAATATTTAGCTAATCAAAGAAGTGGAACAGCCAAGTCAAAAGAAAGAGGAGAGATTAAGGGAAGTAGAAAGAAATTAAGAAAACAAAAGGGAAGCGGTATGGCTCGTGTTGGTGATATTAAAAGTCCTATATTAAGAGGTGGAGGTCGTGCTTTTGGTCCTAAACCAAGAGATTACTCTTTCAAGCTTAACAAAAAGGTAAAAAGATTGGCTAGAAAATCTGCCTTAACTTATAAAGCAAAAGACAACAATATCATTGTTTTGGAAGATTTTAAACTAGATAGCCCAAAAACAAAAGATTATTTAAACATTCTAAATAATTTAGAGCAAGCAGATAATAAAACCTTAATGATACTTGCTGAGGGGGACAATAATATTGTTTTGTCTTCAAATAATTTGAAAAACGCAAAAGTGGTAAGAGCATCTGATTTATGTACTTACGATATTATGAATGCGAATAAACTTTTAGTTTTAGAGAGTTCAGTAAAAGTAATAGAAGAAACATTAAATAAAATAAGCTGATGAGTATTTTGATAAAACCAATAATCACTGAGAAAATGACCGATCAAAGCGAGAAGTTCAATCGTTTTGGTTTTGTGGTTGATAGGAATGCAAATAAAATTGAGATAAAAAAAGAAGTAGAAGTTACCTATAATGTTACAGTTGATTCTGTTAAAACGATGGTTTGCATAGGTAAAAAAAGAGTAAGAGGTACAAAATCAGGACAAATAATTGGTAAAACTAAAACCTATAAAAAAGCAATTGTGCAATTAATAGAAGGCGATACAATTGACTTTTATAGCAATATATAGTAAAAATGGCAGTAAAAAAATTAAAACCAATAACCCCAGGGCAAAGACATAGGATAAAACTATCTTATGAAACTATTACTACATCTACTCCTGAAAAGAGCTTGATAAAAAAGCTTAAAAAAACGGGAGGTAGAAATGATAGAGGTAAAATGACCATCAAGCATGTAGGTGGCGGTCATAAAAGAAGGTATCGTCTAATTGATTTCAAAAGAGAGAAATTTGGTATTCCAGCAAAGGTAGCTGCCATTGAGTACGATCCAAACAGAACTGCTAATATTGCTCTTTTACATTATCTTGATGGAGAAAAAAGATATATAGTTGCGCCAACTGGATTAAAAGTAGGAGATGAAGTTGTCTCTGGAAAAGGCTCATCAATTGAGATCGGGAATACATTACCCATTTCTGATATTCCAATGGGTACTATTATTCATAATATTGAAATGAGACCTGGTCAAGGCGCATTACTTGTTAGAAGTGCAGGTGCATTTGCACAGTTGATGGCAAGAGAAGGTAAATATGCTACCATCAAGCTTACTTCTGGAGAGATTCGTCAAATCTTAGTAACATGTTTGGCAACTATTGGCTCAGTATCAAATGCAGAAGCACAATTAGCCAGAAAAGGAAAAGCTGGTAGAAACAGATGGATGGGAAGAAGACCAAGAACAAGACCAGTTGTTATGAATCCTGTTGATCATCCTATGGGTGGTGGTGAAGGAAAAGCATCAGGAGGTCATCCTAGAAGTAAGAATGGAATTCCAGCCAAAGGCTTTAAAACAAGAGCAAAGAAAAAAGCTTCAAATAAGTATATATTAGAAAGAAGGAAAAAGAAATAAACTATGGCAAGATCGTTAAAAAAAGGACCGTATGTTCATTATAAATTGCAGAGAAAAATTGATGCAATGAATGAAAATGGGAAAAAAACAGTAGTAAAAACTTGGTCAAGAGCATCTATGATTACTCCTGATTTTGTAGGAAAAACTATTGCGGTACATAACGGAAGACAATTTATCCCTGTTTTTATTACAGAAAATATGGTTGGGCATAAATTGGGAGAGTTTTCTCCAACAAGAACTTTTAGAGGTCATTCAGGAAATAGAAAATAGTAAAAATGGGAGCAAGAAAAAGAAATACAGCTAATGCAAGAAAAGAAGCGAAAAAGAAAATGGCTTTTGCAAAATTGAACAATTGTCCTACTTCTCCAAGAAAGATGCGATTAATTGCCGATTTGATAAGAGGTATGGATGTTGAAAAAGCTTTAGCAGAGTTAAAATTAAATCCGAAAGAAGCTTCAGGAAGAATGGAGAAACTACTGCTTTCAGCACTCGCTAATTGGGAAGCTAAGAATGAGGGTAAAAGAATGGATGAGGGAAGTCTTTATGTTTCGGAAGTAAGAGTTGATGGTGGTAGAATGCTGAAAAGAATTCAGCCAGCACCTCAAGGAAGAGCACACAGAATAAGAAAAAGATCAAATCATGTAACATTAGTGGTTGATAGTAGAAATTCAGACAATAATTAATATGGGACAAAAAACGAATCCGATAGGTAACAGATTGGGCTACATCAGAGGATGGGAGTCAAATTGGTTTGGTGGTAATGATTTTGGTGATAAATTGGCAGAAGATGAGAAGATAAGAAAATACATCAACATCAGACTAGCCAGAGCAAGCGTGTCAAGAATTCCAATTGAACGCACTATGAAAATGATTACAGTAACCATTCACACTGCTCGACCAGGAATTATCATTGGCAAAGGAGGACAAGAAGTAGAAAAATTGAAGGAGGAGTTAAAAAAATTAACTAAAAAAGATGTTCAAGTAAACATCTTTGAAGTAAAGCGTCCAGAGCTTGAAGCTACATTGGTTGCTAATGGAATTGCCAGACAAATTGAAGGTAGAATTTCATACAAAAGAGCAATCAAAATGTCAATTGCTTCTACAATGAGAATGGGTGCAGAAGGAATAAAAGTGCAGATTTCAGGAAGGTTGAATGGAGCTGAGATGGCAAGGTCTGAAATGTTTAAAGATGGTAGAACGCCTCTTCATACTTTTAGAGCAGATATTGATTATGCATTGGCTGAAGCACAAACTACTTATGGAAAAATAGGAGTAAAGGTTTGGATTTGCAGAGGAGAGGTTTATGGTAAAAGAGATTTGATGCTTCATTTCAAGAGTGGAAAAGCGAAAAAAGGAAACGAAAGAAGATCAAGAAGATAATATTAAAAAAGATAAAAGGGAAAAAAGATGTTACAACCAAAGAAGACCAAATTCCGAAAAATGCAGAAAGGCAAAATGAAAGGTAATGCCCAAAGAGGTAGTAGAATAAGCTTTGGGACTTTCGGTATTAAAGCGTTAGAGGAATGTTGGATTACAGCTCGTCAAATTGAGGCAGCGCGTATTGCGGTTACAAGAGAAATGAAAAGACAAGGACAAGTTTGGATTAGAATTTTTCCCGATAAGCCAATCACAAAAAAGCCTGCTGAGGTAAGAATGGGAAAGGGAAAAGGAGCTCCAGAATATTGGGCGGCAGTAGTAAGACCAGGCAGAATGTTATTTGAGGTTGATGGAGTAGATTTTGATACCGCTAGAGAAGCATTACGATTAGCATCTCAAAAACTACCTGTTAAAACAAAGTTTATTGTAAAAAGAGATTATAAAATAGAAGAAGAATAAGGAGATGAAATCAAACGTATTAAGAGAAATGCCAGAAAATGAGTTAAACGATCTTTTGTTTGAAACAAGAGATAGGTTAGCTAAAATGAAAATGAGCCATGCGGTTTCTCCTTTAGAAAATCCGCATCAGATGCGGTATGCAAAAAAAGATATTGCTCGAATATTGACTGAAAAAAGAAGAAGAGAAATCGAAAGCGAGCAAAAAAATAAATAAATGATGGATAGAAAATTAAGAAAAGAAAGAACAGGAATAGTTACCTCTAACAAGATGGAAAAATCGATAGTGGTAATGGTAGAAAGAAAGGAAAAACATCCTTTGTATGCAAAGTTCGTGAAAAAGAGTAATAAGTTTATTGCTCATGATGAGGAAAACACTTGTAATGAGGGAGATAAAGTGAGAATAATGGAAACACGACCACTTAGCAAAAGCAAAAATTGGAGATTAGTAGAAATTTTAGAAAGAGCAAAGTAAAATGGTACAACAAGAATCTAGATTAAAAGTTGCGGATAATAGCGGAGCAAAAGAAGTACTTTGTATACGTGTATTAGGAGGAACTAAAAAGAGATATGCTTCTTTGGGAGATAGTATTGTGGTTACGGTAAAACAAGCTGACCCTTCAGGAGGGGTGAAAAAAGGACAAGTTGCAAAAGCTGTAGTTGTAAGAACAAAAAAGGAAGTAAGAAGAAAAGATGGTTCATATATTCGCTTTGATGACAATTCTTGTGTGTTGCTTGATGAAAATGGAGAGATGAGAGGAACGCGTGTTTTTGGTCCAGTTGCAAGAGAATTGAGAGAGCATAATTATATGAAAGTTATATCATTAGCACCAGAAGTGCTTTAATATTTGATAAAATGGGAAAAGTAAAAATAAAAATAAAGAAGAACGATATCGTAAAGGTAATGGCGGGGGCTTCTAAAGGAAAAGAAGGAAAAATTATCAAAGTTTTTCCTAAAACCTATAGGGCAATTGTAGAAGGAGCGAATATGGTTTCCAAACACACTAAGCCAAATGCAGCTAATCCTCAAGGAGGAATTATTAAGCAGGAAGCTGCTATACACATTTCTAATTTGATGTTGATTGATCCAAAATCTGGTGAGATAACTAGAATTGGAAGAAAAAGAGATGAGAAAACAGGAAAAATAGTAAGGTATTCAAAAAAATCTAAAGAGGTAATTAAGTAATGGCATATACACCAAGATTAAGAGAAAAGTATAATTCTGAGATTGTAAACAATCTTAAAGGGAATTTTAAATCGGTAATGCAAGTTCCGAAATTGGTTAAAATTTCATTAAACCAAGGGGTAGGAAAAAATAGTGCTGATAAAAAGTTTATTGAGAACGCTCAGCAGGAAATGACTGCAATTTCTGGTCAGAAAGCGCTTATTACAAAGTCTAAAAAAGATATTTCTAATTTTAAAGTAAGAAAAGGCATGCCTGTTGGTATCATGGTTACTTTAAGAGGAGATAAGATGTATGAGTTCTTGGATAGGTTGATTTCCGCTACTTTACCTAGAGTTAGGGATTTTAAAGGCGTTTCTAAAAATGGTTTTGATGGAAGAGGAAATTATACTTTAGGTATTAAAGAGCATATTGTTTTTCAAGAGATTGATTTGGATAAAATCAATAAAATTACAGGAATGGATATTACCATTGTAACCAATACTGAATCTGATGATGAGGCTTTTGATTTATTAAAAGAATTTGGTATGCCATTTTCTGAAAATGGAGATACAAAAAGAGTAGCTGAAGAAGCAGAAAAGAAAAAACAAGCAGAGTTGAAAAAACAAGCTGAAGCAGCATCAGTTGAAGCATCAGACTCAATTGAAGAAGATAATACACAGGAGGAAGCAGAAGCTACTCCAGTAGAAAATATTGAAGATAATAATAACGAGTCATCAGCTAATGTTGATGAATCTGAAAACAAATAGTTTATGGCTAAAGAATCAATGAAAGCCCGTGAGGTGAAAAGACAAAAATTGGTAGCAAAATATGCTGAAAAAAGAGCAGCACTTAAAAAAGCTGGTGATTATGAAGCATTACAAAAGCTGCCTAAAGATGCATCTCCTGTTCGTTTGCACAATAGATGTAAAATTACGGGAAGACCTAAAGGTTACATGCGTCAGTTTGGTATTTCTCGTGTGCTATTTAGAAAGATGGCAAATTTTGGTAAGATTCCAGGCGTGAAAAAAGCAAGTTGGTAAAAAATATAAAATAAAGACAATGAATACAGATCCAATAGCAGATTTTTTAACAAGATTGAGAAACGCTTCAAAAGCTACTCATAAGGTTGTAGATATTCCAGCTTCTAATATCAAAAAAGAGATTACTAAAATTTTGAAAGATAAAGGGTATATTTTAAACTATAAATTTGAAGAAACAGAAAACAATCAGGGTAATATTAAGATTGCTTTAAAGTATCATCCGCAAACGAAAAAATCTGCATTCAAAAAGTTATTAAGAGTGAGTACACCAGGTTTAAGAAAGTATACAGATACTAAAAACATGCCTAGAGTATTAAATGGATTAGGAGTAGCCATATTATCAACCTCAAAAGGAGTGATGACTGATAAGGAAGCGAGAGTACAAAAAGTTGGTGGTGAGGTTTTATGTCATGTTTATTAATTAAAAGATAATAAATCGAAAAAATGTCAAGAATAGGAAATAGTCCAGTAATTATAACAGAAGGGACTTCAGTCTCAATTGAAGGTACTGTTGTATCCGTAAAAGGAAAGCTTGGAGAGTTATCTCAGCAAGTTGATGGTCGCATTAATGTTACTGTTAATGAGAATCAGATTTTGTTTAGCAGAGATTCTGAAGATAAAGAAGTAAGATCTCTTCATGGTCTTTATCGTTCACTTCTTGCAAATATGGTTGAGGGAGTAACTAATGGGTTTACTAAAAAATTAGAGTTTGTTGGAGTTGGTTATAGAGCTGCTAATCAAGGGCAGAAGTTAGATATATCTGTGGGTTATTCTCATAATATCATTTTTGAAATCCCCGCTGATGTTAAGGTTAGTACAGAATCAGAAAAAGGAAAAGCACCTATTGTAACACTAACTTCTCACGACAAGCAGCTTTTAGGAGCAGTAGCTGCAAAAATTCGTTCTTTCAGGAAACCAGAACCATACAAAGGAAAAGGTATTCGTTTTGTAGGAGAACAAATCAGAAGAAAAGCTGGAAAAACTGCGGCGTCAGCTTAAAATTAAATAAGATGAAATCTAAAAAAGAAAAAAGACAAAATAGTAGATACAGAATCAGAAGAACAATTAAAGGAACTCCTGATTCACCAAGGCTAGCTGTTTTCAGAAGTAATAAGCAGATTTATGCTCAGCTTATTGATGATGTTGCAGGAAACACTATAGTTGCTGCTTCTTCAAGGGACAAATCGTTAGATGGTAAAAAAGTAAATAAAACAGAGCAAGCAAAACTGGTTGGTGCTTTAATTGGTGAAAAAGCAATGCAAGCGGGTGTTGATTCTGTAAAGTTTGATAGAGGAGGATTTATTTATCATGGTAGAGTAAAAGCTTTAGCTGAAGCTGCTCGTGAATCAGGATTAAAATTTTAATAAGATATGTTTAAATATTCAGATAGTAAAAGAGTGAAGCCATCAGGAGATATAGAACTGACAGATAGGCTCGTAGGCGTACAAAGGGTAACAAAAGTTACTAAAGGTGGTCGTGCATTTGGTTTTTCTGCAATTGTTGTAGTAGGAGATGGTAATGGAGTTGTAGGAATTGGACTTGGAAAATCAAAAGATGTTTCAAATGCAATTGCAAAAGCCATAGATGCTGCAAAGAAAAATTTAGTAAAAGTTCCTGTTTATAAGGGAACAATTCCTCATGAACAAACTACTAAATTTGGAGGTGCTCAAGTGATTATCAAACCAGCATCAAATGGTACAGGAGTAAAAGCTGGAGGCGCAATGCGTGCAGTGTTGGAAAGTGCTGGTGTAACAGATGTATTGGCAAAATCTAAAGGATCTTCTAATCCTCACAATTTGGTAAAAGCAACTTTAAAAGCACTTCTAGAATTAAGAGATGCGCGTGAGGTTGCTATGCAAAGAGGAGTAAGTATGGAAAAGGTATTTAACGGATAATTGTAAGACAATGGCAAAGATTAAGATTAAACAAGTTAGAAGTAGAATAGGACGACCTAAAGATCAAAAGAGAACTTTAGATGCATTGGGTTTAAAAAAGATGAATGCTATTGTTGAGCATGAATCTACTCCTCAAATTTTAGGCATGGTACATAAAGTAAAGCATTTAGTAACTGTTTTAGAATAATATCAGATATGGAATTACACAATTTAAAACCTGCAAAGGGTTCTGTTAAACAACGAAAGAGACTTGGTAGAGGAGAAGGATCTAAAAAAGGAGGCACTTCTACAAGAGGGCATAAAGGTGCAAAGTCTCGATCAGGATATTCAAGAAAAACTGGATTTGAAGGCGGACAGCAGCCTCTACAAAGACGAGTACCAAAGTTTGGATTTACTAATCCAAACAGGCTAGAATATCAGAGTGTAAACTTAGATAGATTGCAACACCTTGTTGACAATAAGAAGATAAAAACAAAAGTAGATAAGCAAATTTTGGTAGATAATGGCTTGGTGAAAAAGAAAGATTTAGTTAAGATATTAGGTAGAGGAGAGTTGTCTGCAAAATTAGATGTTACTGCTCATGCTTTTTCTGCTTCAGCAAAAGCAGCAATAGAAAAAGCTGGTGGAAGCGCAACTGTAATAGAAAAGTAAGATGAAAAAGTTAATAGAAACAATAAAGAATATTTGGCAGATTGAGGATCTTAGAAATAGGATTCTGATTACCTTGTCATTTATTGCTATATATCGTTTTGGTTCATTTGTCGTATTACCAGGGGTTGACCCATCTCTTTTAGGAAATTTACAACAACAAACTTCTGATGGTTTATTGGGATTATTGAATATGTTTACAGGAGGAGCATTTTCTCAAGCTTCCATTTTTGCATTAGGGATTATGCCTTATATTTCTGCTGCTATTGTTATCCAATTGTTGGGAATGGCAATTCCATATTTTCAAAAACTACAGAAAGAAGGGGAAAGTGGAAGAAGAAAAATCAATAACATTACAAGATATCTAACCATTCTTATTACTGGAGGTCAAGCTCCAGGATATATTGCGAATCTAAAAGCAACCCTTCCTGCAGAGGCTTTTTTACTTTCTCCAGGTATTTTTTGGTTATCGTCTATTGTAGTGCTTGTTACAGGAACCATGTTTGTAATGTGGTTGGGAGAAAAAATTACGGATAGAGGAATTGGGAATGGTATCTCTTTGCTTATTATGATTGGTATTATTGCTTATTTCCCTCAATCATTGATGATGGAATTAGCATCAGGATTGGAAGATCAAGGTGGCGGTTTAGTACTTTTCTTGGTAGAGATGTTGGTGCTACTTTTAGTAATTATGGTTTCGATATTATTAGTGCAAGGCACAAGAAGAATTCCTGTACAATATGCTAAAAGGGTAGTTGGTAATAAACAATATGGAGGTGTGCGTCAGTTTATTCCATTAAAGGTTAATGCTGCTGGAGTAATGCCGATAATTTTTGCACAGGCTATCATGTTTGTGCCTATTACTTTGGTAGGTTTTTCTGATTCAGAAACCCTACAAGGATTAGCAGGCGTATTAACTGATTTTGCAGGATTTTGGTACAATCTTATGTTCTTTGTTATGGTGGTATTATTTACTTATTTTTATACTGCTATTACGGTTAATCCTAACCAAATGGCAGATGATATGAAAAGAAATGGTGGTTTTATTCCTGGCGTAAAACCAGGTAGAAAAACTGCTGAATATTTAGATGCGGTAATGTCAAGAATTACATTACCAGGAAGTATATTTTTAGGAATTGTTGCTATTCTCCCAGCATTTGCAATGCAAGCGGGAATCAATGCGCAATTTGCTCAATTTTATGGGGGGACCTCACTACTTATTTTAGTTGGTGTAGTATTAGATACTCTTCAACAAATTGAGAGCCATCTATTGATGCGTCATTATGATGGATTGATGGATTCAGGAAGGATAAAAGGAAAATCTTCAGGCAGTATGGTAGCATAGTTTTGCTATGATTTACTATAAGTCGGAAGAAGAGATAGATTTAATAAGAAAAAGTTCTTTACTTGTTGGAAAAACCCATGCAGCAATTGCATCGCTTATAAAGCCAGGGGTTACTACTTTGGAATTGGATAAAATTGCAGAAGAGTTCATATTGGACAATGGAGCAATACCTGCTTTTAAAGGTTATGGTGACTTCCCAAACACCTTGTGTATGTCTCCAAATGAACAGGTAGTACATGGCATACCTAACAATAAACCATTAAATGATGGAGATATATTATCAGTTGATTGTGGGGTGTTAAAAAATGGTTTTTATGGAGATTCGGCTTATACTTATGAAGTTGGAGAAGTAGATTCAGAAGTTAGAAATCTTCTTAAAGTAACAAAGGAATCTTTGTATAAGGGCATTGAGCAAGCGGTTGCAGGAAAAAGATTAGGAGATATAGGATTTGCTATTCAAGAACATGCCGAAAGTTTTGGTTATGGAGTAGTTCGAGAGATGGTAGGGCATGGATTGGGTAGAAAATTGCACGAAAAACCAGAAGTACCAAACTATGGTAGAAGAGGAAAAGGAATAAAGCTAAAAGAAGGTTTGGTAATTGCAATTGAGCCAATGATTAACATGGGAACAAAGTCTATTCATCAGCATGCTGATGGCTGGACAATAACAACAGCAGATGGTGATTTTTCTGCACATTTTGAGCACACTATAGTAGTGCGAAAAAATAAAGCAGAAATCTTATCTAGTTTTGAAGATATAGAAAAGTATTAAATAAAAAATAAAAATGGCAAAACAGCCAAATATAGAACTTGACGGAATTATTAAACAAGCATTGTCTAATGCTATGTTTAGGGTTGAGCTTGAGAATGGGCATATTATTACAGCTCATATTTCAGGGAAAATGAGAAAGTACTATATCAAGTTGCTACCAGGAGATAAAGTGAAATTAGAAATGTCGCCTTACGATTTAACAAAGGGACGCATAACATATAGGTACTAAAAATTAGAAATTATGAAAGTACGAGCATCAGTAAAAAAGAGAAGTGAAGATTGCAAAATTGTCAAAAGAAAAGGACGGTTATATGTGATCAATAAAAAGAATCCAAGATATAAACAAAGACAAGGATAAAATATGGCAAGAATTAAAGGTATAGACTTACCAAAAAACAAAAGAGGAGAAATTGGCCTTACCTATATTTATGGTATTGGCAGATCTTTTGCTAAAGCAATTTTAGACAAAGCAGATGTTCCTTACCAAACTAAAGTCCAAGATTGGGATGACAATCAGATAAATACGATTCGTTCCATTATTAATGAGGAATATAAAGTAGAAGGAGAATTGCGAGCTGAGACGCAAATCAACATTAAAAGATTGATTGATATAGGTTCTAACAGAGGTATTCGTCATAGAAAAGGTTTGCCACTTAGAGGGCAAAGAACCAAAAATAATTCTAGAACTAGAAAAGGAAAAAGAAAAACAGTTGCAAATAAAAAAGTAGCAGTTAAATAATAAATAAATATGGCAAAGTCATCAAAAAAGAAAACTAAAGTTAGGGTAGATGCTGAAGGTCAAGCGCACATTCAAGCTACTTTTAACAATATTATTATCTCATTAACCAACAAGAATGGCCAGGTTATCTCATGGTCATCTGCTGGAAAAATGGGTTTTAGGGGGTCAAAGAAAAACACTCCATATGCTGCACAAATGGCAGCAGAAGATTGTGCTAAACCAGCAATGGAACAAGGGCTTAGAAAAGTAAAAGTATTTGTAAAAGGTCCTGGTTCAGGAAGAGAATCGGCAATTAGAGCACTCCACAATAGTGGAATTTTGGTTACTGAAATTGTAGATGTTACACCACTTCCACACAATGGTTGTCGTCCTCCAAAAAGAAGAAGAGTATAAATTTTAATAATAAAAGAAAATGGCAAGATACACAGGTCCTACATCTAAGATAGCAAGAAAATTCGGAGAGCCAATTTTTGGTCCTGACAAAGTTCTAGACAAAAAGAATTATGGTCCAGGTCAGCATGGAAATCAAAGAAGAAGAGGAAAGCAATCCGAATACGCTATTCAATTACAGGAAAAGCAAAAAGCAAAATATACTTATGGAATTTTAGAGAAACAATTCTCTAATCTTTTCAAAGAAGCTTTAAGACGAAAAGGAATTACAGGTGAGATTCTTTTGCAACTATGTGAGACTAGGCTAGACAATGTGGTTTACAGATTAGGAATTGCGCCTACAAGAAGGGCAGCAAGGCAAATGGTAACGCATAAACACATTGTCGTGAATGATAATATTACCAACATCCCTTCTTATTCGTTAAAAATTGGGGATGTGGTAAGTGTAAGAGAAAAGTCACAATCATTAGAGATGGTAAGCGCATCTTTAGCAGCTTCATCTCATCAATCAGATTGGTTAGAATGGAATATAGACACCATGACAGGAAAAGTTTTGGCTTTACCTGAAAGAGAGCAAATTCCAGAAAATATTAAAGAACAACTTATTGTTGAACTTTATTCAAAGTAAAAAATAAACTAAAAAATAAAATTATGTCAATATTAAATTTTCAAAAGCCAGATGAGGTTGTAATGCTTGATTCTGATGAAAATGTAGGGAATTTTGAGTTTCGTCCGCTAGAGCCTGGATATGGCCTAACTGTTGGGAACGCAATAAGAAGAGTGCTGCTTTCTTCATTAGAGGGTTTTGCGATTACTTCTATAAAGATAGAAGGGGTGGAGCATGAATTTTCTACAATTGATGGAGTAATTGAAGATGTAACAGAAATTGTTTTGAACCTAAAAAAGATTAGGTTCAAGCAACAAATTGAAGATGAGAATAGTGAAAAGGCAATCATAAAAGTTACAAATCAAAAAACAATAACTGCAAAGGATATTGCAGCAGGACTGTCTAATTTTCAAGTATTAAATCCAGAGCAATTAATTTGTAGTTTAGATAATAATATTAATTTTGAAATGGAAATTATTATCGAAAAAGGAAGAGGGTATGTTCCAGCAGAAGAAAATTCAAATAACGATACTGCAATCGGTACTATTGCTATCGATTCTATTTTTACGCCAATTAAGAATGTAAAATATGATGTGGAGAATTATAGGGTTGAGCAAAAAACAGATTTTGAAAAATTGAATATTCATTTAGTGACAGATGGTTCAATTACGCCAAAAGATGCATTAACTGAGGCCTCAAAAATCCTTATCCAGCACTTTATGCTTTTCTCGGATGAGAAAATCACTTTTGGAAAAGATTTAGAAGATGAGTTTGATGAGGATACTTTGCATATGCGTCAACTTTTGAAAACTATGCTTTCAGAAATGGGCTTGTCGGTTAGAGCGCTAAATTGTTTAAAAACTGCAGAAGTACAAACCCTAGGCGAGTTGGTGTCTTTCAACAAATCAGATTTGCTTAAATTCAGAAACTTTGGTAAAAAATCATTAACTGAATTGGAAGCATTGGTAGATGATAAAGGATTAACTTTTGGATTGGATATTTCCAAATATAATTTAGATAACGAATAATAAAATGAGACACGGGAAGAAATTTAATCATTTAGGAAGAAAAGCGGCACACAGAAAAGCAATGCTTGCCAATATGGCTTGTTCGCTTATTCAACATAAGCGTATTCAAACTACTGTTGCAAAAGCAAAGGCATTGAGAGTGTATATTGAGCCACTTCTTACAAAATCAAAGAATGATACTACACATTCTAGAAGAACGGTATTTTCTTACCTTAAGCAAAAACAAGCGATTACCGAACTATTTGGAGATGTTGCTGCAAAAATTGCAGATCGTCCAGGTGGTTATGTTAGAATTTTGAAGATTAGTAATCGATTAGGCGACAATGCTGAGATGTGCTTTATTGAATTGGTAGATTATAATGATGACTATACAGCTGAAAAGCCTAAAAGAAAGAAAACAAGAAGAAGAGGTGGTGGTAAATCTGCTAATGAAGGGCAAAAGGTAGAAGGTGCAAGTACTGAAAAAGTTGTTAGTGAAGAAGTTGTTGAAGCTACAGTAGAAGAGGCAAGAGATATTGTTGAAGAACAGGTAGAAGAGTCACCAACAATAGAAGCGATAGAAGAAACAGCAAAAGAAGAAGTGGTTGAAGTTACACAAGAAGAGACTATAGAGGCAACTAATGAGGAGGTAGAACAAGTTCAAGAAGAAATAGCAGGCTCTGAAACAGAAACTAAAAAAGAAGGAGAGGTTTTAGTAGCGGAAGAAACTCCTGTTGAAGCTGAAGAAGTCCAAGAAGAAGTTGAAGCAGAGGTAGAAGAGCCAGTTGAAATAACTGCAGCAGCACCTGCTGAGGAAGTAGCTGAAGAAGCTCAACAACAAGAAGCTGATAATGAGGAAGAAGAAAAAAATGAGGAGGCTACAGACAAATCGAATGAAGAGGAGAAAAAAGAAGAGTAGGATGAAATAATTTTTAATAATTAAATGGATAGAGCTTTCTGCTTTGTCCTTTTTTTTTAATTTTATTTTAGAAAAAGATGAAATACAATAAAAGAGAAAAGGCAATCCTCATGTTGCAAGATGGTACTATTTTTCATGGTAAAGCCAATGGAATATTAGGGACGGCAACAGGAGAGCTTTGTTTTAATACAGGGATGACTGGCTATCAAGAAGTATTTACCGATCCTTCTTATTATGGTCAATTGATGATTACCACTAATGCGCATATTGGAAACTATGGCGTGCATAATGAGGAGGTGGAATCAGATGGTATGAAGATTGCAGGGCTCATTTGTAAGAACTTTAACTTGGGATATTCAAGAGTTGCAGGAGATGGCGATTTACAATCCTATTTTGAAGATCAAAATAAAGTAGTTATTTCTGATGTAGATACTAGAGCGGTTGTTCGTCATATTCGAGATAAAGGCGCTATGAATGCTATTATATCAACAGAAACCACTGATATTGATGTGTTGTCTAAGCGTTTGGCTGAGGTCCCGTCAATGGAAGGTTTAGAGCTTTCTTCTTCTGTTTCTACAAAGGAACCATACTTTATTGGAGATGAGTCGGCAGCATTAAAAGTTGCAGTTTTAGATTTAGGTGTTAAAAAGAATATTTTAAGATGTATGACAGATAGAGGTTGCTACTTAAAAGTTTTTCCAATGCACACTACTTATGAGGAGATGAAAGCTTGGAATCCTGATGGCTTCTTCTTGTCAAATGGTCCAGGTGATCCTTCAGCTATGCCGGAAGTTATAGAACAAGTAAAGAAAATAACGGCTGATGGTAGAGCGGTTTTTGGAATTTGTTTAGGCCATCAAGCGCTTGCACTTTCTGAAGGGATTTCTACTTATAAAATGCACAATGGTCATAGAGGTATTAATCATCCAGTAAAAAATTTAGCTAGCGGAAAAGCTGAGGTTACTTCACAAAATCATGGTTTTGGAATTTCTAAACAGGACATTCAAAATAATGCTAATGTAGAAATTACACACATTAATTTGAATGACGATACTGTTGAGGGTATAAAAATCAAGAATAAGAATTGTTTCTCTGTTCAATATCATCCAGAGTCCTCACCAGGACCACACGATTCAAGATATTTATTTGACCATTTTGTAAATAATATAAAAGACAACTAATGAGTAAAATTGAAAAGATTCATGCTCGTCAAATTTTAGATTCTAGAGGAAATCCTACAGTTGAGGCAGAAGTAATTACCACCAACAATGTAGTTGGAAGAGCTGCTGTTCCTTCTGGGGCATCAACAGGAAAGTATGAGGCAGTAGAATTAAGAGATGGAGATAAAACAGTTTACCTTGGTAAAGGTGTTTTGAAAGCTGTTGAGAATGTTAAAACCGTAATTTCACAAGAGTTAAAGGGAATAAGTGTGATGCAGCAATCGCTTATAGATAATAAGATGATTGCATTAGATGGCACTTCAAATAAGGAAAAACTTGGTGCAAATGCAATGCTTGCTGTTTCTCTTGCTTGTGCAAAAGCTTCTGCCATTGAGCAAAATAAGAATCTATTTACCACAATAGGAAAGGCTGACGCATCTATCTTACCAATTCCCATGATGAATATCTTAAATGGAGGCTCTCATGCTGATAACAGTATAGACTTTCAAGAATTTATGGTAATGCCTGTAGGTGCTCAATCTTTTTCTGATGCTTTAAGAATGGGAACTGAAGTATTTCATCATTTAAAGACAGAATTGCAATCTCAAGGATATTCTACAAATGTTGGAGATGAAGGAGGATTTGCGTCTAATTTAGGTTCTAATGAAGAAGCTATTGAAATCGTATTAAAAGCCATTGGTTCTGCTGGCTACAGAGCAGGAGAGGATATTTATATTGCTATGGATGCTGCCGCTTCTGAATTTTACAATGCTGAAGAAAATGTGTATCATTTTCATCAATCAACAGGAGATAAATTAACTCCAGCTGAGATGGTTGATTATTGGGTAAATTGGACAAAAAAATATCCAATACTTTCTATTGAAGACGGATTGGATGAAGATGATTGGTATGCTTGGAAAGATTTAACAAGCAAGATTGGAGACAAGGTACAGTTAGTAGGAGATGATTTATTTGTAACTAATGTGGAAAGGCTTTCAAGGGGAATTCAGAATCAGACAGCCAATTCTATTTTAATAAAAGTAAATCAGATTGGCACATTAACCGAAACTATAAATGCCGTGAAAATGGCACAAAACAATGGATACACTTCTGTAATGAGCCACAGGTCAGGAGAGACTGAAGATACGACTATAGCTGATTTGGCTGTTGCTTTAAGTTGCGGACAGATTAAAACAGGTTCGGCTTCTCGTTCTGATAGAATGGCAAAATACAATCAGTTGCTAAGAATTGAAGAAATCTTAGCGAAAGATGCGGTTTATCCAGGAAAAAACTTTATATTGGGCTAGTTTAAATTTTTGTAAGAGAATATGGCAAAGAAAGCAGAATTACACATTGATGGAGAAATTATTGAATTGCCAGTAATTACTGGTACTGAGAATGAAACTGCAATTGATATCAGCAGATTAAGAGCAGAAACGGGAGTTATTACTTTAGACAAAGGATTCAAAAACACAGGATCTACCCAAAGTGGAATAACATTTCTGGATGGCGAAAAAGGGATTTTGCGATATAGAGGTTATGCTATAGAAGAATTAGCTGAGGAATCTTCTTTTTTGGAAGTAGCATTCTTGCTTATTTATGGCGAATTACCAACAAGTGAAGATTTGGCTGCATTTGAAAAAGAGATCTCTGAACACACATTGGTTCATGAAGATGTAAGATCTATTTTGGATGGGTTTCCTTCCAAAGCACATCCAATGGGTGTACTTTCTTCATTAGTATCTTCATTAACTGCTTTTTATCCAAAATCTTTAGATCCTAATCGTTCAGTAGAAGAAATTAACGGAACCATCATTCGTTCTATTGCAAAATTACCAACACTTGCTGCATGGAGTTTCAAAAACAGGATGCGTCAGCCCGTAATTTACCCAGATAATTCTCTTGGGTATTGTGAGAATTTTATTAGAATGATGTTCTCACTACCTACGCTTAATTATGAAGTAAATCCAGTTGTAGCAAGTGCATTAAACAAACTTTTAATTTTGCATGCTGATCACGAACAAAATTGTTCTGCATCAACTGTTCGTATTGTTGGATCTTCTCATGCAAGTTTATACGCTTCTGTTTCAGCAGGAATTGCAGCACTTTGGGGCCCTCTTCATGGAGGAGCAAATCAGGCAGTGATTGAGATGCTCGAACAAATAAAAGATGATGGAGGTGATGTAGATAAGTATGTTGCTAAGGCAAAAGACAGATCCGATTCATTCCGTTTAATGGGATTCGGGCATAGGGTATACAAAAGTTTTGATCCTAGAGCAACCATTATTAAAAAAGCTGCAGATGAGGTTTTAGGGCAATTAGGGGTCGAAGATCCAGTGCTTGATATTGCAAAGAAGTTAGAGCAAGTAGCGCTAAATGACGAATATTTTAAAGTTAAAGGATTGTATCCTAATGTAGATTTCTATTCAGGGATAATTTACAGAGCTATAGGGATTCCAACAGATATGTTTACGGTTATGTTTGCATTAGGAAGACTTCCAGGCTGGATTGCACAATGGAAAGAAATGAGAGAGAATGGAGAGCCTATTGGAAGGCCAAGGCAAATTTATACGGGTGCTACAGAAAGAAAATATGTTCCAATCGAAAAAAGATAAAAGAATTTAATTTTAAAAAAAGGGGAGTCATTGGCTTCCCTTTTTTATTTTTGAGCTATGGCTTATAAGAATTTACAACAGTGTATTTCAGATTTACAGAAAAATGGAGAAGTAAGAATTGTCTCTGAGGAAGTAAGTCCTGATTTACATATGGCTTCTATTCATTTAGATGAGTTTAAAGAAGGTAAAAAAACATTGTTATTTGAATCAATTAAGGGGACAAAATATAGGTCTGTTTCTAATTTATTTGGAACTTTAGAAAGAGGAAAGTTTCTTTTTAGAGATAGTATGTCTTTTGTAAAGAATTTAATTGCATTAAAATTAAACCCTACCAATGCATTAAATAATCCTGTAAAATCACTATTTACAATTATAAATGGAATTTATTCTATTCCAAAAAAAGTTTCTTTTCCAAAATCATTTAAAGAAATAAAGATAGAGGACTTGCCTCAAATAAAATGCTGGAAAGAGGATGGGGGAGCTTTTATCACTTTACCTCAAGTATATTCAGAGGATTTAGAAAATCCTGGAATTCTGAACTCAAATTTAGGAATGTATCGCATTCAACTTTCAGGAAATGATTATGAGTTGAATAAGGAAGTTGGTATGCATTATCAAATCCATAGAGGAATAGGAGTGCATCAAAAGAAAGCAATTAAAAAAGGAGAACCTTTAAAGGTGTCTATTTTTGTAGGAGGACCTCCTGCACATACTTTTGCTGCCGTTATGCCACTTCCTGAAGGCATGTCAGAATTATCTTTTGCAGGAGTATTAGCAAAAAGAAGGTTTAGGTATGCAAAGAAGGATGGTTATACCATTTCTGCAGATGCGGACTTTGTAATTTGTGGAGAATTACACTCAAATGATTTAAAACCTGAAGGTCCTTTTGGAGATCATTTAGGTTATTATAGTTTAAAACATGAATTTCCAGTTTTGAGAGTTCATAAGGTGTATGCAAAAGAAAATGGAATATGGCCTTTTACTGTGGTGGGTCGACCTCCACAAGAGGACTCTCAGTTTGGAGCTCTTATTCATGAGATAAGTGGTAAAGCAATTGAGAAAGAAATACCTGGTTTAAAATCACTTAATGCTGTAGATGATTCTGGTGTTCATCCATTATTACTGGCTGTAGGAAGCGAACGATACACCCCTTATAATCCAACTAAAAAACCACAAGAGTTACTTACTATCGCAAATCGTATTTTGGGAACAGGACAAGTTTCCTTAGCAAAATTTCTATTTATTTGTGATGAGGAAAACGGACCTAATGTAAATAATAAAGAGGAATATTTTACGCATTTTCTAGAGAGGGTAGATTGGGCAAGAGATTTACATTTCCAAACTAAAACTACTATAGATACTTTAGATTATAGTGGAGATGGACTCAATGAGGGGTCGAAAGTTGTAATAGCTGCTGCAGGAGAGATAAAAAGAAGACTATCAGAGAGTTTAACTCAAATTGATTTACCGACAGGATTTTCAAATCCTAATTTAGTAAGCAATGGAAATTTAGTTGTTGAGGGTAATGGGGCAATTAAAGATTTAATTTCTATTTTAGAACAACAAAATTTGGAGGAGATAGGGCTTATAACTTTAGTAGATGATTCTCAATTTGTTAGTGAAGATTTTTCTAATTGGCTCTGGGTTACTTTTACACGTTCCAATCCAGCTAGTGATATTTATGGACTTAATTCAGAAACTAAGAACAAACATTATTCATGTTCTATACCTGTTATTGATGCTAGAATAAAAGCACATCACGCACCTATTTTGGAGAGATATGTTTCTTCTTAAACTTTTTGTTGTTCCACTTTCTTTTTTTCTTTTTCTTAGTAAGTAATTTGTATTCAGGAGCTTTTTCAAAACCATTTGGTAAGTCCAATTTAGTAATTTCTTTTTCAATTAGCTTTTCAATTTCCATAAAGTTCTTCACTTGTTTTGGATTTATAAAGGTAATTGCTTCTCCCGTTCTGTCTGCTCTGGCAGTTCTTCCGATCCTATGTACATAATCTTCTGCATCATGAGGCACTTCATAATTGATCACTAGCTCAATTCCTTTAATGTCTATTCCTCTAGATAGAATGTCAGTTGCAACTAAAATCTTTATTCTCTTATTTTTAAAATCACGAATAGTTTGTTCTCTTTGTTCTTGATCTAATCCCGAATGCATTTCTGAAGATTTCATACCTGCTTTATTAAGTGTCTTTTTAATTTCTCTTACACTTTTTATACTTGAAGCAAAAACCAAAACATGACTCAAATCTTTACCTTTTCCTTTTAATATTTCTCTAACTAATTTTACTTTTTGACTATCGTGAGTCATATAAGCGTATTGTGTAAGTCCTTCAGCTGGCTTGGATATTGCCAAGCTGATACTCTCCGGATTTTTTAGAATATTATTTGCAAGCTCTCTGATTTTTGGCGGCATGGTTGCTGAAAATAAAAGATTCTGTCTTTCTTTTGGTAGCTCACTTGCAATTTTCATGATGTCATCATAAAAGCCCATGTCTAACATTCTGTCTGCCTCATCCAATATAAAATGCTTTACTCCAGAAGTGTCAAAATAATTAAAATCTAAATGTGCTAATAACCTTCCTGGAGTACAGATGATAATGTCTGCTCCTTTTTTTAAAGCTTGTTTCTGGTTGTCAAATTCTATACCAGTTCCTCCACCATAAATAGGGTAGGATGAAGAGTTGGTAAAATAGGAGAATCCTTCAATTTGTCTGTCAATTTGTTTGGCAAGCTCCCTAGTAGGAGCGATAATAATAGTGTTTACTTTATTATTTTGCTTGGTCTTAGTAAGTTTATCTAAAATAGGAAGAACAAAGGCAGCTGTTTTTCCTGTTCCTGTTTGTGCGCAAGCTATTAAATCATTATCTTTTTGAATGATTGGTATCGCTTGCTGCTGTATTGGGGTTGCATCTTCAAATCCCATCATATCTAAACCGTCTTGCAGTTCGTTTCCGAAGTTAAATGTTGTAAATTTCATTGGCTAAAGATACTAAAAACAATATCTATTTTCCTCAATGAGTTTTTCTGCAATTTCTTTTCTCATCTGTTTAGTGTTAATGTTGTAAACTTTTGTGAATCGTTTTAGGCCCATTAATAAATTCTTTGTTCGTCTCCTTCTGCAAAATGATACGCAATATGCGATCTAATAATTCCAGATCTAATTACCACTGCCTTATTAATATGTTTATTTAGTTTCATCTATAACTTTATTTATCTTTTTTAGTATGGTAAAGAAGGTGTGTATTTCTTTTTTTGTAAAGTGAGAAAAAATAGTTTCGTTAAAGTTAATAACTACTTTTTTTGCTACTTCACGTGAATCCATTCCCATTGGAGTAAGGTGGATTACTACTTTTCTTTTGTCGTTTGGGTCAGGCTTTCTCTCAATTACACCTAAATCTTCGAGTTTGTTTAAAGAGCGTGATAGGGAAGTAGCTTCCATCCCCATACTTGGGCCTAATTGTGTAGAAGGCGTACCTTCCATAATGTCAATGTTTAGAATTATCATACCGAGCGCCATGCTTGCCATATATTCTGTGGCTGTTCGATTGTACATCTTACTGATTTTATACCAAGTTTTTCTGATGTTGTAGTCAATAGTATCTTCAGGCAACATATTTTTTGTATTAATAATTTAATTTTAGCTAAAATAAACAATGTTATGCATGCATAATAAAATTGCATAAAAAATTTCTTTTATATTTATCCTTCAATAAAAAATGAACTGATGAAGTATTTATCACCCCTTGAGATGCTCTATAAATGGGAGCAAAAAAAAGCAAATGAAATATATTTAAGCCAGCCTATTGATGGCGTATGGCACAATTGGACATGGAAAGAATTAGGGGAGGAGGTAAGAAAGATGGCTGCTTATTTACAATCTCTAAATCTTCCACAGAAAAGTAAAATAGGAATACTATCTAAGAACTGTTCACATTGGATAATGAGTGATTTAGCCATTATGATGAGTGGACATATTTCAGTTCCACTCTATCCTAACTTAAATGCGGCAACTTTACAGAAAATTTTAATCCATTCTGAAACCAAAGTTTTGTTTGTAGGTAAATTGGATAATTATGAAGTTATGAAGCCTGGTGTTCCAACTGATATACAATGCATTGCTTATCCTTTTTATACAGAAAATTATCCAATATGGGATGAAATCACAAAATGTATCACTCCATTATCAGAAAATATAATAAGAAAAGAAGATGAGTTAGCTACTATAATCTATACTTCAGGAACCACAGGAGATCCAAAAGGAGTAATGCATAAGTTCTTCAATTTTGCATTTTCAACCACCCATGCTGTAAATGCATTACCATTAAAAAATGAAACGTTTTTTTCGTACTTGCCACTATGTCATATTGCAGAACGCCTTTTAGTGATGATGGGTAGCTTGTATACAGGAGGTAGAGTTTCCTTTGCAGAAAGTTTAGACACTTTTGCATCTAATTTATCGGAAGCATCTCCAACTGTTTTTTTAGGAGTGCCAAGAATATGGACAAAATTCCAACAAGGAATTATAGGGAAGTTACCACAAAAGAAATTAAATATTTTATTGTCAATTCCACTAATTTCCTCACTAATAAAAAAGAAGATTCAGAAAGGATTAGGGTTAAGTAAGGCAAATAATATTTTTACAGGAGCTGCTCCAACACCAGCTCCATTGATAAGATGGTTTGCTAGATTAGGAATTACCATCCAAGAGGCTTATGCAATGACAGAAAACTGTTGTTATTCTCATGTTAGTTTTAAGCATAAAATCAAAATTGGTTCAGTAGGTCAGGCGCTTCCTAATTGTGAAGTAAAACTTTCTGAGCAAAATGAAATCTTAATAAAGCATGATGCTTTAATGGATGGTTATTATAAAGACCAGCAACAGACAGCTGAAACCATAAAAAATGGTTGGTTGCATACTGGAGATGAAGGAGCTATTGATGATGAGGGTTTCTTGAGTATAACAGGCAGAGTAAAAGATATTTTCAAAACTTCAAAAGGAAAATATGTTGCACCTTCACCAATAGAAATGAAGCTTTCAGCGAATAAAAACTTGGAACAAATATGTGTGGTGGGAGATGGTATTCCTCAGCCTATTGCACTGATTGTACTTTCTAAAAGAGGAAAGACAAAATCTAAAAAATCTTTAGTCTTAAGTTTAGAAAAGAGCTTGGAAATTATCAATCCTAAAATAGATAGTCATGAGAAGCTAAAAAGTATAGTAGTGCTTGCTGAGGAATGGACAGTTGAGAATAAATTACTTACTCCCACAATGAAGATTAAGCGTAATTCAATTGAAAAGTTACATAAAGATAATTATACGAAATGGTATGAAAGTGGAAAGATTATATTAGAATAAAATTTTATTAAAGTCATAAAATATCCTACATAAGATTTTTATATTACATTCATTCTTTTATAAATTATATTATTTTTCTAGCTTTTCTAACTTTTTCTCTATGGCTGTGAGTTTCTCTAATATTTCAGTTTCTTTTGATATAATTTCGTTTTCTTTTTCTAATATTTCATTTTGATTTTTGAGTTGTTCTCTTTGCTTTTTACTTCTAGTTAGCTCAGCAGATACAATCCCTGTTGGGACAGCAATTATACCATATCCTAAAATCATAATAAGTGAAGCCACAAATTTACCAAGTGTAGTATATGGTACAATATCACCATATCCAACAGTAGTTAATGTTACAATAGCCCAATAAATACTTCTAGGGATGGATGTAAAACCGTGAGTGCCATGTTCGATAAGGTACATGAGAGTTCCCATAATAATAACAAGAACAAAAACTGATGTTAGGAATACGACGATTTTTCCTCTACTTTCTCTTAAAGCTGATATTAAAGTTCTTGAACCTTTTACATAACGAACTAGTTTTAAAATTCTGAAGATTCTTAATAAACGCAATGCTCTAGCAACAAAGAAGTATTGTGATTGAGGAAATAAAGGCATTAAATAAGTTGGTGCAAATGCTAAAAAGTCAATTATTCCATAAAAACTGAAAACATACTTTAACGGTTTTCCTGTTGCATAAACTCTTAGTATGTACTCAATTGTAAAGAGAATCGTTACTACCCACTCGAAAACATTGAATGCAACACCATATTTAATGTTAATAGGTTCAACACTTTCTAAAATTACAACGATGATACTTGAAATGATAGCAATTAATAATAGAATGTCAAAAAGTTTCCCTCCAAAAGTATCAGACTCAAAAATGATTTCTTGAATTTTACGTTTTATTGATTCTGATCTTGCTTTTTCCATGCTTTTTATTTTAATTCCGACAATTCCTTTTTAATGAAATCAGCTAATTCTTTCACATAAGTAGCTGAGAAATCAAATTGAATGCCAGCAGCATCATAAATCTCCCCAATGGTTTTAGTATATCCTAATTTTAAGGCTGCTACATAATTGTCTAGCGCTTTTTCTCCTAATTGTTTGTAAGATCGCCACATAGCAATAGCTCCTAATTGTGCCATACCATATTCTATATAATAGAATGGAACTTCATACAAATGTAATTGCCTTTGCCAAAGATTAGTATGTACATCTTCATTTCCTTTCCAGTCGATTAACTGGTTGCCCAGTTTAGAAGAAATGTCCAGCCATTTTTCTTTTCTTTCTTTTGCCGTATGCTTTGTAGTGTAAATCCAATGTTGGAACTTATCAATTGAAGCAACCCAAGGAAGTGTTTCTAGTGCTTTTTCTAATTGTTCCAATTTTGCTCTTTTCAATTCGCTTTCATTAGTATAAAAAATATCCCAATGATTCATAGATAAAAGCTCCATTGACATAGATGCCAATTCTGCCACTTCAGAAGGAGTAGATTTGAACTCAGTTAAAGCCAAATCCCTGCTTAAGAAGGAATGAATAGCATGGCCGCCCTCATGAACCATTGTTACTAAATCTCTTTGAGAGCCAACAGCATTCATATAAATAAAAGGAACTCCAATTTCGTAAAGTGGATACATAAATCCTCCTGGCGCTTTTCCATCTTTTGACTCTAAATCCAGATGCTTCATGGCTTGCATAGTTGCCAAACATTCTCCAAAGTAAGGCCTTAATCTGGCAAAACATTGAATAGATTTATCAGTTAGCATTTTTCCGCCTTCAAATGGTTTTAACGGATCTAAACCATCTACATCAACAGTTGTATCCCATGGTTTGTAAAAGGCGTACCCCAACTTTTCTTTTCTCTTTCTTTCAAATGAGGTGATAATGGGAACAATTTCCTGTTCTATTGCATCATGGAAGTTGAAGCAATCTTCAACTGTATAATCAAACCTTCCCATTGCAGAAAACATATAATCTCTATAATTGTCAAAGCCTGCATTTTTAGCAATTTGCTGTCTAAGTTTAATTAATTCATCAAATAAATCGTCCAATGCTTTTTCATCTTCTAATCTTCTTGCACTTATTTTATTAAAAACACCTTCTCTTTTTTTTCTATCCGTATCTTTCAAAAGCTGTGCAGCTTGTTGCATGGTAAGTTTTTTACCATCAACTTCAATACTCATTTTTGCCGAGATTGCGCCATATTCTTGTTGTTTGGCTTCCATCTCAGTGAAAAGCGGAATATTCTCTTTCCTGAAAATCTCAATTTGCTTTTTAACACTTCTTAGGTAAATGCGGTATTTTTCTTGGTCCAACTCTTTTAAGTAAAGACTCTCAATCAATTTTAGATTTAACTTATGTGTATAAGGAGCAGTTTTTGGCGAGATTTCTTTTATCCAAAAATGAAATTTTTCGGCTAATGCTTTGTCAGTTGTATCAATGTTCATCTTGATATAGCGCCAAGCCAAATCTTCTTCTAATACCGCGCCTAATTCAGATCTGTCTAACATCCATCTCTCTAATTCCTCCACTGAACTTATTTCTCTTTCAACTAAATCATCAAAAAGAGGCTTGATTTTTTCCCAAGAATCAACTGCTAAATTTTCTGAAACAAATTTTCTTTTGGGTCTTTTAGGTATTGAAATTGTTTTGCTTTCCATTCTATTTATTTTTCGGCAGCAGCCTTTTTGTTTTCCGATTTTTTCTCAGCTTTTGGTAATACAATCAAGCCTGCAGTTTGCATGCTATTGTACCATTGGATTACTTTTTTAATATCTGAAATGTATACACGATCCTCATCAAATTCAGGTAATATTTCTGTGAAATAAGCTATTAATTCTTCTTTACTTGATTTGTGAGAGATAGATTGTTTTGCATTCTCTTTTTTTGAAATAGTGTCAAAAATCTTTGATAAAGGTTTAGTGTCTTCATAAGTGTAAATACCAATATCTTCCAATGTATTTGCATGATGTCTAGCAGTTATTGGTATCCTTTTTTTATCTGCTAAACTTTCTACAATCACAGTATTCTTTCCTTGAGATATTACCTTGAAAAGCCCTGCTTTTCCTGTAATTGCAATAATTCCTTCTAAGTTCATTTTGGTTTTATTAATTTACAAATTTACATTTTTTAAGCTTATTGGGGTAAAAAGCGGTTTAGGAATAAAAATTGTATTATTGGCAGTTATAATATAATGATTTTTTCAAAAATTAAAAATAGAAGGGCGGTTATTGCTTGGTCTTTATACGATTTTGCAAACCAGCCATTCTCTACTATAATCGTTACTTTTATTTATAGTGCATTCTTTGCACAAGTAATCGCTCCAGACCCTCAAACTGGCACAACAATGTGGGCAAATGCAGTTGCCATTACCGCAATTATTGTTGCTATTTTATCTCCAATATTAGGAGCAATTGCTGATAATGGAGGATATAGAAAATTTTTCTTGATTATTTTTACTTGGATTTGTGCTACATTTTCAATCTTGCTGTATTTCCCCTCTGCTGGTGATATTTATTTCGCACTTACACTTTTTGTAATTGCTAATATTGCATTTGAAATGGGAACAGTTTTTTGCAATTCCTACTTAAAAGATTTGTCTGAAAAAGCACATGTTGGAAAAATATCAGGTTTCGCTTGGGGATTGGGTTTTGTAGGGGGGTTATTCGCACTTTTTCTATGCCTTTATTTATTTCCTAATTTGTCTGCAATTGAAATTAGAAAGATAAATGTATTGGTCGGCATTTGGTTTATAATTTTTAGCATTCCTACTTTTTTGTTTTTGAAAGACAGGCAAAAGGAAAAACTTACAAAAGCGCATTTTTCCAATTCCATCACCGCCATCAAAACCACTTTTAATACCATCACTTACTATAAACAAATCTCACAATTCTTAATCGCGCGTTTATTTTATAATGATGGTCTGATAACCATCTTTGCTTTGGGAGGAATTTATGCAGTTGGTACAATTAATTTTTCTTTTGATGAGGTAATGCTTTTAGGAATTGTGTTGAATATTGCGGCAGCTATTGGCTCTTTTATATTTGGCCATATTGAGGACAAGGTAGGCGTAAAAAAAGTAATAAATATCACTTTATTTGTTTTGATTGTTGCAACCCTATTGGCCTATTATGCGCCAGAAAGCAATTCTCCAAAAACATTCTTTTGGATAGCAGGAGTTTTGATTGGCTTTATGGTTGGGCCTAATCAATCTTGTAGTCGTTCGCTTATGACCCAACTTACTCCTAAGAAAAAGCAAAATGAGTTTTTTGGCTTCTTTGCGCTTACAGGAAAGGCTACTTCTTTTCTAGGTCCATTGCTTTTTGGTATTATTACTTCTTTTTATAGTCAGCAAATGGCACTTTGGGTAGTTATTGTTTTCTTTATTATTGGGTTGTTGCTTTTTAATCGAATAAATTTTGATAAAAATAATACTTTTGTAAAGTGAGATTTTATATAATTACTATTTTATTTTTTTTACTTATAAATGCTTGTGCATACGATGAGCTACCACTTTGTGAAATTAATAATCCTTCTTTTACTGAATGTATTAAACCTATTTTTACAGATAATTGTGTGTCATGTCATAATCAGCAACAGCCAGGAGGTAATTTGATTTTAGAAACTTATTACGATATTAGTCAAGCAGTAAAAAATGGAGACGTAATAGATAGAATATTAAGAGAACATTCAGACCCTCTAGTAATGCCATTAGGTTCTCCAAAATTATCAGAAAGTGAAATTCAATTAATTATAAATTGGAATGAAAATGAAACGCCTAATAATTAGCACTTTTCTCATATTTTTCTGCTTAACAGTAGATGCGCAAAAATATATAGGCAAAGATGGGGTTATTAGTTTCTTTTCAGAAGCTCCATTAGAGAATATATCTGCAATAAATCATAAAGTAGCAGCTGTTTATGACGCTAAAACAAAAGAGATTGTTTTTCACTTGTATATTGAAGATTTTGAATTTCCAATCGCATTGATGCAAGAGCATTTTAACGAAAATTATTTAGAATCTGATATTTTTCCAAAATCTACATTTGTTGGAAAGATTATTGAACTAAAAGAAAATATTGCATATGTAGAAGGCGACCTTAATATTCATGGACAAACAAATAAGATATTTGCTAATGGAAAATTTGTATTGGAAGATAAAATTGTAAATATTTCTGATGTTAATTTTTTATTAAAGTTAAAAGATTATAAAATAAAGATTCCTAAGATTGTTTTGTATAAGATTGCTGAAGTAATTGAAGTTAAAGTTGATATTAAAATGAAATTACAATGAGATACACCGTTATTTTATCATTTATTTTAATAGCAGTTCATGTTACAGCACAAGAAGATTTGTTATCTTTAATTGATGTCAAAGAGTCAAATTATATTTCATATACTTTTAAAGGAAATAAAATTGTTAATGGAGAGTCTGTTGAAGCTCCATCGGCTGGTGTATTGCAATTTCAAATCCAGCATAGATTTGGGACTTTAAATTCAGGATTTTATAATTTATATGGATTAGATAATGCACAAATTAGATTAGGTTTGGATTATGGGTTAAAGGATTGGCTATGTATAGGGATTGGAAGAAGCTCAGCATTAAAAACAATAGATGTCTCTTCTAAACTCAAAATTATGAGACAAAAAAATGGTATGAACGCATTTCCATTTACTATAGCGTATTACACTTCAGTTTTTCAAAAGCAATTCACAAAAATTGAGAAGAAGCAAGCAAATTATAAGTTTAGTGATCAATTAAGCTATGTAAATCAGTTACTTATTGCTCATAAGATAAATCGTAAACTATCATTACAAATTTCACCTACAATTGTTCACTACAATTTAGTGGGCTATGATGAGAGCAATGATCGATTATCTATTGGTTTTAGCTCGAGATATAAAATTTCTAATAGAGTTTCGATTAATACAGAATACTTTTTACAGGCTGTTGAGAGAACCAATAATGATGTGCTTTCATTTGGCTTTGATATAGAGACAGGGGGTCATATTTTTCAATTACATTTAAGTAACTCTCCTGCTATGATAGCTCCTGCTTTTATACATGAAACAAAAGGAATATGGGCAAAGGGAGATATTTATTTTGGGTTTAATATTTCTAGAGTTTTCTCCATAAACGAAAATCGATAAAGGTAAAATGCAAAAAGCTGCTTTTGACATAGCAATTGTTGGTGGGGGTATAGTTGGATTAGCTACTGCTTACCAAATACAGCAGGAATTTCCGAAATTAAATCTCATTATTTTAGAAAAAGAAAACGAACTTGCTTTTCATCAAACAGGAAGAAATTCAGGAGTTATTCATTCTGGGCTTTATTATAAACCGGGTACCCTAAGAGCTAAAAATTGTGTAAGTGGGCGAAAACAACTCATTGAATTTGCTAAAGCTAATAACATTGAGTATGATATTTGTGGAAAAATTGTTTTAGCTATAAATAAGCAGGAGGAAGAAAGATTAAAGTTTCTAAAAATAAATGGAGAGAAAAATGGTTTAATTGGTTTGAAATTGCTTTCCTCCTATGAAATCAAGGAGATTGAACCTTATGTAGAGGGGGTTGCGGCTCTTTGGGTTCCCGAATCAGGGATAATTAATTACAAGGCCGTTTGCAATAAACTTTCCAAACGCATAGTTGAAAGAAATCCGAATAGTAAAATAGCACTTAACACAAAACTGTTGGATATTGATAATGAAACCTTGTTTTCAACAAAAGGCACCTTTAATGCAAAACATAGTATCTTTTGTGGCGGATTATTCTCCGATAGATTAGCTAAAAAAGACAAACTTAACTTAGACATGGAGATTGTAGGTTTTAGAGGAGATTATTATCATTTGTCAGAAATTGCAAAAAGCAAAGTAAACAACCTGATTTATCCTGTTCCTAATCCTGAATTTCCTTTTTTAGGAGTCCATCTTACAAGAATGATTGATGGCTCTATTGAATGTGGTCCTAATGCGGTATTTACATTTAAAAGGGAGGGTTATCAAAAAACAGATTTTTCTTGGAGAGACACATTAGAAGCGCTTAGTTTTTCTGGCACTTGGAGGTTGTTCATAAATCATTGGAAATTTGGTTTAAATGAATATCGTAGAGCTTTTTCAAAAGTTTTATTTTTGAAAGAGCTAAAAAAAATGATTCCAACTTTGGAAATGAAAGATATAATTGAAAGTAGAAGTGGAGTGAGAGCAATGGCATTAGGAAAAGATGGAAAGATTATTGATGATTTCAAGATTGTTAAAAGTAAAAATAATCTACATGTTTTGAATGCACCTTCACCAGCTGCAACAGCATGTCTTGCTATTGGCGATCAGATTTTACAGCATGTAAAAAAGCACTTTAACCTAGAAATCAAATGATAAAATTCTTAGGGTTATTGTCAAAAAAGAAAAAGATCTCTATCGAAAAAACGGCTAAACTGCTTGTTACAACTCTTGATGAGGTAATTGTAAATGGCTTTGTAGAGATTCAAGATTTTATAAATGACAATAATAATTTAGAACGTAATCCCAACCTAACAGATAATGATATTAGGTGGTTTCGCTTAATTGTTTTTGTTGGTAATTTAAAAATCCTTCCTGATTTTTTTGATGAAGATCAAGCAGAAAAGTTACATAACCAACTGTTAGATTTTATGGCTGAAAGAATTACTGGAGAAAATGAAATCGCACTTGAACAATTGTCAGATTATTGCACTTATTTAGATGAATTGTTGCGAAAATCGGACAATTGCATAGCAGCAATGGCGACAGCTTTATTTGATAAATATAATATTAATGATTTTCAGGTTAATTTGTTTAAAAGAAAGAATGAGCCTAATCCTGTTTTTTTTCAGGAGCTTAAAAACTTAATAACACACTTTATTTGGAATTGGGAAGACTTTCTTTCCAAACACAAAGTGGTAGCCTAAATTCCAGTATAGTTAAAAGGTGTAATTGATAACAGCTCTTGTTTTACTTCTTCTGAAACGTCTAAGCCATTTATAAAATTAGCAATGCTTTCAGCATTTATTCTACTATTGGTTCTAGTTAAATCTTTTAATGTTTCGTAAGGGTTTGAGAAACCTTCTCTTCTTAAAAGAGTCTGAATTGCTTCTGCCACAACTGCCCAGTTTTCTTCCAAATCAGCATCTATTTTTTGTTGGTTTAACATGAGTTTGTCTAATCCTTTTTCTAGAGATGAGAATGCAATAATAGTGTGTGCGAATGGAACGCCAATATTTCTCAAGACAGTGCTATCAGTCAAATCTCTTTGTAAGCGAGAGATAGGTAGTTTTGGTGATAAGAAGCTAAAAACAGCATTTGCCATTGCTAAATTCCCTTCTGCATTTTCAAAATCAATAGGATTCACTTTGTGTGGCATTGCTGATGAACCTACTTCTCCCTTTTTGATTTTTTGTTTGAAATAATCCATGGAGACATAAGTCCAGATATCTTTTGCAAAATCAATCAAGATGGTATTGATTCTACTTAGATTATCCATTAGTGCCGCCAAATTATCGTAATGTTCAATTTGGGTTGTGGTTTGTTGTCTTTTTAAGCCTAATGCCGAATGCGTAAATTCATTTGCAAAACTTACCCAATCAATATTTGGAAATGCAATATGATGTGCATTAAAATTGCCAGTAGCACCACCAAATTTTGCAGTAAAAGGAATTTTTTCTAGTAATTTAAGTTGATTTTCTATGCGTTCTTGAAAAACTTTCACTTCTTTACCTAGTCTTGTTGGTGATGCGGCTTGTCCGTGAGTTCTGGCAAGCATAGCAACATCTTTCCACTTTTTTATTTTTTCTTCTAATTTCTCAATAAGCACTTTAAGATGAGGAAGGTAATTTTCTTCCATAGCGTTCTTTACAGAAAGTGGTACAGCTGTATTATTAATATCTTGAGAGGTAAGACCAAAGTGGATAAACTCCTTAAACTCTTGCAATCCCAACTCGTCAAATTTTTCTTTAATGAAATATTCTACTGCTTTTACATCATGATTTGTAGTGGCTTCAATGTTTTTTATTCTTTCAGCATCTTTTGAAGAAAAAGTAGCATACAATTTTCTTAAGTCTGAGAATTTATCAGCTGGAAAATGACCCAATTGTAGAATTGAACTATTGCAAAGTGCAATAAAGTATTCTATTTCAACCAAAAGTCTATATTTAATAAGAGCTTCTTCAGAAAAATACTGCTTCAAACTTTCAGTTTTCCTGCTGTACCTTCCATCAATTGGTGATATTGCCGATAATGCAGTAAATGCCATTTTTTCACTTTTTTTGTAGACGCAAATTTACTAAATATTTGGACAAGAGATCTGATTTTTGAAATCATAAATGAATGCTATTTCGCTACCATTCTTTTGCTATTTTTGAAAAATGGATTTCTTAATACTAATATTTGTCATATTACTTTTAATTATTGGGCTTGCTGGATGTATAATTCCAGCTTTGCCAGGACCTCCAATTTCTTTTTTAGGCTTACTCCTTTTTCACTTTTTTACTTTACACCACATGAACACTAATACGTTATGGTTGTTAGCAGTAGTTGTAAGTGTTATTACTTTTTTAGATTATTGGCTGCAAGTATATGGTGTTAAAAAGTTTGGAGGAGGGAAAAAAGCAATAAATGGAACGATTGTTGGGTTAATCTTGGGACTTTTTATTTTCCCTCCTTTTGGAGTTATTATTGGTCCATTTATTGGTGCATTTATTGGCGCAAAAACTGAGGAAAAAGAAGATTCATCTCGAGCCATAAAAATTGCATTAGGTGCACTTGCAGGATTTTTGGGAGGTACTATTCTGAAATTTGCCGTAAGTATTTATATTACTATATTAGTTATCAATCAATTCTTTTTAATATTCTGATGAGACATAAGCTTTCAGTTGTTTCTTATCTTAATACGATACCATTTGTGTATGGGTTGCAACAATCTACTTTTGGTAATAAACTTGATATCAGTTTGGACATACCTTCTGCTTGTGCAGAAAAATTAATTCACGGAAATGTGGATATTGGTTTAGTGCCGATTGTGGTGTTAAAACAAATGCAAAACGCTCAAATTATTTCAAATTATTGTATAGGTGCTAATGGAGCTGTTGATACAGTTTGTCTTTTTTCTAATGAGCCAATTTATAAAATTGAAAGCATTTCACTCGATTACCAATCGATAACTTCAGTAGCGCTTTTGAAAATTTTACTTAATGAATATTGGAGGATTTCTCCTGAACTATTGCCGTCAAGATCCGGCTATGAGGATGAAATTAAGGGCAAAAAAGCTGGATTAATAATTGGTGATAGGGCTTTTCAGTATCAAAACAAATTTGATTATAATTATGATTTAGCTGAGATATGGAAATTACATACAGGATTGCCCTTTGTTTTTGCTTGTTGGATTTCTAATATGAAACTGGATCATAATTTTCAAATTGAATTTAATAAAGCCTTAAGTTTTGGTATCAATAATATTGAGAAGGCAATTGGAGCAGCAGTTGAGATTTATAGCCATTGTAAAAATCCTACTGACTATCTAAATAATAAAATTTCGTACCAATTGAATTCTCAGAAAAGAAAAGCAATGCACGTTTTTTTGGAAAAAATCTAATCTGTTAATTTCTTCATTCTTCTGTAATCTATACATCCATCTACCAAACTTTCAAACTCCTTGAGTTTTTTTGGGGCACCATAGTAATCAATAATTTTCTTCTTTTGCTTATCCTTTTGAATGAAAACTATGGTTTTAGGCAAGTCGGTTATATTTGCAGTATATTTATCTTCCATTTCAAAAAATCCAATTTCAACAGCCCTTTTTAGGATATAATTAGTAGTTTTTTTACTAACGGAAAACTCATAATCTCCCAAATAATCTACAAAGCGTTCTCCATGATAAAAAGCAGAGCCATCAGAATATATTTCTATTTTATAAATAGGGCAAGTGCCATAGCACGCAGTCCTTTCTAGAGTAATAATTAGTTCTCTTTTTTCTTTCTTTACTTTTGATTTTATGCTTTTTTTACTGCTTCCACAAGCAAAAAGTGCAAAAAGTAAAATCAAAGGGAACCACCTCATTATTTCTTCTGCCTATTTCTCATTTGTTGCTCTTGCCTTCTTTGCATCTCTTCTAGCTTCTTCTGAAACTTAGATTTTGGTTTAGCCGGTTTCTTTTTATTGGCTTCAATTTGTGTCATTATCGCGTCTTCATCAATAAAGCGTTTCATAAAGTATTGTTGCCCGAAAGTAATCATATTAGCTAAGAAATAATAATAAGAAAGTGCAGCTGCATAGTTGTTAAAAAATCCTAAGAACATAACAGGCATAAGGTACATCATCCATTTCATTTGAGCCATTTGCCCTCCCATAGCTTGGGTATTCATTCTAGTATAAAGTATTGTAGAAACAGCCATCAAAAGTGTAAATAGACTCACATGAGCCCCATAAAAAGGAATCTCAAATGGTAGGCTCGTAATTGAATCATAAGAAGATAAATCATCTGCCCAAAGGAAACTTTTTTGCCTTAACTCAATAGAGGCAGGAAAAAAACGAAACATGGCAATTAAAATAGGAAATTGAAAAAGCATAGGTAAACAGCCGCCCATAGGATTTACTCCTGCTTTTCTGTAAAGTGCCATGGTTTCTTGCTGCACCTTCATAGGGTCTTTCTTATTATGCTTTTCACTAATTTTATCAATCTCTGGTTTCAGTACTTTCATTTTTGCTTGTGAGAGATAGGCTTTGTAAGTAAAAGGAGAAAGTACTAATTTTATGATAATAGTAAGCAGTAAAATGATGAGTCCGTAATTACTCATGTATTTGCTTAAAAAATCAAAGATATTGATAATAATATATTGATTAACCCACCCAAAAATTCCCCATCCAAGAGGAATTAATTCTTCAAACCCAGCATTGTAGGACTTTAATATTTTATAATGATTTGGCCCAAAATAGAATTGAAAATTGAGTTGTTCTTTGTTTTTATGCTTGTATGGTAATTCAAATTGAGCACTTAAATCCTTAATGTATTTGGAGTTTTCCTTTTTTTTAGAAGATAGATAGGTAGGTTTTTCAAAACCATCTTGCGAAATAAATATACAACTGAAAAATTGCTGCTTGAAAGCCACCCAATTCAGCTTTGATTTTATTTTTTCCTCATCAGAGGAGGTGAAGCTTAAATAATCAACTTCATCATCAGCACTATATTGGTATTGAAGGCCAGTATACATATCCTGATTCGATTTGCTTTTTTCAGTTTGTGGCGTTTTCATTTGCCAATGCAAATTCATGTAATTTACTCCAGATGGAATCAGCTTTTCCATTCCTACCAAATTGATGTCAAAATCTATTAAGTAATCATCAGAAATGGTATACACATATTCAATATAATGATTGGCGTCTACCAAAAGCTTCATGCTCAGTGAACTACCTTCATTTTTGCTTTCAAAGTAAAGCTCGCTAGTTTCTATCGCTTTTCCAGTCGAGAATTCCAGATTGAGTATGGAAGAATCTGCATCAAAAAGCTGTAGCGGCAAACTATCATAAGTTTCAAATTCTTTCAATAACACAGAGGTAATTCTTCCTCCTTTGTTGGAAAAAGTGATTTTCAGCTTATCGTTTTCTAAAAAAGATTCTGCCTCAACTCCCATTGCAGCATTTGCAAATACACCATACTGATTGATTTGTTGCTGTTTGACAATTGAGTCTACAATTGCATCTGCAATTATTTCTGTGTCGTTTTGCTGAAGTGTAGATTCAGTATTTTCACTAGTAAATACTGCCGATTCTTGCTTTGCCGGTTCCACCTCTATTTGCGGAAAGAAATATGTATTAAAAATAATGAGAATAAATCCCATTAATAAAAGTCCTATTAACGAATTTTTATCGTATTGTTTCATTACTTCTTCTGATTAAGACAAGCTTTCAAAAAATGAATAAAAAGTGGATGAGGATTAGACACTGTACTTTTGTATTCTGGATGGAATTGCACGCCTACAAACCAAGGATGATTGTTAATTTCAACTATCTCAACCAAATTACTTTTAGGGTTTATTCCAGTTGCATTCATTCCGGCTTTCTCAAACTTTTCTAAATAAGTATTATTGAATTCGTATCTGTGTCTGTGCCTTTCTTTTGTGGCTTTTTGATTGTATGCTTTTCTTGTTTTTGAGCCACTTTTTATATCGCAAGGGTATTCACCTAATCTCATGGTACCTCCTTTATTGATGATTTTAGTTTGTTCTTGCATCAAATCAATAACTGGAAATTTTGTTTTTGAATCAATCTCTGTTGTGTGTGCGGTTTTCATTCCTAATACATTTCTAGCAAATTCAATTACGGCACATTGCATCCCAAGACAAATGCCAAAAAATGGGATGCTGTTTTCCCTTACATATTTAATTCCTGCAATTTTACCTTCAATTCCTCTATCGCCAAAACCAGGAGCAACTAAAATTCCATCTAAGTTTTGTAATTCTTTTTTTACATTCTTAGTATCTATACTTTCAGCATGAATCCATTTTACTTCTACTTCGCAATTATGGTTTGCACCAGCATGAATTAAGGCTTCCGAAATGGATTTGTAAGAATCTTTCAGTTCGATATATTTTCCAATCAACCCGATTTTAACTTTTTCCTTAGGATTCTGTAACTTTTTCAAGAAATTATTCCAATTATCAAGGTTTAATTTAGTAGCATGATTCAAATTCAATTTTTTCAAAACCACTTTATCCAAACCTTCATCTAACATTTTAATTGGCACTTCATAGATAGAATCCACATCAATAGATTCAATTACAGCATCTTTCCCCACATTACAGAATAGCGCTATTTTTCTTTTAATATTTGCATCCAAATGATGTTCAGTTCTACAGACCAGTACATCTGGCTGAATCCCAGACTCCAATAGTGTTTTTACCGAATGTTGAGTAGGTTTTGTTTTTAATTCTCCTGATGCTTTCAAGAATGGGATTAAAGTAAGATGAATAAACAAAGCATCATCTTCTAGTTCCCATTTAAGCTGACGAACCGCTTCAATGTAAGGTAATGATTCAATGTCTCCAACTGTTCCGCCAATTTCAGTAATTACAAAATCATATTTTTTAGTGTCTCCTAAGATTTTGACACACCTTTTTATTTCATCAGTAATGTGTGGAATAATTTGTACAGTTTTCCCCAAATAGGCGCCCTCTCTTTCCTTGTTTATTACTGTTTGATAAATTTTTCCAGTAGTAACATTATTGGCTTGTGAGGTTGGAGTGTTCAGGAACCTTTCATAATGCCCTAAATCCAAATCAGTTTCTGCACCATCTTCTGTAACATAGCACTCCCCATGTTCATAAGGGTTCATTGTTCCCGGATCCACATTAATGTAAGGATCTAACTTTTGAATGGTTACGGAATAACCTCTAGCAATCAATAATTTTCCTAATGATGCAGAAATGATGCCTTTACCTAATGAAGAGGTTACACCGCCTGTTACGAAAATGTATTTTGTAGCAGAAATGCTCACAATTATATAGCCATTTTAATTGTTGCCAAAAATACTATTTCAAGCCGATTATTTCGAACTTGATAATACTTTTTAATAAAATTTTTAAAATGTCAGAAATTAGAATGTGATACTGGCGCCAATACTTGGCATTATTGGTAGTTGATTTACCCTTTCGTACTTAATTCTATTAAAATAAAAAATGTTTTCTCTATTGTATACATTTGTAACAGATGCACTAATTTCCAAATCTGATTTATTCGCCACTTTTACGATTTTTGATATCGATAAGTCAAGGCGGTGGTAGTAAGGTAAACGCCCTTTATTTAATTCAGCATATTGAATTCCTAAATCACCATTTACAGATGTATAATCGGTATTAATGCCATCTTCAAAGGTTAAGCTTTCATAAAATCCTTGTGTTTGGGTAAAAGGAAATCCAGAACCTAAATTCCATCTTAAATCAGTTTTCCAACTATTATTTCTACCAAATTTGAAAGAGGCGACAAAATTCACATTGTGTCTTCTGTCAAAATGAGGGGCATATTCTTTAATCCCATCATCCCTACGCACAAAGCCTAAAGAATAAACACCCCACAGATAGAGTTGTTTATTGCTATATTTTAGAAGTACATCTAATCCTTGCGCATATCCCGTTTCAATAATAAAGTCATCATCTGAATTAGATGTTTTGTTTCTGTTAATATTGGTTTGTTGTGTAAAATTCTTTCTATACCCCTCAATACTCAAATCCATATTATTACTTAAATCATATTCAATTCCAGATATAAAATGAGTAGCTTTTTGTAGTTTGTGTGGGTATTCTTCTCCATTGGTTTGAAGTGGAATATCTTCAGGTCCAGATATAAAGCCATAGAATAAATTCACCACATCTCTATCAGAGACTGTGCTTAAAATATTTTGAGAATAAATTCCTGTGGCGAATTTCAAACGCAATTTATCTGTTAAATTATACTTCATTCCTAATCTTGGTTCAGGAGAAAATCCAAGGGTGTATTTCTGTATTCTAAAACCAGGTTCAATTATAAATCGGGTAGAAGTGTATTGATAATTCACATAAGCTGAAAATTCAGAGGTATTTTCATCTTGCTCAATTATAGAGTTGACAGAGTTGAAAGTACTAAAATCGGTCTCAAAGCCTAATACATCAAATCCATATTTAATTTTTCCTTTAGAAAGGAAATAAGTAAAATCAAAACCTAAATTAAAACCAATAATTTCGCTTGATCTTAATGGGGATGCAGCTTCCTTCATGCTTATTCCATAATTAGAAAAAGCAAAATTTCCTTCAATTAAAATTGGAGAGCTCCCAGGAACGAGTATAAACTGGCTACCAACTCCTTTGGAATCCCATTCCAAGTCAGATATGTATTGGTAATTCACTCTGTCAGAGAAATTAAAACCAAATACATTCAATTTGCTGCCGTTATCGCCATGAAACGAAAACTTTCCATACAAATCAGTATAAGAATAGGGTAATCCTTTTTCATCAAAATAAAGGATAGGATGTTTGTAGAAAAGTTCAGAACTTTTATTCAAATAAGAGGTTTTGCCTGAAAAGACAAAAGAAGACTTTCCCTTTTTACTAAGTGGCCCTTCCAGCAATAATTTTGAACCAAAAGTGTTAGCAGATAGTTTGCCTTCAAAGTTTTTCTTATTTCCATCCCTTGTTTTAATATCCATAATAGATGATATCCTACCACCATATTCTGCATTAAAACCACCTGTGTAAACATCTGTATTTCTTATAATATCGGTATCAAAAACCGAGAATAATCCAATTGAGTGGAAAGGGCTGTACACAATCATTCCGTCTAAAAGCACTTTATTTTGAACGGGAGACCCTCCCCTAATATAGAGCTGTCCACCCTGATCGCCAGTAAAAACAACTCCCGGAACAATTTGTAAATACTGAGCTAAATCAGGTTCACCTCCAATGGCTGGAATCATTTCCAAATCTTTTGGCGTTATTTTAATTACAGCAGCCTTTACTTCTGTTTTCATTTCTTGCCTTTCAGCTGACACTTTTACCTCATCTAACTTAATGCTCGATTCAGAAAGTTCAAATTTTTTGGTGAGGATTTTTCCTGCAGACAAATGAATGTTTGCATGTAATGAATCATAACCCAAATAAGTAATGATGATTTTATAATGGCCAGCAGGCACATTAGCAATAGAAAAAAAACCATTTACATCAGTTGGTGCCCCTAGTGTTGTTTCTGCTAAAGAAACGTTACAAAAAATAATTGGCTCTGCACTTTCTTTATCATACACAAAGCCTCTTATAGTTCCACTTTGCGCAAAAATTATTGTGCTTAACAATAGTAATAAAGATATAGAAAGTAGTTTTTTCATTTTATTAAAAATTGGTGACAAATGTAATGAAATTAGTGCAGGATTTTATATACCAGCTCTTTAAGTAAATCACCATCTTTTGTACTGGAATTGTTTACTCCTTTTGATTTCAAATCATATTGCTTTAAAAAACTGAAAATGTTAAACAATTTGGTTTGAGAATAATTTCGAGCAGCACTGCTATATTGTTGTACAAAAAATGGATTTATTTTCAGTACTGATGCAACATTTGCTTTGCTTTTGTCTTTCAAGCTATGATATGTCATTAGTTTTTGAAAATAAGAAAACAACATGCCAAGTGTGACCACAAAAGGATGATTCTTTGGGTTAGTTGCAAAATGATTTGCAATTCTATTGGAACTGAGAATATCCTTTTTACCCAATGCCTGTTGGAATTCAAAAATGTTGTAATCCTTACTTATGCCTATATTTTTCTCAACTATTTCCGCAGTTATTTTCTTATCATTTTTAACAATTAGAATCAATTTGTCTAACTCATTGCTGATGTTAGAGAGTTGATTTCCTAGAAATTCAGCCAGCATAAAAGCGGCTTTTTCTTCAATTTGAAATTCTTTTTCGCTTAAATAATTTACAATCCAATACGGAACTTGATTATCATAAAGCTTTTTGCTTTCAAATAACAAAGCCTTTTTGCTAAGGTTTTTTCCAAACTTTTTTCGCTTGTCTAATTTTTTGTACTTGTAGCAAATCACTAAAATAGTAGAGGGTAGCAGGTTGTCAGTATAGACCTCTAGTTCCTCAATATTTTTGATGTTTTGAGCTTCTTTAATAATTACTACTCTTTTTTCTGCTCCAAATGGAAATTGCTTTGCTTCTGCAATAATTTGTGCAACTTCTATGTCTTTTCCATACAATATAGTTTGATTGAATTCTTTTTCTTCAGGAAGCAAAATATTTTTGGAAATATAGTCCGTAATTTTGTCAATATAAAAAGGCTCTTCTCCCATTAAAAAATAAACAGGATGAAAATTTTTATTCTTTATTTCTGATATGATTTCTTTATAATTCACTTAATTTGCTTCTTATGGAAATGCCACAATTAAACTTGCCTTTTGCAGCCATCAAAACTAAATCAGTTGAAGGGACTATACAAGTTTTTGGGCAAGTAAGAAAAAATTATTTTGTTTTAACTCCTGAGGAATGGGTGCGGCAACACTTTATACATTACCTTAATAAAGAAAAAGGATATCCATTGGGGTTAATGGGAGTGGAGAAAATGTTTAAATACAATCAGTTGCAAACCAGAGCAGACATTGTATTATATAATGCAAATGGGAAGCCAACTATGATTGTAGAATGCAAAGCACCAAATGTAAAAATAACGCAAGATGCATTTCACCAAATAGCAAAGTACAATTTCCGATTAAGAGTAAAGTATTTGTTAGTGACGAATGGAATGCAACATTTTTGTTGCAAGATGGATTATGAAAAAAATGAAATTACTTTTTTAGAAGAGATTCCTGATTGCTAATTCTAATTTCTTTGTTAGTATCAATAAGGTAGCAGCCACAGTAAATTAACCCTAAGCTAATTTGCAATAATGAGCCATATTTTTGATTCACTAATTTTATAGTACTCGATTTTTCGTATAACAAAGGAAGAAAAAGCAATCGGCACTTCTCCTTTTACACATGACATCCAAACGATAAAAGTGACAAATCCCAAAACATCAAATATCTAAATATTGGGTAAAATAATTACTGGTAAACCAATAAATGAAGAGAACAGTCCACATTTTTATTTACTCTCTTGCTTGATTAAATTCAGTGCAGAACCTGCTTTAAACCAATCTATTTGTTGCTGATTGTAAGTGTGGTTCAGCTTAATAAAATCAGTTGTTCCATCAGCATGAGCAGACTCTAAAGTAATTTGTTTTTCTTCAGAAAAATCAGCTAAATCTATAAAACTGAATGTATCGTCTTCTTGTACCAAATCATAATCAGATTCATGCACAAAAGTTAATGCTAGCATGCCTTGTTTTTTAAGGTTCGTTTCATGGATTCTAGCAAATGATTTTACAATAACTGCTATTACACCTAGATGTCTTGGCTCCATAGCCGCATGTTCTCTTGAAGACCCTTCTCCATAGTTGTGATCTCCTACTACAATCGACGTAATACCTGCAGCTTTATACGCTCTAGCTACATTCGGAACCTCATCAATTTCTCCATTTATTTGATTTACAACAGCATTGGTTTTTTCTCCAAAAGCATTTACTGCTCCTATCAAACAGTTGTTAGAGATATTGTTTAAGTGTCCTCTGTATCTTAACCATGGTCCTGCCATAGAAATGTGGTCTGTTGTACATTTTCCTTTTGCTTTTATCAAAAGTTTCGCTCCTAAAATATTTTCTCCATTCCATGCATTAAAAGGTGTCAATAATTGTAATCTGTTAGATTCAGGATTTACAACTACTTCTATATTACTTCCGTCTTCTGCAGGAGCTTGATAACCATTATCTTCTACATCAAATCCGTTGGGTGGGAGCTCGAATCCTGTCGGTTCTGCCAATTTAACTTCTGCTCCATTTTCATTTGTAAGTGTATCAGTAATAGGATTAAAATCTAATCTTCCAGATATTGCAACAGTAGCTACAATTTCAGGAGATGCTACAAAGGCATGTGTGTTTGGGTTGCCGTCAGCACGCTTTGCGAAATTTCTATTGAAGGAATGTACAATTGAATTTTTCTCTTTCTTTTCCGCTCCTTCACGGTCCCATTGTCCGATACATGGACCACAAGCATTGGTGAAAATTCGTGTTGATGCAAACTTATTAAATGTATCTAAAATCCCATCTCTTTCTGCAGTATACCTCACTTGTTCTGATCCTGGATTGATCCCTAAAATTGCTTTTGGTTTTATTCCTTTATTTACTGCATCTTGAACAATGGAGGCTGCTCTTGTTAAATCTTCATAAGAGGAGTTAGTACAAGAGCCAATCAGTGCCCATTCCACATCTAAAGGCCAATCATTTTCAGTTGCTTTTTTGTTCATCTCAGCAACAGGAGTTGCCAAATCTGGCGTAAAAGGTCCGTTTAAGTGTGGCGTTAACTCAGATAAATTGATTTCAATTACTTGATCAAAAAAATTTTCAGGATTTGCATATACTTCTGCATCTCCTGTTAAATATTTTTTAATCTCATTGGCAGCATCTGCTACATCATCTCTGTCAGTAGCTCTCAAGTATCTTTCCATACTTTCGTCATAACCGAAAGTAGAAGTAGTAGCCCCAATTTCTGCTCCCATATTGCAAATTGTACCTTTACCTGTACACGATAAAGATTCTGCTCCTTCTCCAAAATACTCCACAATATACCCTGTTCCTCCTTTTACAGTAAGGATCCCAGCTACTTTTAAGATTACATCCTTTGGAGCAGTCCAACCGTTTAATTTTCCAGTTAATTTTACGCCTATTAATTTTGGAAATTTTAATTCCCAAGGCATTCCCGCCATTACATCAACAGCATCAGCACCTCCAACCCCAATGGCTACCATTCCCAATCCTCCTGCATTCACCGTATGTGAATCTGTACCAATCATCATTCCTCCTGGAAAAGCGTAATTTTCTAATACTACTTGATGGATAATTCCAGCACCTGGCTTCCAAAAACCTATTCCATATTTATTACAAACTGAAGATAGGAAGTTAAACACTTCATTATTGGCATTTAAGCTGGCTTGTAAATCTTTATCAGCTCCTAGTTTGGCTAAAATTAAATGATCTGCATGAGCAGTAGATGGTACAGCTGCTTTACTTTTTCCTGCTTGCATAAATTGCAATAGTGCCATTTGAGCCGTAGCATCTTGCATGGCTACTCTATCAGGTCCAAAATCTACATAGTCTTCACCTCTTGTAAATGCTTGCTCTGCATTTCCATTCCAAAGATGTGTGTATAGTATCTTCTCAGATAATGTAAGCGGTTTTCCAGTAGCTTTTCTAGCTGACTTAATTGCTTCTGGGTACTTTTTGTACACCTTTTTGATCATTTCAATGTCAAATGCCATCTGTATGTTATAGGTAAAATTAGGATTGCAAAGTTAAGAAAAATTAAGGAAGACTAAATAATTTATGCTGCTGCTTTTTGCTATATTGCGATTACCTATGCAAGTCTATTTCGAAAATATAAAAATTGCCATTGATGCCATAAGGCACAACCTGTTAAGAAGTATACTCACTATTTTGATTATTGCCATTGGTATAATGGCGCTAGTTGGAATTCTAACTGCTATTGAATCAATAAAAGGCTCAATTTCAGAAAATTTCACATCTATGGGGGCAAATACTTTTACTATCAAAAATTATGGAATGCAAATTAGGGTAGGAAAGGATGGTGGAAAGCCCAAAGTATATCCACCAATAAATTATAGAAATGCTGAAGATTTTAAAGCTGAATATTATTTTCCTTCCAAAGTATCTATTTCATCTTGGGTGGCAGGAGCAGCTACTGTGAAATACGAAAGCTATAAGTCCGATCCAAATATAAGTGTATGGGGAACAGATGAAAATTATTTATTTACATCAGGCTATGAGTTGTCAGAGGGTAGAAACTTTTCGTTAGATGAGATTCATTTTGGTAGAAATGTCGTTATTATTGGAAAAGAAGTTAATGAAAAAGTTTTTCCTAATACATCAGCTATTGGTAAGACTATAAGTGGAGGAAATTTGAAATTTAAGGTTATTGGCGTGTTGAAAGAAAAAGGCTCTGCAATGGGCTTTGGTGGAGACAAAACAGTACTTATCCCAATTACTTATGCAAGGCAATTTTTCAGCAGAAGCAACCAATCGTTCACCATAAGCGTGATGTGTAATAAGGTAGAAGACTTGGATCCTGCAATTGGAGCGGCCATTGCCAAGTTCAGGAGCGTTCGTAAGTTAAAACCTGTTGAGGAAGATGATTTTACCATTGTAAAATCTGATAATTTGGCCAATATCCTTATTGAAAACATTCGCTATGTTACCCTTGCCGCTACCTTAATTGGAATCATTACCTTAATAGGAGCTGCTATTGGTTTGATGAATATCATGCTTGTTTCTGTTACAGAAAGGACAAAAGAAATAGGCACAAGAAAAGCAATGGGGGCTACTGCCAATTTAATAAGGGGTCAGTTCCTTACAGAAGCCATAGTGGTTTGTCAGTTGGGTGGATTGGCTGGTATAATTTTGGGTGTACTTGTTGGGAATTTAACTTCTTCTTTTATTGGAGGGATATTTGTAATTCCTTGGCTTTGGATTTTTTGTGGTATTACACTTTGTATTTTGGTTGGAGTAGTTGCTGGAATTTATCCAGCATTGCAAGCTGCTAAACTCGATCCTATTGAGGCGTTGAGATACGAATAAAAAAACCCTATCTACAAGAAAGGGCTTCTTTTTATTATTTTCTTAATAGCTAAGCTATTCAGCAATAACCTCAAAAGGCACGCTTACACTTACACTTCTGTGTAAACGAATTTCAGCCTCATACTTTCCTAATTCTTTAATGGTTGTAAGTTTCACAAATCTTTTGTCGATTTCGTGTCCTAATGCAGTAAGCGCATTTACAAATTGAACAGTAGTCACAGAGCCAAAAAGTTTTTGTCCACCGTCCGCTATTTTTGCTTTCACTTTAATATCCAGGTTGGAAATTACTTCAGCAATAGCATTTGCATCAGCAATTACTTTCTCCTCTTTTCCTGATTGCTGTCTAAGTTTCTCTTCCAAAACTTTAATGGCAGAATCAGTAGCTAATACGGCTTTTCCTTTAGGGATTAAATAATTTCTAGCATAGCCATTCTTTACTGTTAATACCTCATCAGCAAAACCAAGTTTTTCTATATTTTCTTTTAATATAATTTTCATCACTAATTATTTTAATAAGTCACCTACATAAGGCAAAAGCGCAATTTGCCTTGCTCTTTTTACAGCAACCGATAATCTTCTTTGAAATTTCAATGAAGTTCCAGTAATTCTTCTTGGTAAGATTTTACCTTGCTCGTTCAAAAATCGCATCAAAAAGTCAGGGTCTTTATAATCGATATACTTGATTCCCATCTTCTTAAATCGGCAATATTTATCTCTATTTCTTTTATCGATATCAACTGGCGAGAGATATCTGATGTCTGTATTTGATTTTCTTAATTTATTCATGATACTGCCTCCTCTTTTTCACTTTTGTTAGTACTTAGTCTCTTTCTTCTTCTTTCGGCATATTCAACAGCATACTTATCTAATCGAACAGTAAGCCACCTCATAATTCTTTCATCTCTTTTTAATTGAATTTCTAAATCGGCTATAGCTTTGCCTTCTGCTTCAAATTCAATGAAGTAATAAAATCCTGTGTTTTTCTTTTGTATAGGATACTTCAATTTTTTTAATCCCCAATACTCTTCATTACCAATTTTGGTACCATTGTCTTTTAGGGATTTTGTAAACTTTTTTACCGTTTCCCTCATCTGCTCTTCAGATAAGACGGGATTCATAATGAAAACGGTTTCGTAATTGTTCATTTTTTCCTTTTTTGATTAATACTAATTTTCGGGCTGCAAATCTAATAAAACTAATTAAATGTGCAAGAGGTGAATTGTAATATTTTTTTGCTCTTATTTGCTTAGAAATGTTACTTTTGTTTTTCAAATTTTTTTCAGAATTTTAATGGGAAACTTCATTGTGTCGGCCAGAAAATATCGTCCTACAACTTTTTCAGATGTTGTTGGTCAGTCAGCTATTACTACAACTTTAAGTAATGCTATATCTGATAAAAATTTAGCGCAATCATTTTTATTTTGTGGCCCAAGAGGAGTTGGTAAAACAACCTGTGCAAGAATTTTTGCAAAAGAAATTAATCAGTTTGACAGTAATGAAAATATTGCAGACTACTCATTTAATATTTTTGAATTAGATGCTGCATCAAATAATTCAGTAGATGACATTAGAAATTTAACAGATCAGGTTAGAATTCCTCCTCAAATTGGTAAATACAAAGTGTATATTATTGATGAGGTACATATGTTATCTCAATCTGCTTTTAATGCATTTTTAAAAACACTTGAAGAACCTCCAGAACATGCTAAATTTATTTTAGCAACTACGGAGAAACAAAAAATTATTCCAACTATTCTTTCAAGATGTCAAATTTTTGACTTTAAAAGAATAGGTTTAGTTGAGATTGTGAATCATCTTCATTATGTAGCAGAGCAGGAAAAAATTAATGTTGAGCAAGATGCATTACATGTGATAGCACAAAAATCAGACGGCTCTTTAAGAGATTCTCTTTCAATTTTGGACAGATTATCAAGTTTTGATGATGCTATAACTTATCAAAATGTAATTGATAATCTGAATATTTTAGATCATGAGTATTATTTTCAACTTACAAAGTTTATTTTAATTAGTGATATTTCAAATGTACTTTTACTTTTTAATAAAATTTTAGAAAATGGATTTGATGGACATCATTTTATTAATGGTTTGGCTACTCATTTTAGAGATTTATTGGTGAGCAAGGATGTTGAAACCATTGTGCTTCTGGAAAAAGGGGAGGATTTGAAAAAGCGATATCTTTCTCAATCTGAAAATTGTGAGCAATCGTTTTTGTTAAAAGGGTTAGATATATTTAGTAAATGTGATGTGCAATATAAAAGCAGTAAAAATCAGCAGCTTTTGGTTGAGCTTAGCCTCATGAAGCTATGCTCAATAGGAGTTGATGTGCCAAAAAAAAAAGAGTCTGATAGTATAGTGCTTCAACAACAAGATCCAAAGATTGAAAAAGAAGTAACTAAGTCAATTAATGAAATTAAAAAACAAGAAATACAAAATCATAATCTGCCAGAATCAGAAAAAAAGGAATCAGTAAAATCAAAACAGATTATTGAAAATAAAGCAAGCTTAATTTCTATTTCTGATTTGGAAAAGGAAGAAGAAACAAAAGAGCAAAAACAAAAAGAAAAAAAACAATCGGTATTCAGCAATCAAGAATTAATGGATGTTTGGAAAGGATATGTAAAAAAGCAAAAAGATGAAGGGAAATCTAATTTTGCAGCTACTTTGGAAATGAGTAAGCCCACTTTACTTGACGATTGTAAAATTCAGCTTCAAATTGCTAACAAATCCCAAGAAGTAGTAATTGAAAAAGAAAAGATAGATTTGCACGAATTTTTAAGAAATAAATTACAACATGATAATATAGAAGTTGTCACAAAAATTCAAGAAAAAAATGATGAGGATAGAATACCTTATACCAATAAAGATAAATATGAACAAATGACAAAAGAGAATCCTAATTTGAACAAATTAAAAAAAGAATTAGGGCTTGATTTTGATTTTTAAAAAACCAAAAAGAATGAACAAAAAAACACTAATCATTATTTTAGTAGGCGTATTTTTTGCACTGCTAATTTTTAATCAAACAAAAGAGATGAAGAAAATAGAGAACAGATACAAAACGGCTAAGAACGACCCCTTGAATGCTAGAGTATACACGTTAGATAATGGGTTAAAAGTTTACTTAACTGTATATAAAGATGCGCCAAGAGTTCAAACGAATATTGCGATAAAAGCTGGCAGTAAAAATGATCCAGCAGATGCTACTGGCTTGGCACACTATTTAGAGCATATGCTTTTCAAAGGCACAGATATGTATGGGAGTCTCGATTATGAAAAAGAAAAACCACTTTTAGATAAAATTGAGGCTCTTTATGAAGAATTTCGTTCAATTGCAATGACTGATACTTTAAACAGAGAAAGAGTATGGAATCAAATTGATTCTATTTCTGGTGAAGCAGCAAAATATGCTATAGCTAATGAGTATGATAAGATGCTTAGTGGAATAGGAGCAAAAGGAACCAATGCTTACACATCAAATGAGAAGACTGTTTATGTAAATGATATTCCTTCTAATCAAATAGATAAATGGTTAAAAATAGAAGCAGAGCGTTTTAGGAAACCTGTTTTGAGGCTTTTTCATACCGAATTAGAAACCGTTTATGAAGAAAAAAACAGAGGATTAGATAACGATGGAAGAAAGATGTTTCAAGCGTTAATGTCAGGTATATTTAAGCAACATCAATATGGTACACAGTCAACTATTGGAACAATAACACACCTTAAGAATCCTTCTTTAGTAGAAATTAATAAATTTTATGATAAGAATTATGTTCCAAATAATATGGCTATATGCCTTTCTGGAGATTTTGATTTTGATCAGACTATTAAATTAATTGATAAGTATTGGGGTGGAAAAGAAAAAGCAGAAAATCCTGCTTTTGAGGTGATAGAAGAAAGTCCAATTGCTAAGCCAGTTATTAAGGAAGTGTATGGTCCTGAAGCTGAACGCTTGTACTTAGGCTTTCGTTTTGCAGGTGCTGCTGATCAGTCAGTGCCAAAATTAAGATTAATAGACATGATACTTTCAAATTCTACAGCGGGCCTGATTGATTTGAATTTAAATCAAGAGCAAAAACTGATAGGCGGCGGATGTTTTCCTCTTATAATGAAGGATTATTCAATCCATGGATTTTATGGCAGCCCTAAACAAGGACAATCATTAGAGGAAGTAAAATCTTTGTTATTAGGAGAGATAGAAAAAGTCAAGCAAGGAGATTTTGCAGATTGGTTAATTCCTGCTATTGTTAATGATTTAAAATTAGATCAAATTAAAAAATATGAAACTAATAATGGGCGAGCAGGTGAATTTGTTGAGGCTTTTACTCTTGATATTCCTTGGGAGAATTATACTAATGAGATCAATGCAATTGCAGCAGTTACCAAAGAAGAAGTGATGGAATTTGCAAAGCAGAACTATCATAATAATTATGTGGTGGTTTATAAAAGAAAAGGCGAAGATACTTCTATAATGAAGGTCGCTAAACCTAAAATTACCCCAGTAGATGTTAATCGCACATCTGAATCCGATTTCCTGACAGCTATTATGGAAGAAGAGGTGAAAGAAATAGAACCTGTTTTCCTAGACTTTGAAACTGATATTCAAAAATCTAAAATTGGAGATGTAGAAGTGTTGCATAAGCAGAACTCAGAAAATGATATTTTCAAATTGTCCTACAAAATAAAAAAAGGAACTAATGACAATCCGCAATTTAAGATGGCTTGTGATTACTTGAAATATTTAGGAACAGATAAAATATCAAACACTCAAAAGATGGAAGAGTTCTATAAAATTGGTGCAGAGATGAGTGTAAGTTGTAATAGTGAGGTGATTAAGATCTCATTAAATGGGTTAAACGAAAATTTTGATGCATCAGTTATGCTCATGGAAGATGTTTTGGAAAATGCAGTTGCAGATGAGGATGCGCTTGCAAACTTAAAAATGGATATGCTAAAACAGAGAGCAAATGCCAAATTAAATAAGCAAACCATTCTTTTTAGAGCAATGGGTGCATATGCTAAATATGGAGCGTCTTCTTCCTTTACTAATGTACTTACTAATGAAGAGATTGAGCGCACTACGGCTCAACAACTTGTTGGAATTATTCATTCGCTTACAAATGACCAGCATCAAGTGCTTTATTATGGCCCTTCTTCTGTTGAAGAATTCACCCAAAAGATATCAAAACTGCATACTAATACAACTGCATTAAATCCGCTTGATAATGAAAGTAAATTTGAAGAGTTGGATATTAATTCTAATAAAGTTTATGTTGTTGATTATGATATGAAACAAGCAGAAGTTTTGTTTTTGGCTAAAGGGAGCAAACTAAATACTGATGATGTTCCGCTTATTCGTTTTCACAATTCATATTTTGGGGGAGGAATGAGCTCAATTGTTTTCCAAGAGTTAAGAGAGTCAAAAGCATTGGCCTATTCGGTTTATAGTACTTATAGTATTCCGCAAGACGATAAAGATTCCCACTATTCTTTCTCATACATTGGTACGCAAGCTGACAAATTAGATGAGGCTATGGAGGGTATGATGGCTTTACTTCAAAGTATGCCAGAAGCTGAAAGCAATATGAAAAGTGCTAAAGAAGGTGTGATTCAAAAGATTAGAACTGAAAGGCTAACCAAATCTAAGATTTTATCCGAATACCAAAAAGCAGAAAAAATGGGAATTGATTATGATATCAGAAAAAATGTATATGCTGCTATTCCTGAATTCAATATGGAAGATTTGATTAACTTCCATAATGAGTTCGTAAAAAATGAAAATTATACGATAATGGTGCTTGGCGATAAAGACGCGCTAGATATGGATGTGCTGCAAAGTTATGGTGAAATAAAACACTTGACTTTAGAGGATATTTTTGGATACTAATTTGCTAGTTTTGCCGGCCAAAAATGAAGATGAATATGAGCAGTCAAAATGGAAAAATAATTTACACCAAAACGGATGAAGCTCCATTTTTGGCAACACATTCTTTCTTACCAATTATTGAGCGTTTTACTGCTAAAGCAGGGATTGAAATTCAAACCAAAGACATCTCTTTAGGCGCTAGGGTATTGGCTATATTTCCAGAATACTTAAACGAAATCCAAAGGGTAAGTGATGCTTTGGCAGAATTAGGAGAAATGGTAAAGACATCAGATGCTAACATCATTAAACTACCGAATATTAGCGCTTCTGTACCGCAACTTACGGCTACAATTGAGGAATTACAAAGCAAAGGATACGCTATTCCTAATTATCCTGAAACACCTGCTAATGATGAAGAAAAAAACATCAAAGCGCGTTATGATAAGGTAAAAGGGTCTGCAGTAAACCCTGTACTTAGAGAAGGGAATTCTGATAGAAGAGCTCCTGGAGCAGTAAAGAATTATGCCAAAGTAAACCCACACTCTATGGGTGCTTGGAGTGCTGATTCAAAATCGCATGTAGCAACTATGGATGGAGGTGATTTCCACCATAACGAAAAGTCTACTTGTGTAGCTAAGGCTACAGATGTAAAGATTGAGCTATTTAATAATGATGGAAGCATCACAACATTAAAAGAGAAAGTATCTTTATTAGATAAAGAAATCATTGATGCAACAGTGATGTCTAAAAAAGAACTTTTAGCCTTTTTGGAAAGAGAGATTCAAGATGCAAAAGAGCAAGGAATCTTACTTTCTTTACATATGAAAGCAACCATGATGAAGGTTTCTGACCCTATTATTTTTGGTCATGCCGTAAGCGTTTTCTTCAAAGATTTGATTGCAAAACACCAAGACACTTTTAGTGAGATAGGAGTAGATTTTAGAAACGGATTTGGAAACTTAATTGATAAATTACCATCACTTTCTGCTGATAAAAGAGCGGAGATTGAATTCGATATTGAAGCTGCTTTAGCAAATAATGCTAGTTTAGCAATGGTTGATTCTGACAAAGGAATTACCAACCTACATGTTCCTTCTGATGTAATTATTGACGCCTCTATGCCAGCTATGATTAGAACATCTGGGCAAATGTGGAATAGAAATAATCAAACAGAAGATACTAAAGCAATTATTCCTGACAGCTCTTATGCTAGTGTGTATAGTGCTACGATTAATTTCTGTAAAGAAAATGGAGCTTTTGATCCTACAACAATGGGTACAGTTCCTAATGTTGGGCTTATGGCTCAAAAAGCTGAAGAGTATGGTTCACATGATAAAACATTTGAAATTCAAAATTCAGGAGTTGTAAAAGTAACTGATGACGAAGGGAATATTTTGCTTCATCATGTAGTTGAAGAGGGTGATATTTGGAGAATGTGCCAAACCAAAGATGAGCCTATTAAAGATTGGGTGAAACTAGCAGTTAATAGAGCGAAAGCGACACGATGGCCAGCAATCTTTTGGCTAAATGAAAATCGTGCGCATGATGCTGAGTTGATTGATAAAGTAAATATCTATTTACAAAACCATGAAACTGATGGGTTAGATATTCAGATCATGGCGCCTTATGAAGCAACATTATTTACCTTAGAAAGAGTAAAGAAGGGAGAAAACACCATTTCTGTTACTGGAAATGTATTAAGAGATTATTTAACAGATTTATTCCCTATTCTTGAATTAGGAACTTCTGCAAAAATGCTCTCTATTGTTCCTTTAATGAATGGAGGTGGTTTATTTGAAACAGGCGCTGGAGGTTCTGCTCCAAAACATGTGCAACAATTGGTAAGGGAAGGTCACTTAAGATGGGATTCTTTAGGCGAATTTCTAGCATTGGTTGTTTCTTTAGAACACCTAGCCGAAACCAAAAGCAATATCAAAGCACAGGTATTAGCTACTACTTTAGATAGTGCCATTGAATCTTTGTTGAAAAATGGAAAATCTCCACAAAGAAAAGTAGGACAATTAGATAACAGGGGATCGCATTTCTACCTCGCTATGTATTGGGCAAGGGAGTTAGCTAACCAATCGAATGACTCAGAACTACAGTCTGTTTTTGAAGAAATTGCCTCACAATTGGAAGCTCAAGAAACAACTATTGTAGAGGAGTTGAATAAGGTCCAAGGAAAAGCAGAAAACATTGAAGGATACTATTTCCCTAATGAAGCTGCTACTTTCTCAGTAATGCGACCTAGTAAAAAATTGAATGCTATTATAGATAGTTTTTAATTGTTGGGCGGGCTCTGGCTGAGTAATTCCTTCTATTTATTAATTGAAGAATTTATCGTTAAAATTAATCAAATATAACTTTTTACTTGCTCTTGTTAGTGCTGTGTAGAGCCATCTCAAATACGATTTGTCTAACATTTCTTCTGTAAAATAACCTAAATCTACAAATACATTTTCCCATTCTCCTCCTTGAGATTTATGACAAGTAATGGCGTAAGCAAATTTTACATACAAAGCATTGTAAAACGGATTATCCTTTACCTTCTGATTGATTTCTTTTTCTCCTTTATAATCCAAGCAAATTTCATCATATAATTTACAATATTGCTCATTGGTAAGAGAAGCGTTATTGGAAGTTAGTGTGTCTAAAAGCAGGATAACTTCCAATCGCAAGTTGACAGTTCCATCCACTAGTTTTATAGTTGCTTTAGCAAAATGAAACCCATAGCGCTTAATCCGCTCCTTTATTTTTACCACTTCAATACTATCACCATTTGCAATAAAATCAGGCATTTCTTCCTGTTCCATCCAATAGTAATTGTTGCGTACTACGATAAGCAAGTCGCCAGCTGAAATTTCATCTTCTTGCCACCTTATTTTTGTTCTGATTTGCTGGTTGTATAGGTTGGCTCTTTTGTTGGAGCGGCATAGTACGGTAGTCGCATTTACGCCCTCATTACTATATGCAGATTCTAAAGCATCTTGCAGATTTTCCCCTGTGTTTAGGCGAATAACTTCAGTATTTACGCTGAATTTTGGAAAGCAATAATCTTCTTTAGTTATTTGCTTTCTAAGTGCAGTTGCATTTTTCAAAATTTCAGAATTTTGTTGCTGACGCACTACTTGCGTGAGCTGTTTCACAGTGATAGATTTATTGTAGTTTTTTTGCAAGAACTCTTCGTCAAGAGCTGGGCTAATATCTAGATGAACTGGAGGAAGTTGGGCAGTATCACCAATAAGAAAAAGTTTACAATCCATACCATCATTTATGTAGGCGATCAAATCATCTAATAATGAGCGATTGCCAAATCCTTTATCTGAACTGGCTGGAATCATAGAGGCTTCATCCACTATAAAAATAGTGTTGGTATGGGTATTTTTTTTCAGGGTGATATAAGCATTACCTTTTTTGTTGGTGCGAATCCAATAAATTTTTTTGTGTATGGTGCTTGCCGATTTTTTGGAATAGTTTGAAAGTACTTTTGCAGCTTTTCCTGTGGGGGATAAAAGTACAGATCGCTTTCCTAAAACAGGTAGTGATTTTACCAATGAGGCAACAATTGTTGTTTTTCCAGTTCCTGCATATCCTTTGAGTAAGAAGATGCTTTTGTTTTCAAGAGTGGTAATGTAATTCGCTAAGTCGCTAATGAGTTGCTCTTGCTGTTTTGTTGGAGTAAATGGAAAATGAAGAAAAAGCTTCTCTTGTAATTTCTTGTGTTTCATTACAAGATGTTTACTTCTGGTACTATTTGAATGTCGTACTTTTCTTTTACTATAGTTTGAATTTCTTTGGCTAAAGCTATGATTTCTTCCCCACTTGCCTCACCATAATTTACAAGTACCAAAGCTTGATTTATATGTACTCCTGCATCTGCTTTTCTGTATCCTTTAAGCCCTGCATTGTCAATGAGCCATCCAGCCGCTACTTTTGTTTCTGTTTCTGAAATTTTATAACCAACTAACTTAGGAAATTTTTTTTGTAATGCCGTAAATTTTGGTGTTAGAATAACTGGGTTTTTAAAAAAACTACCGCTATTTCCTAATTCTTCAGGGTTTGGTAATTTTCTACTTCTGATATTAATAACAGCTTCTGCAATGCTTTGAGGAGAAGGCGCTTTATCTAAACTTTTTAATTCCTCTGCAATTACCCCATAGGATGTTTTGTTAAATGGAATTTTACTAAGATTGAAAGTTACTTTTGTAATGATAAATTCACCTTTCCGCTTTCCTTTAAATATCGAGTTTCTGTATTGAAACTCACATTCAGCATTCGAGAAAGTTTTTACTTTTTGAGTAGCAATTTCTATTGCGGCAACTTTAATTATAGTATCTTTTACTTCCAGACCATAGGCGCCTATGTTTTGGATTGGACTTGCTCCAACTGTTCCTGGAATAAGTGCTAGATTCTCAATTCCAGAAAGCCCTTGACTTACGCTCCACATTACAAAATTATGCCAATTTTTGCCAGCACCAACCTCTACTATAACATCATTTTTATTATCCTCTAAAATGCAAATTCCTGCTATTTTATTATGAATGATTAAGCCATCATAATCTTCTTTAAAAAGTACGTTTGAGCCCCCTCCCAAAACAAAGGTTTTGTTGTTTTTGTAAATTTCTGAAATTAAAATACTATTAAGTTCAGCAATAGATTCAAATGCTGTGAAATATTTGGCTTTTGCATCAATACCAAAAGTATTATAGGTTTTTAGGGAGAAATTTTCTGAAAAAATCATGAGTTCAAAAGTAGTAAAACAAATCATACCATTTAGCGTTTTAAAAACTGTATTTTCGCTAAAAAATTATTCTTGAAACGAATTATTATTTCTGTAACTTCCGATTTATGTACTGACCAAAGAGTACATAAAGTTGCTACAACTTTAAGTGAGATGGGGTTTGATGTTCTGCTTTTAGGTAGACAACTTGCTGATAGTTTACCTGTAGAAAGAAATTATAAAACAAAAAGGTTGAAGCTTTTTTTTAATCAGGAAGTGTGGTTTTATATGGAATACAATATTCGTCTTTTTTTCATTTTGCTTTTCACTAAAGCTGATGTTTTTCTGGCGAATGATTTAGATACCCTGTTGCCTAATTTCTTGGTTTCTAAGATTAAACACAAACCTTTGGTATATGATTCCCATGAGATGTTTTGTGAAGGCCCTGAATTACAAGGTAGAAAGTTTGTGCAATCGGTTTGGCGGTTAATTGAAAAATCAATTTTACCAAAACTAAAATATGCTTATACAGTTTCTCATTCCATTGCGATTGCCTATAAGAATGATTATGAAGTAGATTTTAAAGTAATTAGAAACATTTCAAAGTTAGAAAGTAAAACTAAGGAAGTGAAGCAATTAAATTTTGATGATAAAAAAATCATTTTGTATCAAGGAGTAATGAATCCTGGAAGAGGGTTAGAAGAGATGATTGCTGCCATGCCACTTATTAATAATGCAGTATTGCTTATTATAGGTTTTGGAAAAGTTGAGCAGGAGCTAAAGGAATTGGTAAAAGAAAAACATCTTGAGGGTAAAGTGATATTTTTTGGCAAGGTACCGTTTGAACAATTGTTATCCTATTCAGAACAGGCAGATATTGGTTTGCTTTTGGAAAGACCATTGGGGCTCAGTTTTGCTTATGCATTGCCTAATAAACTATTTGATTACATTCATGCAAACTTACCAATAATTGCCTCTCCTTTAGTAGAAGTGAAAAGCATTGTGCAGCAATATAATATTGGGAAAATTGTAGAAAGTTATAATGCAGAATATTTGGCAGCAACAATAAATGAAATGCTTTCAAATATTGAGCAAAGAAATTCTTGGAAGCAAAATATTCAAGAGGCTAAAAAAGAGTTAAACTGGGAAAAGGAAGAGAAAAAACTCCAAAATATTTATGCTCATTTTTTATAAAAGTCCAATCGTATTGAGTAAATATTTTACTAAGCTCAGGCTTCCATACACTATAAATTGCACAGCATTCAACTGCTCTTTTTTTATTAAAAATTCTTCTTTATAATGTGGCCAACCTTTTTGTTTTGAGATCCCTTCTCTTCCACAAAGAGCAAAATCAGTGTCTAAATATAGCGCTTTCTTCTGCTCAAAGAAAAGTTGCAAGTTAAAATCGTAATCCGCTAGAATAGGATAATTCGTGTTAAACGACTTTCCATAAAAACACCTTTTGTGATAAAGCGTTGCTTGATGATGAAGACTATTTTTTAATAAAAGTTTTTTGGAGAATTCGCTTCTGTAATTAGTGTTGTCAGTGTATTTGATATTGCCAAAAACGATTTCAAACGCATGTAAATTGTTATTGAAAATAGTAGACAAGCTATTTTCTATTAAACAATCATCAGCTCCCATAAAGTAAAGCCAGTCCCCATTTGACTTGTCGATTGCCTTATTCATGGCATGATACAGATTCTTGTCTTTTGTACTTTCATAGTAGCTGATTTTATGATGGTATTTTTGTATTACATCAAAAGTACCATCTTCGGAACCACCATCAATCACAATCAATTCGTAATTTATAAAATCTTGACCAAACACACTTTGTAATGCCTTTTCAAGCATTTGTTTTTGGTTTAAAACAGGAATAATAATACTAATTTTTGGATGTTGCACTTTGCAATATTAAAGCGTTTCGCTATTCGTTTCTTTAAGAGAACGATTTTCGCACACAAAAGTATGTGAAGGGAATTTTTCTATGATATTATAATCGTGAGTAGCCACAACTATGGTCGTTCCTTTATCGTTTATTTCTTTTAGTAGCTCAATAATTTTTTCGGATTTCTCAGGATCCAAGTTCCCAGTTGGCTCATCAGCTAAAATAATTTTAGGATGATTTAGAAGCGCTCTTGCTATTGTGGCTCTTTGCTGCTCTCCTCCCGATAATTCATGAGGCATTTTTTGCTCGCAGCCTTCCAAATGAACATTATCTAAAACTTGCTTTATTCTTTCTTTCATTTTCAACTTCTCAGTCCAGCCAGTAGATTGCAGTACAAACAGCAAATTATCATAAACTGTTCTGTCGGTAAGTAATTGAAAATCTTGAAAAACTATACCTAATTTTTTTCGCAATGCTGAGACTCCATTATAGTCTAGCTTATTTACATCAGAATCTAATACTTTTACCTCTCCTTTATTGACGCTTAACTCAGCATATAAGGATTTGAGCAGTGAGCTTTTTCCACTTCCTGTCTTTCCTATAATGTAAATGAATTCTCCTGCTGAAATTTTAAAATTAATATCTTGAAAAATAACATTTGTTTTTTGCAAAATATCAACTCTTTTTAGTTCGATAATTGGATTCATAATTGAATGTCTAATTGTTTCAGTTTGCCGAATTTCATTTCTTTTAATGCATCCATTATAGCTTTGCTGTGCTCTTGCATTCTATTCTTTCTAATTCCAGCTTCTTGTTGGTCTAGCCGAAAATAGGCGCGTAATGTCATGTCCTGATCTCGTATTTGTACAAAATCTGGAATCTTATCCGTACCTTTTATTTTTAAGATGTAAATCATTTCTAAAGCCAATCGCAAAGTAAATAAAATATTAATTTTTAAGAATGTAAATTAAGGCTAATTGTTAGCAATAGTTGTTGAAAACTCATATTTATTAACTTTCAATTTGTAGGCATATTTTTTATTTTTATTTGCGATATTGAATACCGTTATGCTTAAAAAATACTCTCTTTTAGCCGTTTTCTTTTTGTCTGTTTTTCTGCTATCAGCACAAGTTCAAAGTACATCTGTTTTTACAGATGCTAAAGCGCTTTTTAAAGAAAAAAACTATGTTGTAGCTCAGAACTTATTTTATCAAATATACAATGATAAATCTGCTTTGGAATCTCAAAGAGAAGAGGCGCTTTTTCATATAGCAATTTGCAGTAAGAAATTATTTAATGAAGATGCAGAATTTTGGTTTGACGAATTTCTTTCTTCCTATCCTTACTCATCAAAAATAAATTCGGTAAATTATGAGTTGGGCTTGTATTATTATAGTAAAAAATCATACGATAAGACCATTAATTACTTTGCGAAATGTGATAACACTAATGATGAATATAACTTTAAATTGGCATATAGCTATTTCATCCTTGACTCTTTATCTTCATCAAAATATTATTTCTCAAAATTATTAAATGTTAATTCAAAATATGCTAGCTCGTCCAACTATTTTTATGCACATATTGCGTATAAGCAGCAACATTACAAAACCGCTTTATCAGCTTTTTTGAAGCTAAAAGATGATGATAATTTTGCCAATATTATTCCCTATTATATTAGTCAAATTTACTTTTTACAAAAAAGATATGATGAGTTGGTTGCTTATGCAGAGCCTATGATTGATAAAGTGATTTCATCTAGAGAAGGAGAATTAAACAGAGTTCTTGCAGAAGCCTATTACAATAAAAAAGATTATAAATCCGCAACTGAATATTTTGAAGTTTATTTTGAAAAATCATCACATTCCACTTCATTAGATAAATTACAACTTGGTCATGCTTATCATAACATAAGTGATTTTGAAAATGCAATTAGGTATTTAGAACCTTTACAATTTGATGTTGATAGTAGCACTCAATTTACAGCTTATTATTTAGCAAATAGTTATTTGCAAATTGATGAAAAACAGTATGCTTTAGCCGCTTTTAAAAAAGCTGCAGATATTAATTATAATCCTTTATTGCAGGAAGATGCTTATTTTAATTATGCGAAACTTTCTTATGAGTTGGACTTGCCCTTTGAAAATGTGCTTAGTATTTTGCAACAGTATTTAAACAATTTTGAAAATTCAGCACATAAAAAGTTGATTAATGATTTGATGATTAATGCTTTACAAAATACTAGTCGCTATGAGCAAGCTTTTAAAAAATTAGAAGCAATTGAATATCCTTCACAGAAGCAAAAGCTGGCAATTCAAAGGCTCTGTTTTTTTATTGGAGTAAAAGCATTTAATAATGCAGATTTTAATCAAGCAATTTCACTTTTTGAGAATTCAAATAAGTATCCTATAGATGATGATGTTTTTGCCATCAGCACTTATTGGTTGGCCGATTGTTATTTCAGGCTTTCAGATTACTCAAATTCAATTAAACTTTATAATGATTATTTAGCGCTTTCACTGTCTTCTACCACTGATTTTGCTCAATATAATTTGGCTTATGCATATTTTCAGCAAAAAGATTATCAAAAAGCAAAAAATAGTTTTCGTAAATTCATAAAAATCGCGAAAGACTCTATGCGTTTGAATGATGCATATTTAAGATTAGCCGATTGTTATTTTATGCTTTCAGATTTCAGGATGGCAGAGAAAAATTATGCAAAAGCAATCAGCTGCAATTTGTTTGATGCTGATTATGCACTTTACAATCAATCTGTTTGTCTTGGGCTGATTGGTAAGTATTCAGCTAAAGAGAAAATATTAAAGCAATTTATTGAGAGCCACCAAAAGTCTATATATTTTGATGATGCTTTGCTTGATTTAGCAGTTTATTGCAAAAACAACAATCAAAAAGAGAAAGCGCTTGATACTTATAATCAGTTGCTCAACTTCATTTCAGATGAACATTTAAAAGCCAAAATTCATTTAAGTAAAGGCATGATTTATTTTAATGCAGGAGATACTGAAAAAGCAATCGTATCATTTATGGTTGTTATTAATGATTTTGCAAAAACTACTTATTTTAAAGATGCGCTTTCAGGCATGCGAGCCGCTTACATTAGCATTGCAAAAGTAGATGAGTATTTGGCCGTTGTTAATGCTTTATCTCAAGTTAATATCAGTAGGGCTGACCAAGATTCTTTAACTTATAATACTGCATTTATGAAATTTGCAGAGGGCGATTACTCAGTTGCAAGAAATACTTTTAAGAACTATATCTCTAATTTCTCTGATGGTATTTTTTTAGTGGATGCTAATTATTATTTAGCTGAAAGCTGTAAAGAAGAAAATGATTCTGCATGTGTACTTAATGCTTTTCGTGAAGTGATAAAAGCAAATAGCCAACATTTAGAACCTGCTAATTTGTATTTAGCAAGGCATTATTTCAAATTATCAGATTTTGACCAGTCGATTAATTATTATCGGGCAGTAGAAAAAATTGCAACTAATAACAGTTCGAAAAGAGAAGCGATTATTCGTTTGATGCTAGCTAATAAAGAAGTTGAAAAAGCTTCTGAAGATGCGGTAGTCTATGCCAAAAAAGTACTTCAATTAGACAAAGTTGACCAAGGTTTGAAAAACAAAGCAGATTTGATTTTAGCGGAGAGCTTTTTTGATAATGGGAATTTTCAAAAAGCAGAGAAAGTATTTGCTGATTTAAGTAAAAATTCGGAAACTTCAATTGGTGCAGAAGCCACTTATATGCTTGCTTATCTTAGTTTTTTAAATGATAGTTTGCAGCAAGCAGAAAACAATATTTACCATTTGGCTAATGATTTTACAGCTGACTATTGGATAGCTAAAGGTTTTATTTTACTATCTGAAATTTATGCGCAAAAAGGAAATTATTTTCAAGCAAAAGCAACCTTAGAGTCAATTATTGAGAATTATCAAGGAGAGGAGTTACTAATTGTAGCAAGAAAAAAGTTTGAAGCAATTTTGCAAAAAGAAATTACAGTTGCTGCTGCAAGAGCAGAAAAAAAGTCGGAAATAGTGATAGAAATTTTGGATGAAGAAATAAATTATGAAATGCTTTTTGAGTTAGAATCTGATACTAATGAAATACTAAAAATAAAAAAATAAAAAAATGAAAAGCACTTTTCTTTTACTACTTCTGAGTTTGATGTGTTCAATTACTCTACAATCACAAGATATAAAAGCTACAGAGGTGAGCGTAACAGAAGGATTCAAGCCTTCAATTCCTGAAGCAAATAAATTAAATGAGCAAGCTTCTTTTGCAGACACACTAAAAGTGGATAAAAGCCAAACTTATTCAACAGGTCAATTTAACTTGAAAACTAATTACAAAACACGGCCACTTAAAGCAGCCAAAGTAAAGGATGAGAGTATTGCTAAACTGTACGATAATCAAACTTCTATTGGTTTTGGAGATAATTCAAATAAGCACTTTTCATTTTTGCACAATAGCAAGCGTTCTGCAGACTTTAACTATGGTTTTATTTTACAGCATATATCTAATAAATACAAACCAAAAAATTATCAAGTGAAGAATAGTCAAAATCTTTTTAATTTAGATGCAAAAAAGATTACTTCGTCTCATATTTTTATTGCAAATCTAGAATATGATAGAAGGACTGCTTCATATTTTAATATATCATCACAAGAAGAAGAGAAATATTTTAGAAATAGATTTGCATTTAGTAAAGTCTCAATGACAGCACTTAATAAGAACAGTAGTCAGTCATTAATTAAAAAAGTGAATTTTTTTCTTTCTGATTTTAATGAGATGTCAGAAAATCAAGTGCATTTAAGTGCTGATTTAGAAAAAGAAATTAACAGTATACCAATTAATATTGAGATAGAGTTTAACAATTTCCTTAATTACAATAATAAAGATTCAAGATATGAGCCCTTAGATTTGAAAGAACTTCATTTTGTGCCACAAGCAAGTTTTGACAAAATCGGCATAAATTTTCAGGCTGGTTTGAATTTTCATTATGATCCTTATAGGGTTGCAGTTTCGCCACTAATTAATGTAACTAAGGAGTTGGTTAAAGATATTTTATTGATCTCTGGTGGTGTTCGGCATAATGAAGAAAAGCATACATTAAAGACAGTTTCTGATGTAAATCCTTATTTGCATTCTTATGGGTCTAATCAGGCTATTATTAGCAGGGGTGGTTTCTTACAAGAATTAAAAAGTACAGCCGGAGAAGAGCTTTTTTTCTCTATGCGTAATAAATTAGGACCAAATGAGGTGTTTGAAGTTAGTATAGCTTATGGGCAGTTTACTGATTTTGCTAATTTTCTTGGCCTTGATAATGGAGATTATAATCGATTTGTTATTGATTATGTTGATTTAAAACAGCTTCAAATTAGTTTAGATTATACAAGAGAGTTAAATGATGTAATGTCATTAGATGCACAAGCTGATTATTTTAATTGGAATAAAGAGGTTTATTATAAGCCTAATTTAATTGCTGATATTAGCTTGTTAATTAATTTGAGAGATAAAATCAAAGTTATACCATCAATAAAATATACAGGTTCGAGACTTTCTTATAAGGAGGATAGTTCTATCTCTCAGATTTTAGTAGATGATTTACCATCTCAATTTCATGCTAATTTAATGCTGCAATATAGCTATACTAAAATTTTATCAGCATACCTTCAGCTGAGTAATCTAACCAACTCTCAAGAGGCGCTTTTTAAGGGCTATCAGGAAATTGGATTTAATGGGGTATTTGGCATCAATTATTCCTTCTAAAAGTTATCAACTTTTGTTAATAAAATAAGCTATTTTTCTTTCAAGAATTTAGCCTCTAATCGGTAGTAAAATTGTATATTTGTTTGTTTTTTTAAAAAGCAATAATTAATACAAAATTTATGAGTGAAGAAAATAAAAATAATCAGCAATATGGAGCTGATAATATTCAGGTTTTAGAGGGTTTAGAAGCAGTAAGGAAAAGACCTGCAATGTACATTGGTGATATTGGTCAGAAAGGCCTTCATCATTTGGTGTATGAGGTGGTTGACAATTCTATTGATGAGGCCTTAGCAGGTCATTGTTCGCATATTAATGTTTTTATCAATGAAGATAATTCAATAACTGTTCAAGATAATGGTAGAGGTATTCCTACCGATATGCATGAAAAAGAAGGCAAATCAGCTTTGGAGGTAGTAATGACTGTATTACATGCTGGGGGGAAGTTTGATAAAGGTTCTTACAAAGTGTCTGGAGGACTACATGGAGTAGGGGTGAGTTGTGTGAATGCACTTTCCAGCCATTTGCGTGCAGAAGTACATAGAGGGGGTAAAGTATTTGAACAAGAATATGAAATTGGAGTCCCAAAATATGAGGTAAGGGAGATAGGAACAACTGATAAAACAGGCACAGAGGTAACATTTTCACCAGACAAAACTATATTTGAAGATACTATTTATCATTTTGATATTTTGGCTGCAAGACTAAGGGAGCTTTCATTTCTTAATAAAGGAATTCATCTTTCTATAACTGATAAAAGAAGAACAACAGAAGAAGGTGATTTTGTAAAAGAAGAGTTTTATTCTGAAGGTGGGCTGCAGGAGTTTGTTACTTTTCTTGATGGAACAAGAGAGTCCATTTTAAATGATGTCATTTATTTTGATGGAGAAAAAGATGGTGTTCCAGTTGAGGTGGCTATGGTATATAATAATTCTTATACCGAGAATGTACATTCTTATGTAAATAATATTAATACGCATGAAGGAGGAACGCACCTTTCTGGTTTCAGAAGAGGATTGACAAGAACATTAAAAAAATATGCTGATGATTCTGGCTTGCTGAAGAAAGTAAAGTTTGAAATTTCAGGAGATGATTTTAGAGAAGGGCTTACGGCGGTTGTGTCAGTGAAAGTGATGGAGCCTCAATTTGAAGGGCAAACCAAAACCAAATTAGGCAATAAAGAAGTAACTTCTGCCGTCTCTCGTTCTGTTGCTCAAATGTTAGAGTATTATTTGGAGGAAAATCCTCAGCAAGCACAAACCATTGTGCAGAAAGTGATTTTGGCAGCAACTGCCAGAAATGCAGCTAGAAAAGCAAGGGAGATGGTGCAAAGAAAAAGTGTGATGTCTGGATCTGGTTTACCTGGAAAATTGTCAGACTGTTCTGAGAGAGACCCTGAAAAATGCGAAATTTTCTTGGTAGAGGGAGATTCAGCAGGCGGTACTGCGAAGCAAGGTAGAAACCGACATTTTCAAGCAATCTTACCCTTAAGAGGAAAAATCCTGAATGTTGAAAAAGCCATGCAGCATAAGGTTTTCGAGAATGAGGAAATTAAAAATATGTATACAGCATTGGGCGTTTCGGTTGGAACGGAAGAGGACGAAAGAGCACTAAATACAGAAAAATTAAGATACCATAAAGTAGTGATTATGACGGATGCTGATATTGATGGAAGTCATATTGCAACCTTAATTCTTACATTCTTTTTTCGTTATATGTATGAACTTATAGAAAAGGGCTATGTGTATATTGCAACTCCACCTTTGTATTTAGTTAAAAAAGGAAAGGATCAAAGATATTGTTGGTCAGATGACGAAAGAGATCAATTAGTAGAAGAAATGAAAGCAGGTAAGGATGTAAATATTGGAATTCAGAGGTACAAAGGTTTAGGCGAGATGAATGCCGACCAACTTTGGGATACCACTCTTAATCCGGAAAATAGAACATTAAGACAAGTAACCATAGATAGTGCTGCAGAAGCAGATAGGGTATTCTCCATGCTAATGGGAGATGAGGTTCCGCCTAGAAGAGAATTTATTGAAGCAAATGCCAAGTACGCTAATATTGATGCCTAACAATCGTCATAAAAGTATAATTTCAATACTAAAAACATAAGAAATGAAAGTAACAGTAGTAGGCGCAGGTGCAGTAGGTGCAAGTTGTGCAGAATATATTGCCATTAAAAATTTTGCATCAGAAGTAGTATTAGTAGACATAAAAGAAAATTTTGCAGAAGGAAAAGCAATGGATTTGATGCAAACTGCATCATTAAATAGGTTTGATACTAAGATTACAGGAACAACAGGCGATTATTCAAAAACAGTTGGAAGTAGTGTGGCCGTTATCACTTCAGGAATTCCAAGAAAACCTGGGATGACGCGTGAAGAATTAATCGGTATAAATGCAGGAATTGTTAAATCAGTTGCTGAGCAATTAATTGAGCACTCTCCTGATGTTATTTTAATCATTGTCAGTAATCCAATGGACACCATGACGTACCTTACGCATAAAACCCTTGGGTTACCTAAAAATAGAATTATAGGAATGGGAGGAGCTTTGGATTCAGCTCGTTTCAAATATAGATTAGCTGAAGCAATGGATTGCCCAAGTTCAGATGTAGATGGCATGGTAATTGGCGGGCATTCTGATGTGGGGATGGTGCCACTTACAAGATTGGCATCAAGAAATTCTGTTAGGGTTTCTGAATTTTTGTCAGAAGAAAAATTAAATGAAGTTTTGGAAGCAACAAAAGTTGGTGGAGCTACTTTAACTAAGATGTTAGGCACCTCAGCTTGGTACGCTCCAGGAGCTGCAGTATCTTCTTTGGTGCATTCAATTGTTTGCGATCAGCAGAAAATGTTTCCATGTTCTGCATTTTTAGAAGGAGAATACAATCTTTCTGATTTATGTATTGGCGTTCCAGTATTGCTTGGTGCTAATGGAATTGAAAAGATCGTAGAAATTGATTTAGATAATTCTGAGAAAGAGAAATTAGCTAATTCTGCTCAAGGTGTTAGAAAAACAAACGACCTTCTTAGAGAGATTGGAGCACTAGCCTAAATATTGAATAAATAAGATTCTTACAGGATTTTTCATTATAACATCCTGTTCAAATAAGTTTTTTTTATTTTTGTCTTATATACTAAAAACTGAAAAAAATGAAGAAGCTACTTTTTTTGAGTTCTCTGTTTCTTTTTCTTGGATGCAGTAAAGACTCGAATGGCCCTCAAACTACTATCCTGTCTGTTGATTTTACCCATACTGTTTCTGGAAGTGACCTTATAATGTATCCTTTTGGCTCTTTAATTGGAGAGGACTGTATTGAAGGTCATCTTTGTTGTGTTAGTGGGTTGAATTATACAAATGCTGCTGGAGATAATTATAATATTGAAAGATTATGGTATTTAATCACTGACATCTACTTACATTCATCAGATGGAAGCAGTAAGCTCTTAAAAGAAGTTCACTTTATTGATGCCAATGATCGTTCTACTTTTAGTATTGATGCTGGTGAGTTAGATAATGGAATTTATTCAAAAATAACTTTTACTATGGGACTAGACTCCAATTTAAATATAGATAACAAATATGTAAATCAAAGCTGGCATGATGATATGTTTTGGCCAAATACTCCAATGATGGGAGCTGGAGGATATCATTACATGAAGCTTGAAGGGTCTTTTGACACAGTAGCAACCAAATATAATGCACATACAGGCCCAACTATGGCTATGGATATGTCTTTTGATAAAGAATTTGATATTTTTTTAAATGTTGATGATGATTTAGGTGATGTCAATTTATCTGTAAACATGGAAATTAATAATTGGTTTCAAAATCCGAACACAATATCTTTTCATGACTTTCCAAATGGCATGATGGGTAGTATGAATATGCAGCATAAGTTTGAAGCTAATGGAGAGGCAGACGTGTTTTCAATTACAACAATAAATCGGTGATTAAACTTAATAAGGTATTGTATGCCTTATGTTGTTTAATTTTTTTGCTTTCATGCAAAAAGGACTTCCTTATTATACAAGGTTGTACAGATAAAAGTGCTTTAAATTATAATAGCTCTGCAACTTATGAAGATGGAAGTTGTGATTACGATACGTTAATCCCATATCAAACCACTCCTTACATGATTATTATTCCAGAAGGATTTCCAGATATGGATATCCCCGAAAATAATCCTATGACAGTAGAAGGTGTTGAGCTTGGTAAAAAGCTTTTTCATGATCCTATTCTAAGTGGAGATGGGACACTAAGTTGTGCATCTTGCCATATGCAATCCTCATCATTTTCTGACCCAAATCGATTTAGTACTGGAATTAACGGTATACAAGGATCAAGGAATGCTAGTGCGATAATTAACTTAGGATGGACTAATAGTTTTAATTGGGACGGAAGTGCTTCTACATTAGAAGAGCAAGGTTTTGAGCCAGTTATTAATCCAATTGAAATGAATAATACTTGGCCAAATGTTGAGAACGTATTAAATGCAGATACAAATTATAAGGAACTTTTTCGCAGAGCTTTCAATACTCAGAAAATAGACTCTACACATGTAGTGATGGCGATTGCACAATTTGAACGCACTTTGATTTCTGTAAATTCTAGATATGATAAGTATTTAAGACAAGAGTTGCAATTAACACCTTCCGAATTGAATGGATATGTTATTTTTAATTCAGAACAAGGTGATTGTTTCCACTGTCATGGTACAAATAAGCTAATGGATAATTCATTTCATAATAATGCATTAGATTTAGAGCCATTTTTGGATAATGGTTTGGGACAAGTTACAGGCCTAGCTTCCGATTATGGAAAATTCAAAACACCAACACTCAGAAATATTGAGTTTTCCGCACCCTATATGCATGACGGTAGATTTGCTACTTTGGAGGAAGTTGTAGAACACTACAATAGTGGCGGGGAATACTCCTCCACTGTGGATCCTTTGATGAAAAAATTGGGAGTAGGATTGCAACTCACCAATCAGCAAAAGGAAGATTTAATTGCTTTCCTGAAAGCATTATCAGATACTGATTTTATCAATAACCCTGATTTTACTCCTTAATAAATTTAGCTGTACGATTTCCTAATTTAACAAAGTAAATGCCGGCCGCTAGTCTGCTGATGTTTAACTCATGAGTTATTGTCTTTTTTTCTTCTGAAAAAAGCGTTTTACCTAAGATGTTTTGAATTTGGATATTAGTATTTATATCCGCTTGTACATATAGCTTCTTTTGAGTTGGATTTGGATAAATTAAAAGCGCCTCTTTTACGGTTATATCATCTAGCTTTGTAGTTATACTATCTCCACTAAAAAAACTCAAACCTCCACAATAGTTGCCAACTACCATATCAGGAATCTGATCATTATTTACATCTTTTATACTTAATGCAGTTTTACCTCCTTCCATTATATTTTGCTCTTGATTGCTTACCAAGTTAAAACTACCTGATAAGTTACCATCAATATCATTGTAGTGATAAATGGCACCAGTATAAGAGCCGACATATAAATGATAGACGCTATCAATATCTACCATATGTGGTGTGCTAAAACCAGAAGAAATAGTAGCAGAATCTACATCAATCCCACCAAAATTAGTGATGATTGAATCAAAAACTGCTGTTGTGCTTGTGCCATTGTTTGGGAAATAACTGAGTTGTCCTGTTTTGTTACCTACCAGCAAATCATTTAGTCCATCTCTATTTACATCAATAATTTGAGGTGCAGAAAAATAGCCAACATCTATTTTCTCATAATCTGCTACTGCAAGGGTAAATGAGGATACAGCTCCTGCATCATTGGTAAAATAATGCAATTTTCCATCAGCATCACCTACAATCAAATCTTTAAAGCCATCTCCATTCAAATCACCAAATGCTGGGTAGATATTAAGTGCAGGAATGTTCAAAATAATATTCAAATTAAGTGCTGATATTCCAGCAAAATCTCTTGTTATCAAATCATAAACTGGCTGTGTAATGCTGCCAATATTTTCAAAAAGTGCAAGTCCAGAAACATCATTGCCACTTACATCATGATAGCCATAATTCCCAACTACAATATCCATCAGGCTATCATTGTTATAATCGAAAAAAACAGGGTAAGCCCCCTCTCCCAAATCTATCATATCTTCTTGCAAGAATGCTTTACTTACAAAATTAAAATCAGGAAGTGTATTGGTGCCGCTATTGGAAAACAGCCACATGCTTTTAAAATTTTCAGCATTAGCTTGGCTGTTGGTTGCCACTAGCAAATCCTTTTTTCCATCATGGGTCAAATCCAAATAAAAGGAGGCTGGAAACAAATGTAAATCAGTTGCTAGTGTATTATTGTTGTTTGCAGGAAAGGTGCTATCAACAGCACTCATATTTGCATACATGCTATCACCACCATTTATTAGTAGATTCAAATTGGTATAACTGATATCTCCTAATATTATATCTTTATCATTATCATCATCAATATCGATTGCAAGCAGAGTTGATCCCGCATGTTTTTGCTTGCTGTAGGATGTATAGGGTATAAAAGGAGGGGAACAACTATCAGGATGACAAGTTGTGCAATTGATTAAATAGCTATTCAATCCTTCAAAGAAATTTCCCCAACAGCTTTCCTCCTTTCTATAAGCTATAGTATCACAACTTCCAGTTAATTCTATGGCCATATTTCTATGTAACTCCACAAAACCTCCAATAATTGAAAAGGTAAGTATATCTAAATCCCCATCATTATCTATATCAGTAATTGCCGGTATGTCAGCACCACTTACATAAAGATTTAAGTTTGAACTTCCATAATCTGACATAATTAGTGGGGTTATCATACTAAAGGAAAGAGAGCTGGTTGACGTGTTCTTTAATACCGAAATTCCAGCAGAAGAATAGGTAAAAATATCCTCTTTTCCATCACAGTTATAATCGGCAAAAATTAACCAATCGTGCAAATCGTTTGAAAAAGCGGAGCGATATTCTGGAGCAAATACATATTTCCCATTTATGTTTAGAAATGGCGTAAGTTTATTTCCTGTCCTATCAAAAATAACAAGGTCTTTTACGCCATCAAGGTTAATATCAATTTCAGACGGTTGTGCAGCATTAATACCGCCAGCCCAAGCATAATTGAAATGTATACCATTTTCCATTGCAGCAATAGAAGTGTCTCTATTAAAATTGATTTGAGCAAAAGTTGAGCAAAACAGAAAAATTGTAATTAAAAAAATGAGGGTTTTTTTCATTTCATTCAAAATAATGAATACAAAGAAAGCGAAAAAATAGCAATCTTATCTCAAAAAACTTCATATTTAATACTCAAATAAATGCCCTGATATTTTATTGTGTATGTAAGAATGAAATTCTATATTTGCCGTTCGAATTTTTTAGCTAAAATAAAATTAAGAAATAATGCAAAATAGAAACGCAATTAAAGTATTCGCTTTGCTATTCACTATCGTTTGCTTATATCAACTATCCTTTACTTGGGTGGCTGATGCTGTCCAACAAGATGCAGTTGAATATGCTAATACTTATGTTGAAAGCAATAAAGAAGAACTGATCTCAACATTATCAGAAAGCTCCAATGACAGTTTAATAGACACTACCATTGTAAATGAATATCTTAACGCCGAAGCTTACAAAAAAGAGAAATATTATCTAGATTCAATAAGCAGTGAAAAGGTTTATGATATTTGGGTGAAAGACTATACCTACAAAGAATGTCAGGAGAGAGAAATCAACTTAGGGCTTGACCTTAAGGGCGGAATGAATGTGACTTTGGAAGTTTCAGTTGTAGATGTGATTAGAGCCTTGGCAAATAATACAAATGATGAGAACTTCAATATTGCAATTGCAA
>NHFY01000063.1 GCA_002170165.1 Flavobacteriales bacterium TMED123
CAGGCCGCCCGAAGTCACAGTAATACCGGCACATAACGGGATTGCATAAAACGGTGGGTCTAAAATTGGTTGGGCGATATGGGCGGTTTTGGTCCGAATTGGGTCAAGCGAAGGAATTGAACCGAAGGCGACGTATTGATTATACAGGTTGATAGTTGCCGATAACCCTGTCTTATTGATATTTGCCGCATCTGCCAATTCATCCAGTGTTCCTGCCTCAATGACGGTCCCTCCTGCATCCGGAAGTGACGGGTTGGGTGGCACATTGTCGGTGGTTCTTGCGTCTTCCCAGACCCGGGAGTCGAATATTGCTACAGCAGATAAAGGATTATCCATCTTGGCTATTGCATTTGCCATAAATATACCGCCCAACCCTTCGTCAGCAAATCGCTTTCCATCGCCATTAACGACGATGCTTGAAGCACAAATTAAATCAACTTGAGGATATGGCCATAGATTATCGTTGGTCATGGCATCGCGGCTGAGCACATGTCCGTAAAAACTATCTAGCCCTACGGTAGCCGCACCGATTTCTGTTGCCATACGTATTCCATCGCCGACACCGGTGCCAGCATTCCGTGCCTGGAGCTCGGATATGTCGCAGCCGATATGCCGACGTACCAGTTCGGCATTTGCCTGAAAGCCACCATCGGTAATTATGGTAGAATTTGCAAAGAGAGTTTCTTCTCGTTCTCCGGCAATCACTTCTACGCCAGCAACTTTGTGATTAATATTTATTAGCCTTTGAGCACGCGCGGCCCGCCGCAATTCACCCCCATTCTTGGTTAGTTCGTCGCCCAGCCTTTTCAGGAGTTTGTTTGCGCCACCACCCTCCCAGTCAAGTCCAGCGCGCATCTCACGCAGCGGTGACAACATTGGCATGTGGTCTGTTCGCCGCGGGTGATCCTCGAAGTTAGCGCCGCGGTCTTTCAGCCAATCAAGTGTTCGGGCGGCATTGCGACCTATAGTTTTTGCTAAGTCACGGCGTGCAGCACCTTTAGCGTTGCTGATGATTGTGGTGCTTAGTTGCTCTGCATTGGTCCACGGTGTCTGGAATGCGACATGCAGTGAACCGGTTGAGAAGCGCGAATTGCAAGGATAAATTTTTTCCGGGCTGGCCTCAAGAACCAAAGGTTTCAAGCCCAATTCAGTAGCACGATTTCCAGCTGTAAGACCGGCAAAACCGGCCCCTATAATTATGATATCGAAAGACATTATTTATTCTGTAAAAATAATATTTGCACCAGCGGCTTCTGCGGCGGCAACCTGCAAGCCATATTTTTTTTCGGTGTATACAACATTATTTTTTTCTAAAATCCTTCTCGTTGTTTTCAAGCCTTGGGTTTTTATTTTTATAGCCGCTGCATATGGCGTGGTTGGCGGATTTATATCAAATTTTTTGAGTAAGGTCGCTGGTGTCGTAATAACAAAATTCCCCTGCCGTAAAGTAAAATTCCATGAATTAAACTCCTCGCTAGCTGGTTTTCCAAAATATTTTTCATATCGCCTAACAACAGTGATGGGCTCTTCAACGCAGACAACGATTTCATCCAGAGCAATGGCGCCGTTGGAATGTGTCAAATAACGGTCTTGCCATAGATATTGCGGTGTCAGATGTTGGATGGCTAAGACGCGTCCCTCGGGCATTTCCTCGGGGGGCAAGCGAGCCAAGTTAAATTCCGCTCTTCGTTCGCCAAACGGTGTATCTAAGGACCTGGCCAGGAAGTGTACTCCATTCACCCCAAAACCTTGTTCTGCGAGATGCTCGGCGGCGGCAGAACAATCCATGCAGCCAAATGCCAAAATATGGATACCCTCATAACGTTCAAGAGATTGGGGAATTTTGTTGTCATAAAGGTTATCGTCTATGACCCCCAGCAGTTCAAGGTATCCTTTCTGAAGCATAATGCAGTAATTTCCGCAGCCCCATTGAACAACTTCGTCACCTGACTTTAACGCACCCGAATGTTGCGAAATTGGCGTGAGACTAAACCCTAGTCGTCTATATGCCATTGCTGAGGCATGCAGGTCCCGCACCATTACCGCAGCATGATCAAGTACATCGATAACATCCCTCTTACGGTCAATCATTTTCTATTTCTTTGCAAAATTTTAAGCCCGATCAGTTTGCACGATTATCGGAAGGGCGGATATGCTGATACTTGAAAAAAAATAGGAGTTCTGGATGCAATACAACTTCCGCGAAATGGTCGATAAATTGCGTAAGCAGGGTCATGTAGAGGATATCTACAAATCAGTTGATATACGACACATTGCGGCGCTCGTTGACAAATCTGATAAGGCTCTCGTCTTCCACAATGTAAATGATTACGCGATGCCGGTGGTCTCTGGGATTTCGAATGGTCGGGAACGCATTGGTGCAGCCTTCGATTGCCCCTACGGTGAAGTTTACAAGCGTATTGATCAGGGACTGAGCAATCCGATACCCCCTGCAATGGTTAATGACGGGCCGGTGCAGGAAATTATCTTGACGGGTGAGGATGTTGATTTGTTTGAATTGCCAGTGCCGTTATTTTCCATCCACGATGGCGGACCAATGATAACCGCTGGGGTAACAATAGCGAAAACTGAAGATGGCTCTCTTAACGCCGGGATATACAGGTTCCTTGTTAGAGAAAAAAATCTAACNGGTATTGATATTGTTACGCCTAACGATCTTCAAAGGCTCGCTCTAACAGCCTTTCAAAAGGATGAAGTGCTCCCCATAACTATCAACCTCGGAACACATATGGCGGTAAATATGGCAGCAACATATAGAGCTCCCCTGGGATTGAACGAGNTATCTATTGCCGGGGGTATGACGGGTGAAGCCGTGCGCCTGATGTCAGGNCAGACGAGTGATGTACCCTTTATTGCTGACGCGGAGATTGTCCTTGAGGGAGAAATTCTGCCCATAGGTTGGACGAAACCAGAAGGCCGTTTTGGCGAATTTACCAGGTTGATGGGTGGTCTGCACTGGAACCCACACGTACGCATCAAATCAATTTCAACGCGCAGGGACCCAATGTATTACGCCCTTCATATGCCGTGGGAGGTGATACTACCCGGTGCGGCCAACCGTGAAGCCGCGGTGCGACGCGCNTTTATNCTCGCTAATCTTGATTTAGTTGATGTGAATATTACTCCTGGAGGATCCTGTTATTTTCATGCCGTCGTATCAATTCGTAAGCGACCAGGCGAGGCAAAACACGCTATAATGACGGCTTTGATTGCGTCAGATATTAAACATGTCGTCGTTGTAAATGAGGATATTGACGTCTTTGACGGCGACGATGTCGAGTGGGCCTTGGCTACTCGGGTCCAAGCGGATCGAGACATTATTACAATTCCAGACGTACGCGCAAAACCGCTTGACCCTAGTCTAAGAATTACGCCTGGCGTAACGCCAATTACGACCAAATGTGGGATTGACGCGACAATCCCTGATGATCTACCTCGTGAGCGTTTCGAGCGCATTAAATATGCCTATGCCGAAAGTCTCGACCTTTCTGACTACATAGGTTCTCGGGAAGAGAACTCCGGCGAAACGGTAGATGTCGATGTTGATGTTGATGATCTGGCTTCCAGGGTAAAAATGAAACTTAAAAAAGAACCAGTCTATTTTGCTGCCTTGTCGGAAACCTTNGAAAAAGAGGGCTTTAAAGCNCTGGNTCGTTCACTGGGTAAGCTCCACAAAGATGNAGAATTATGGCAGGATGAACAGGGTCGCCTTTGTCTTGNTGACTCAAAATTTGCTGCGAAACCACCNCCCTCAATATNAATAAATTAAGCNATNTTTTGTTTATTCATCGAACCGTTCTTTAAGCCAGTCTTGCAGAGTTTCGATGGCATCCTCGCGTGCTGCTTGGTTTGAACCGATGGTGACNTTNCGTTCTTTTTTTNTCCATTTNGAATTACGACTGATCCTGGTTCTCTTTGGNAAGTTTGGGTGNTCAAAAGCGTGATAGGCGTTNTCATANGCGATATATNGGGCCATAAAGCCATCTTCTGCCGCTTGGCGGATTAGCTTTATGCAAGGTTTAGGCCACGTCCAATTATCTGCTAAGCCAACAAANACCAACANCGGNGCGTANGGCTTTAAACGATTNTTAACTCTGCGACGGAGAGTGATGCAGCCGGGGTAAAAGGCTGCGGCAGCCTTAAATCGGTGCCCTTCGCCGAAATGTTCGGCCTTATTTTCCCGNAATCCTGATAAGGCCGCCATAGCCCCATTGGACCATCCTATCAATATAATCTGATCTTTTTTGATGAAAGGTTGATTTTTTAGCCAAGCCAGGCCGCCATAAGCATCAAATGGCCGGTCATCGAGAGCATGTAATGGGCGTTTGTTTCTGCCGCACATCGAACGAAAACCGCGCGGGGTAAAGCCGTCCACTGCTAAGACAACATGGCCCCATTTTACAAATCGATTTATCCAGGCTGCAGAATTGGTCTTTATTTCTCCGGAATTTTTATAAAGCCCGGAACACCCATGCATCATAANTATTGCACTATANGGACCTTCTCCGTTTGGCTTGACTAACTCACCGCGAATTANGGTCTGATCANCATCGANGCTATGAAAGTGGACTANTNGCCNGTCATTTGCCTCGGCATTTAATGCTATAAAATTTGTGAGGCAAAAGACCACAAACGATAGAAAGAAACGCATTACNTATCCTTGGGGACNGGTGGTTCTTTGANCCGTTTTTCCTANATTAAATTGATGTATTTTTATTTCGGGTTTTTGGATGAAGTAACCAGCNAAAAACAATAGTGGCTAGTACTGCCCCAATAAGCTGAGAGGCAATAAAGCCTGGCATGTCTTCGGGACGAATACCAGAAAATGTATTTGTTAAACTTCGAGCAATAGTGACAGCTGGNTTGGCGAAGGACGTTGACGAGGTGAACCAGTAGGCAGCGGAAATGTACAGACCAACAGCGTATGGGACAGCGGAGACGCGGAAACGGATACANCCAAAAATAGTGGCCAACAATCCAAACGTGGCAACAACTTCTGCAACCCACTGCCCGGGTCCCGTGCGAATTTGAGTTGAGGCTTCAAGAAGCGGCACATCAAACATCAAATGAGCGACAATGGCGCCAAAGATAGCGGCAAAAATTTGTGTGCTAATAAAGATAATCGCTAATCCTAACCTAATTTCACGCCGGATNAAAAAAGCGAGGGTCACCGCGGGGTTGAAGTGCGCACCTGANATTGGACCAAAGATTAGGATTAAAACCGCAAGTATAGCNCCCGTTGCCAANGTATTNGCAAGGAGGGCAACACCNGGATTTGACGGTGATAGCTTTTCGCCCATAATTCCAGATCCAATTACGGCGGCTAGAAGGAAGGCAGTACCAAAGAATTCGGCAGNNATTTTTCGGGGNGTATCNAANTTNTCCATGTTNTTCAGATATCAAAATAAAATNACCAATACAATAAAANCGTTTTGATAANANAACTTGCATCGGTGGATGGGTTNTATGATATGTTATAACGTNTAAANATTTGGAGGAGTTGATGGGAAGATTGNAGAAGGGTGATAAGGTTATTANCCCCTTTCATCCCGACCAACATGATCATGGTCAATGCGTTTCGGAAGCCATTGCCGCAGCTGAAANCTACTGCANGNAGTACGGNCTCAGTTTTACNCCTTTAAGACGCCAAGTGTTAGAATTAGTNTGGTCNAGCCATGGGCCAATTGGCGCTTACGAATTGCTTGATAAGTTACGAGTTAGTCGAGGAAACGCTGAGCCNCCAACNGTTTATAGAGCCCTCGAATTTTTTATTGAAAATGGTTTGATACATCGAATTGAATCTCTCAACGCTTACGTTGGNTGCGGNGATCCTACGCGGCGTCATGGCGGACAGTTTTTAATTTGCCGCGATTGCAAATCTGTCGCTGAGCTTGACGATACCGATATTGATCGCGCAGTAATTCGGAGNGCGGACGCNCTGGGTTTTGAAGCCGAACAGCAAACTGTTGAGGTTGTTGGTCGGTGCTCTGCCTGTTCTANTGNGAGAAAAGATGATTAAGGGGGCGGCAATACAANCTTTAATTCGTGGGATTGATTTAACGGTCACCAAGGGCGGGAAACCAATAATTGATAGGGTTAGCCTTGCCGTCAACGCCGGCGAAATTGTTACTTTGGTTGGGCCTAATGGGGCCGGGAAGTCGACATTAATTCGTGCTCTACTTTGTTTGACCGAATGCGACACGGGGAGGATCGAGCGCTCACCTGGCTTAATAGTCGGGTATGTCCCACAATTTCTTGAAATAGACCCGACATTTCCCCTCGACGTATGCCGTTTTTTGCTCCTCGGTGCGCCTAAGTCTAGGGCTAAAATCGAAGCGGCCCTGGAGGAAGTCGGCGCAGCTACAGTGGTCAACACGCCAATGCAGGGGCTCTCCGGGGGCGAAATGCGTCGCGTATTATTGGCAAGAGCATTATTACGTGATCCAGAATTATTGGTTTTAGATGAGCCTGCTGCTGGCGTCGATTTCAGTGGTCAGGCAGAAGTTTATGAGATTGTCCGCAGAATTCGAGACCGCCGCCGTTGCGGCGTTTTACTTGTTTCTCACAATCTGCACCTCGTGATGGCAGCAACAGATCACGTACTGTGCTTAAATCGGCACATCTGTTGTGAAGGCAAACCTGAGAATGTCGCTCGCGACCCATCTTACCTGACCTTATTCGGATCAGAAGCTACAGCCTCAGCAATGGCGGTATATGCCCATCAGCACGACCATCGACACGACCTAACGGGCGCGACCGTTGATTTAACCGAAGAACATACCCATGGATGATTTTCTTATTTTAGCATTGGCTGCCGGTATCGGAGTATCAATGGTGGCCGGGCCATTGGGATGTTTTTTGGTTTGGCGTAGGATGTCATATTTTGGCGCTACTCTCTCTCATACCGCGTTGCTGGGTGTCGCGCTGGGTNTTTTATGCGGCNTCNGCCCGTTAATCGGGGTGGTCCTGACCTGTATGGTGGTTGCTATTGCTCTTTTCTCCATGGAACGCGACGCNCGATTTGCTTCGGATACAATTTTNGGGATTTTAGCGCATGGTATGTTGGCAATAGGGCTCGTCTTGATTGCTTTTATAGAAAGCTTTCGGATTGATATAATGANTTATTTGTTTGGCGATATTTTGGCNGTTTCTGAAGGCGACTTGATATCNATTTACGGAGGTGGGTTTGTTTGTCTGGCGNTNTTAGCATTGNTTTGGCGGGGTTTGTTGTCGATGTCGGTAGATGAAGAGCTAGCGCTTGTTGAAGGTGTACCGGTNAATGCGATACGTTTGGTCTTTATGCTAATGATCGCATTTGTAATTGCTGTAGCAATGAAGATTGTTGGNATNNTGCTTNTCATTTCNATGTTAATTATCCCGCCGGCGACAGCCCGTAGATTTTCTCGTACACCTGAACAAATGGCAGTCTATGCNATTTTTGNAGGTTGTTTGTCTGTTGTTGGAGGTNTGACTGCNTCTGCNACGATCGACACACCCGCGGGTCCCTCTATCGTTGTTTTTTCGATGATCTTATTCTTCTTCACGGCAATGCCCGGTTTAGCGCGGTATCGCGCATAGCTTTTAAACGCTAAAAANAAAACACCANAAATGTANCAACCTAAGATATATGCTATGTTGTTTCTCAGCATTTAACTTTCGGTNTCTGGAATATTGCTATGAACAAAGACTTAAGATCTTTTATCGGTGAAGCCCGTCAGTTGGGTCAGGCCTTTTATGCTAATGTTTCCAGGCCAGTGGATCCTATATTTGAGCCCTGTGTGATACAGCAAAAATTGGCGGCAGAAGGGCGGTATCCGTTAATTCGCTGCGAAAATGTTAACGGATCAGAGCTCCCCCTGCTGACAAATCTTTTTGGGAATTACGATTTACTAGGGTTGGCATTGGGTGTTGATCCGGATGAGCCAAAAAGCACTATCCTGCAGCGATTTATTGAGCGGGAAGCCAACCCGCTACCCACTAAAAAAATTGACCCGGCAGATGCACCGGTAAAACAAAGAGTGCTCTTAGGCGATGATATTGATTTGTCAAAATTGCCGATTGTGCATCACGCAGAAAAGGATTCAGGTAAATATATTACTGTTGGCGTGTTGGTGGTGAGAGATCCCGATAGCGGCGTACTGAACGCAGGCATGTACAGGCACGAACTACAGGGAAAAGATTTACTCGGCTGTATGTTTAACCCTGCACATCACGCTGGCTATATCTACCGCCGCTATTTGGAGCTCAATAAAAAAATGGAGGCGGTTCTTTTTATTGGTCATCATCCTGCGGCTCTCATTGGTACTTTATGTGAGGGGCCAATGGATCTGAGTGAGCTGGAAGTTATGGGGGGCTTGTTAGGAGAATCTTTGGAGGTTGTCGACGGGGAGACGGTTGATATTCCTGTGCCTGCCTTTGCGGAAATCGCAATTGAGGGCTATCTCGACCCCTCTAGTCCAACTAAAGATGGACCGTTTGCTGAATTTACGGGTTATTACGGGCCAGCTAAAGACCCCGTTGGCATGATGAATGTCACTGCGATAACTATGCGCAATGACGCAATTTACCATGATCTCGATCCAGCCCATCAGGAACATAACCTTGCTGGGGCCCTTAGTCTTGAAAGTACGGTATATGAGAGCGTAAAGCATCTATGCCCTACTGTGACTGCAGTTTATATGCCCGTATCTGGTTCTTGTCGATTTACGGTATATGTATCAATCAAAAAACGCGTTCCCGGCGAGGGAAAGTCGGCGGGTATGGCTGCGCTGGCAGCAAACCCCAACATTAAAATAGCAATTGTTGTCGATGAGGATATCGATATTTATGATGAGCAGCGCGTCTTGTGGGCAATTGCGACAACCTTTGAAGCAGACAGGGATCTAGCAATCATACCTAACGCTATGGGTTCGCATCTTAACCCCGCAGCCTATGGTGAGGTTCGCTCGGAAACGGGACCAATGAATACAAAAGTTATTATAGATGCAACTCGGCCAGCGACGTTGCCCTTTGAAGAAGCGATTAAGCCGCCGCAAGAAGCTTGGAATCGGATTAGGTTGGAAGATTATCTAGACTGAAGATTATCACTAGGGCACAGAGGTCTTTGGCTGCAGTATTGAAATATTGCTGATGAACTGATGAAAACTTCAATAGGATATCTCGGGCACGAAGGCGCGCACCAGTTTTTTTAAGGCATTGACCCTTCCCAAACAACGTCACGGGTTATATCGGAAACTCTTTGAGTGCCAATATAGGCCATCGTCCTTTTCATCTCGCCTTTTAGAATATCAATTGCTTTTACGGCGCCTGCTTCGCCTCCTGCAGCTGTGCCGTATAACGTTGCACGACCGGCAAGAACCATATCCGCTCCGAGAGCTATGCATTTTACAATGTCGCTGCCGCGTCGGATTCCACTATCGACGATCACAGCCATCCTGCCGTCAACTGCTTTGACAATGTCAGGAAGCACTTGAATGGGGGCCGGGGCACTATCCATATTTCGGCCGCCGTGATTGGATACGACAATGCCATCTACCCCGTGTTCAATCGCTTCCTCGGCATCATCAGCTCGCATAATACCTTTGATTAGAAGTTTGCCCGGAAATATATCTCTCAGGCGATCAACGTCGTCCCAAGAAAGTTGGTCTGCCCGTTTAGTTGTTGGTTTTTTATCTTCCATTTTTGATACATTTCCGGTAATCGGCATTTGATAGCCTTCCGGATAGTTCACGTGCCTAGGCATCCCGCCATTCATGAAGTAACGACCCATGACGGTTGATAGCCAAGTGGGGTGGCGCAACATATCAACAACAGACTTTAGGTTCAAAACGTAGGGAGTTGCAAACCCGTTGCGCAGGTTATGTTCACGGTTGGCCCCGTGGCCGATATCGACTGTCCAAAGTAAAGCCTCGAAACCGTTCCTGGCAGCTTTTCTAACAAGTTCATCCGAATAATGTTTTTCTTTCCACATATAAAGCTGCATCCAAAGGCGGCCGCCAGCCTCATTAGCTAGTTTTTCCATTGGTGTGTTGGAGCCTGTCGCGAGGGTAAAGGGGACGCCGGCGGCCGCTGCGGCTTTTGCAAGTTCAAACTCACCTTCAAACCACGCCAAACCGGCAGTGCCGGTGGGAGCGATGGCAAGTGGCATTGCAGCGGGGCCGCCAAAGATATTCGCATCTAGCTGTACATCTGAAATATCTGTAACGACTTTGTTTAATAGCTTGATATCGGTCATTGCCTTGCGGTTATTACCGAGGGAATTCATGTCTTCAGTGCCTTTGTCGATGTAATCGAATACCCCTTTCGGTAGGCGTCGCTCAGCAACTTCGCGCAAATCGGCAATATTGTAGCAGCGGTCTAAATTTCCCATTTGATAATCCCCTATTCCATTTTTTTAAGCATTACGGCCAGCCTTAAAACTTTTTGGAAGAACAAAATAACTCAAATTTAAAGGAACGGGGAGAGCTGTATGAGAATGATTCTCTACCCCCTTACCCTTTTATTTAGTGGATGAGATCTAAAATAGAGAGCTAAAAACGGGGCGCCGCGGCATGCTGCATGTCGTGATAGATTCTGTTTATTCCAACGTCTTCTGCCCAAATACGGCGATGTGCTTCCTCCAAATAGGGACGCATGCCATCGACCCGGGCTTCGATATCGGCGTAATCCTCTTGGAATTTCGGTATTACACCCCCGATCTGCTCGATAAGCGCCTTTTCGTCCATACTTAGCAATCGTCCATCCTCGATAATGACTCTACCGTCTATCATCACCGTTTTTACGCCGCGGCCGCCTTCGGTATAGACAAGCTGTCGCGTCGCACTATTCAGGGGCATGTATGACGGATCGGTTAGATCAATGAGAACCAAATCGGCTTTTGAACCGGCTTTGATCTGGCCTAGGTCCTCCCGTCGGATAGCATGTGCTCCGCCGGTTGTAGCCGCAGAAAGTGCGGCGCTGGATTGTGCCGCGCTTGGTTCGTGATTGCTCACTGCCACCATAAGGCAGAATAGTTTCATGGCCTGGAACATATTCTGGGCGTCGCTGCACGAGCAGTTATCACATCCTAGGCCAAGGCTGACGCCCGCTTCCTGTAATCCGAGGATGGGTGGAATGCCGCTTTTAAGTTTGGCGTTACTCAATGGGTTGATTACAACATTAGTCCCTGTCTCTCCAAGGATCTCGATCTCTTCCGGCAGCAGCCAAACGCTGTGGGCGAGATTAAGACGGGGGCCCAG
>NHFY01000064.1 GCA_002170165.1 Flavobacteriales bacterium TMED123
AGGGGAAAACCGATGGGCCGGAGGAATACCCGGATGTATGGTCCGAATAAATTTAAGCTGGGGCTCTTTGGGCAAAACTGTTCCGGTGGTTTGAGCATGTCCAAAGTACCAGAACGATGGGACCCGAGTTGGGACAACAATCTCAAAGCCGCACAACTTGCCGATGACGCTGGACTAGAGTTCATTTTGCCAATAGGGCGTTGGCAAGGTTATAAAGGCGAAACTGATACCGAGGGGACAACTTTCGAAACCTTAACCTGGGCCTCTGGCTTACTTGCCGCCACGAAACATATCTGTGTTTTTGGTACTGTTCATGTGGGTTTTCTCAGCCCAATCTTCGCTGCTAAACAAATGGTAACCGCCGACCATATCGGCAAAGGACGGTTCGGGCTCAATATGGTCTCAGGTTGGAACGCTGGGGAGCACGCCATGTTTGGCGTAGAGCTGCGTCCACAGGAAGAACGCTACGACTTTACCGAAGAATGGGTGACTATCCTTAAGCGTGTATGGTCGGAAGACAAGCCTTTCGATTTCAAGGGAAAATATTTCAATCTCCAAAGCGTTTTACTTAAACCCAAACCCTGGGGGGACGATCGGCCAATACTGGTCAGCGCTGGAAACTCTGCGGCAGGAAAAGCTTTTGCGGCACGCCATGCCGATTGCTTGTTTACTTCCATTATAGATTTCGAAGAATTTGGACCAAGTGTTCACGCGTTGCGAGCCTCATCAAAAGCCAAAAATGTAGGTATTTTTGCTAGCGGTCACATGGTGACAAAACCAACGACTAAGGAGGCCCAGAATTATTACCATTACCTCGTCTATGAAATGGGTGACTGGGATGCCGGCGAGCACGCTGTCGCGATCCGTACCAAGGGACGCGACACACCACTCAAACAGTTAACCACGCTAACCGAAAGAATGATCAGCGGCGTTGGCACCTATCCGGTTGTCGGCAGCTATGACGATGTCGTCGAGCAGTTTCGAAAGATGAGCGAATACGGCGTAGATGGCATTGCCATTGGGCTGGTAAATTACATAACCGACTTTCCCATTCTGCAGAACGAAATTTTACCGCGCATGGAACGCCTTGGCCTGCGTTTGCCAATCAGCAAATATTGAAGATCAGCTTGCCACGGAAGTGCCGCGACTCGCTAAGTTTCTGCGCTTCAACCGTCTCATCAATCGAGAACAATTGTACCTCCGGGGCTGTGACGGCACCCGCCGCAATCAATTCGACAACCCGCTCAAGATGAGGGCGATCTCGGTAAACATTGGGTCGAAGGGACGTGAAGTCACTTGAGGGTGCGTCCAATCCATTGGCACCAGAGGCAATAAAGGCCGCCCGTCCGCCTTTTTTCAAAACATTGAATGCACCTCTTGCGACATCCCCGCCAACGGTATCGAAAACTGCATCACAGTTGGAGACGACGCTCCGAAAGTCTTGGGCGTTGTAGTCAATGACTTCATCAGCTCCAAGTCCACGAACATAGTCGATATTTCCGGCGCTTGTCGTGCTTATCACATGAGCCCCAATATATTTAGCCAGCTGTATAGCAAAGCTTGCGACGCCACCGGCTCCGCCCTGGATTAATATTTTGTCATCGGCTTTAAGTTGGAGTGTATCTTCAATTGAAATTACGGCAGTAAGCCCAATTAGGGCCAGAGCTGCAATTTCGATATGAGATTGCTCATTAGGTTTGGGTGCACAAAGCGCCGCCTTCATCGAAATTTTTTCACAATAAGTACCTTCCTGCCCAACGTCACATACGCCAAAGACCTCATCTCCAATCGTAAAATCAGAAACACCCTCGCCGACCTCACACACCGTGCCCGAAAAATCGCGGCCCAGGATATATGGAAAGTAGGGTACCGGTTTGTACGACCCTTCGCGAACCTTCCAGTCGGCGCCATTCACGGATGACGCATGAATATCGATAACGACCTCGCCAGTGCCGGCGATTGGATCAGGTAATTCGCCAATTTTAATAACCTCTGGCCCGCCATGTTCTTCAAAATACGCCGCTTTCATTACAATGCCCTCGTTTGATTTGTTGTGAGAATTTCCTAAGAAGTTTTTTCAGATGACGCCAAAAATATCTTTGATATCATTTCAGGCCTATTGGCTATCCAGAGCCGAAACAAGTGGCGGCGGCGCGCGAAATCCGGGTAATCCTCATAATCATAGCGCGCGTGCAAGACGGCGTGATTGTTGACGAGCAGCAGGTCACCCTCCTTAAGATCAAACTCGTGAGCCACACCTGGCGTTTCCGCTATTCGCTGAATTTCTTTACGGGCGCTATCCTCAACCAAATTATATTTAAAAAGACCCTGGTCCACAGCCCGTTGCACTACTTGCGAGATATAATACCCTTCAACCTTATCGCCCCTGCGTGTGAAGACGGGTATCCGCTTAGTCGAAATTTTTGAAGCTGCGCCTGCCTTATCATCAGATTGTGACATGTAATAATAANCGTCATAAAGTGCCTTCAGATAATCTGGCTCAGCCTCCCCAATCATATTATGTAGCATCGCGGCGCTAGCCAGACGGCTCTTACCGCCACTTTTTGCAGGCCGCAAACAAAACAATGCGAAGACATCTGTGGTGTCAGTATGGAAATCAAGTTCGCCACCGCGATGGTTAGTTCGCAGGTTTTTACGCCGCAGGACATGATCTAGCTCCGGCTTCGGCGGCAAGGTTTGATCACTGATATCTATAACGTGATTGATCCAGTCCCCCTGACGGCTCTGCGGAATACCGGTTCCAAAATAGGAACACAGCCCCCAGCTGATAATCTTATTTTCATCCTCATTGTATNGGTNTACTGGGATGCCGCGAATAACCGCAAAGCCGCGGCCATTTTCAAGCTCCTCCGCCAACCCTTTCAGGGTCTGCCCAAGACTAAGTAACGGGAACTCTTTTGTTGAAATTTGATGGATCGGCAGGTTGGTCGCCTTCGCCTGCTTTAGCGCCGTAGAAATTTCGTTAAGATCANTGGAANATAGAGAGACGATCCAGTCGTCATTGCCAACGAAATCAGCACCTCTCCATACTGCNGGTCCCTTTGCTGGCTCAATTCGTTTCATAATCNGCCACCCTTTAGAATTTTTCTACAGNCGAATTTCGCCCAGATATACGCTCTCGGCCAACTCTACTGTTACTGTCTTGATTTCGTAACCAGCAGCACTGATCTTTACATTATAGCTGCCACTATTCTCTTCAAGTTTATCAAATTTAAAGTCGCCGTAAATGTCTGTAGTAGTCTCAGNAACTTTGTTGNCCCCCTTAGACAAAACCACTGACGCCCCTTCAATACAATCGACTACGCCGTCAGTCTCCGCCGATACGCTAGCTCCGATAAAGGCTTTGCTATACCGCCAGAGGTTGCGATACCAAACACGTGGCTGAGTGCCAAGTTCTGGCTGCATAACCTCAAGACCCTCCTCTCCAGCCATTTTTTGCATGGCTAGGTCGTCCCGTTTGACTGCCTTCATCGCACCGGTTGGGCAGGACTGCTCGCCCCTTGTCTGCTGCCAGCCATTATCCAAAAGGTGTGCATCAAACGTCCATATTTGGGGCACCTTAAGCTCCTCGTTCCACCAAATATGGCCGTAGGGACAGGCATCAACTAAATCCTTACGGCCCTTCGCCTTCTCGGGATCAATTATCACAATCCCATCAGCACGTTTCGTAATCGAGCCATCATCGCCGGCAGCCTCAATGCAGGGACCGTTATCGCAGTGGTTACACATAGTAGGGACATAAGCGATATCCAAAAACGGTGCCTGACCGCGTTCCTTCTGCTTGATATCGATCCAACGATGACCATGTTTCGGCATCGGTGCAGAATAACCAGGCCAGTCATTATCAACATACTCGTCCATCGTCGCNAGTGTACAGTTATTGCAGTTAGTGCATTCAGCAACGTCGATGATCAGGTTCCATTTAGACATTTTTCTCTCTCAATTCTTACTCAGCAGCTGCGACACCCTCTGGATGCCCATCAATAAAGGCTGCGGAAATAAACTCGGTGTTTCCGTCCCATTGTGCAACTTCCACCAGGGCATTAGCGCCGCTCAGGGAGTGCGTGGTTTTGGTTTGGGTTTTGTCAGGCGTCAGAAGATTAAGGCAACCACCGCGATCCACTGATTTGCCGGGTTCACCCATCGGCTCATACAACGCCGAAGACTCATAGCCATGGCATACACCCCGCGGCAAACGCCCCGTGGGTAGGGCTGCACAGATCACACAACCGCGATCGTTATACACCTTAACCAGGTCATTCTTTTTTATTCCACGGTCGGAGGCGTCTTCGTGGTTAAGTCTTATCACCCAGTAATACCAACCATCGACCAGCACGCGATGATCCGGGATATTAAGGAGGAAGCTGTCTTTTCCGTCACCCTGCGTGTGGAANCTGAACTTTGAATGTGGGGTCAGCATTTGTAATGGAAATCTTTTAAACTGCTCCCCGCTATGCGGGCCTTCCCATGCCGGCTCGTATTTGACGATGGGCGGCCTCTCTGGGTCGACAAACCGTTTAAGGCTATTACATTCAAACTCAAGTTTTCCCGATTGAGTTTGTAAGCCCTTGAGGTATTCCTCTGTGTAATCCGACGGCAATGGCTGCGGTTCGGGAACATCTTTTTTTCGGCCCTCCCAGAACCATCTAAAGGACACAGGCGCGCGGAATTCTTCCTTCTCGGTGGGAACCACAAAGTAACCTTTTTTGATAAACTTTTTCCAGGAGATCTGGGACGGTAAGTCGGAAGCGTCAAACTGACGTTTGACCCAGTCGATTTCATTTATTCCTTCAGAAAAATAATTAGAAAGACCAAGTTTTTTGGAGATCTCATTAAAAATCCAGAAATCAGACTTTGACTCACCTAGCGGTTTAATAGCCGGCGCCTGAAAAACAATAACGCGGTGATTAAGCTGTTGTTGACCATGATGGCCATAGCCTCCGAGACCAGCCCATTCGCTGATGTCGGGACGCTCAAAATTTGTACAGGCTGGGAGAATTAGATCAGCGAACTTCGTCTCCCCTTCATTCCAAATGGATTGATTAACTACAAACTCAATATTCTCTGACTGGTACATCTTTACCCAGCGATTTGTGTTATTCATTGTCGCCAAAATTGAGCCGCCATACTTATACAACATGCGGACCGGAGAATGTCCGGGAGCCGGATAGACCATCTTACCAAACTGATGTTCAATCGACTTGCCAACCCACGGCTGACCCTCTGCCCGTCCATTGAGAATGGCCTCTGGCATTTTAATCCGCGGAATTTTTTGAAAAGACGCATTCATCGTCGGAAGCTGGGGCATCCTCTGATAGAGTTCGACCGGCATCGACGTATTTTCCAGATCACCGGACATTCCGCCATCGGCATAACCCGGAAAATAGAAGTTGAAGTCGAGTGGACAGCCCCACTGAAGGTTACCCATATTAACTCCTGGCTTCCCAAGTCCTTGCATCGCTACGAGGCACACCATGACGCGGGCCCACTGGATTCCCGTCTGGTTACGGCAGGCCCCGCCATGACCGTTACCCCAGCCACCGGGCGCCAGGTAAACCCGTTTTTTACCCCAGTCACGGGCTAGGGCGCGAACGTCCTTGGCAGGCACTCCGGTTTCGGCCTCCTGCCATTCAGGCGTCTTTGCAATGCCATCTTCGTCACCTACCAAGTAAGCTTTCCAAACATCAAACCCCTCCGTATGGCTCTCAACATATTTTTTGTCATAGAGCCCCTCCTTAATCCAAACATAAGCAATCGCCATGGCCATCGCGACAGAGGTCGTCGGCTTTGGTGCAAACCATTTTCCTGGCAGGAATTGTGCAGAGGCGTTGTAGTATGGGTCGACATGTACAACGTCGATTCCAAGATCAGGGTTCTTGAGCCATTGCCGTCGAACCGTCCCTTCCTGCGCACCATACGATCCGCTCGTAGTTTCTGGATCAGCAGACCAAAATACCACCAAATCACAATTCTGAAGACAGTCTTCAACGGTGCCATAGGTCTCGGACTGGCCAACACGTAAACTGTGTCCCCAGTGATGGACGGCACCCCAATACCAGCCTTCCCAGCTATCCGGGTTATGATGCAAATGGGTTGTGCCAACAGCATTGCGAAAGCGATAAAGCGCACTGAGATAGTAACCGATATTACCCCAGGTGTGATGCGAGCCATGTGAATTAGCAATCGAGCCAGGGCCGTGAACACGCTTCTGGCGTTTTATCTCAGATGAAACAATATCAATCGCTTCATCCCAGGAAATTCGTTCATAACCTGAAATTCCACGGTTTTTCTGATTTCGTTCGCCATTAGGGTCGAAATCAACCCGTTTCATGGGATAAAGGAGTCTGTCGGGCGAATGCACAATCGATTTGGCGTTCTGGCCATGCGGCGCCAATGTTGTCTTGCGCGGCGGCGTGAACTCCAGTCCCCGCGCCTTAATGATCCAAGGTTGTGGATCATCCTCTGCCAAATCAATTGGCGTCAAACGAATAATCTTTTCATCTTTTACATCGACAAAGACTGGTCCACCGTTTGTCATGTTTACTGTGCGTTTTGTACCATCAGCAGATTCACTGCCCCAAATCCAGCCAATACTTTGGGTCATCATGGTGGTCTGAGCAAACCAGTTCGCAAGCCCGTCATCGCCATCCATTTTAAGCTTAAAATCCTTGAGAGCATTGATCTGATCCAACCAATTAATAGGCGGCATCAGTAAATCAATCGCAAGGTCGGCCGTCTTAAAGGACATACAGATATCTGCGTCAGGGTTAATGCCACTTTTTGAGGTGACCTTGCCATCCTGAAAGATAAAGCAACGACCTATTTTATCGTCCCAGGTTTTGATCTGGGCAGACATATTTTGTTCCTTCAAACGTTCTGCAAAAGCGGGGTAGCGCCAGGCTGTATATTTTAGAAGGACATACAGCCCGAAAAGAATGAAAGACAAACGCATAATAAACTCCCCAAATTTCGTCAGCCTAAATCAAGTCGCGGCGTTTAATTTAAAACTAAGTAAGACCCAACAACTTTTAAGATCTCAGCCAGGCCGTGCCCCAGAGGTTTAACGTACGTTCCTCATGAGGCCATTCACGTGGTTCTTGTTCCCAGGTCATTAATTCAATCTCCGCCGAGATCTCGAGTTTATTACCATCGGGATCCTCAACAAAAATAAATAGATTATTTCCAGCCCCATGACGCCCAGCGCCCCAAACGATGGGGATACGTTCCTCTGAAAAATGATCGCCCCAGTCTCGGATGTCATTCCAGCAGGTACTTTCGAAACAAAAATGATCTAACCGCGCCTCCGGGGCGCGGAACAAACCCAGACTGTGGTGCTCTGGATCCGACCGCATAAAACACGCCGTTGGGTCCTTATCAGAATCAAAAACAGTATCGGACTTCCGAAAGCCTAGTGTGTTGGTAAAGAAAGACACCTGATCAGCCAACTGGGTAGTTGCAAATACGATATGCTGCAAACGGCCAGGCAATTGATCCCTCCCAGCCTTGCCCCGCAACGGAACGCCAAAGACAAAGACATTGCCGTCGTGATCCGTGATAGAGATCGCATTATCACAAAATAGAGGCGTACTAAATTTTTCAATTTTACATTCCGCTGCCGAAAATTGTTCGGAAATATTGGAGAGATGCGAATCATCTTCAACAGCGTAAGATGAAAATGGGACCTCTGATTTGTTCCCTGTAAGAATTATAATATTCCGTTCAGCGCCACTTAAAAGCCAGCCATTCCCATAGGTTTCCTTTTCGTACCCCATGGCTCTGACATACCAGTCAGCTAAAATTTCCGGGGTTTCCGTGGTTAAAGCGAAGTGGTGTAGGCGTGCCGGCCAGATCAGTTTATTTTCAGCCAATTTCCTTCAACCCTCATTTTTGCGCTTTTCACTGATTTTAAAGTAAATTTAACACTTGTGAACAGCACTGCATGATATTAAAATTCTTAATATTGATAGTNAAATNTAATCAATATGAAACTCGATCAGCTTAGAAACCTTGTTGCCGTTGGTCGTGCTGGTAGCGTACGCCAGGCATCGCGAGACCTTAACCTATCGCAGCCAGCCGTGACCAGGAGCATCAAGATTTTGGAAGCTGAGCTTGGCTGTAAGCTGCTCCACCGTCTTAGCCATAGTGTGATCCCAACACCATCCGGCGAAGCCTTGATAAGGCGAGCCATCGTGATTAATGCTGAGCTGAATAATGCGATCAATGAAATTGAAAATATTGAAGGGGTTACCACTGGTGATATCAGCGTCAGCGCATCACCGACGGTTGCTATCAATCTCATGCCGACCGCTATCCTTAATTTGAAGGCAGCCCATCCGCAGATAACCGTGCGTATTGAAGAGTTGGTTTATCCTCATGTATTACCCGCTGTGCGGTCCGGTGAAATTGATGTCGCAGTATGCTTAATGCCGGAACAGCTAATTGCAGATGATTTAGAAATCGATGTACTGGTTCAGGACGAATTAACGCCAGCGGTTCGGTCAAACCATCCGCTAGTTAATTCTCTAGGGCTCCAGCTTAACGACTTACTCGAAGAGGAATGGGTGATCTTTGGTCGTCGCGGCGAAAGTCGTGACATTTATGAGCAAACCTTCCGTCTAAATAAAATGGATCCACCACAAAGTACAATTGAGTGCACATCCTTTACCTGTGCCCTCTCTTTGGTTGAAAAGAGCGATTATATAGTATTAGTGCCAAAGCAAATTTTCGCCGACCGAGAACAGACCTGGCCTATCGTACCCCTAGACTTACAAACCCCAATGCAGCCCTGGACTATTGCCGCCATAACCAGGGCTGATATTATCATGTCTGCTGCCAGTCGGGTGTTTATAGAGGAACTTCGCAGGGCCGCACCGCCGAAGCCCAATTAGAGGCCTTGATTACACGGGAAGACTGCTTCGCATTACCGTTCTACCAAATGAAGCCCTGAAAAAGGAAGGCAGGAGATGGCAGCCGATTTTGAGAATCAAACTTCGATTACATAATTGTCGGCCACATTGCTAACACTGAAGTTATGAAACCGGGTGGATCCGATTTTTAGTCAGAAACTCAATCATGAAACGGTCAAATAACCAAGGTTGCTCTAGCTGACAGGCATGGCCAGCGCCGGGTAGAGTTTTTAGGTCGCAACCCGGTATGCGTTCCTGCAAAGCAAAGGCCCTCTGATGCGAATTATCTTCACTACCGGTTAGGATAATGGTTGGGCATTTAATTCCAGAAAAATGCGCCTCTGGTTCTTCCGCCATCATAGCCTCAAACTGATAAATAATAGTTTGGGCATCTGCCGTATCATTTCGTTCAGTAAATAAGTCAGCAAAATAATGAGCCATCGGCGTTGTCCTAAATGAGGCACTCATATCCTGAAATGTATACTCCCAACGATAATCGACGCCCTTNGTCTCATATTGTTNTATCCGGCCCGGCGCGAANGGCTTNCCAGGGTTATAGCCCGTCCCGGACAGGATCATTGCCAAAGTATTGTCAGGTCGCTGGTGATACATATAAGGAGCGATAGCGGAACCAACGGAACAGCCAACCAAAATTGTATTCTCACCCTTGCCAACAGCCTCATCAACGGCCTCCCAACAGCCCTGAGCCATATCGTCCATAGTCAGCGCTTTGTCAGCCGTTGGCGACCTACCATAACCGGGGATATCNATCCCNACACANCTATACCAGCTNGANAAATGGNNCATCTGNTAGAGCCAGCANGACTGGTCCATNGGNTTGGGATGAACAAAGGCGATGACCGGNCCCTNCCGACCCATNCGNTCAAAATANAAAGGACCGCTTATATGTTCAGCCATNANNNAACCTGCCTTTCGTTTTANATNATAAAANCCTATGCANCGNTGTCTATTTGNACAAGAGACNCATNTGATAAANCTNTCGGAAAAATAGCCAAATATCGCCTTTACGGATGTATTTATTATTATCTG
>NHFY01000065.1 GCA_002170165.1 Flavobacteriales bacterium TMED123
AGGTAGCGTTTCAAATCGCAACTGAAGGGGGCGCCGATATATGGGTTTACGATTTAGAATCGCAGACATTGGGAAGGAGGACTTTTGATTCACTTAGCGCACGGCCGATCTGGTCTTTTGATGGAAGAGATTTGATATATTCTTGTGAATTGACTGCAATTTGCGCAGTGGCGTCAAATGGAACGGAAACTGACGCACTTCTTTTGGAGGGATTTCAAGATGTGAGATCGAATTATCAGGAGTTGTCGGGGGATTTACTGCTCACTGCTGGAACCCAGAGAAAAGTCTATCGACTTAGCACAGACACAACTGCAGAAAATAGTATAACTGATCTCGAACTCGGTCCTGGCGAAAGTGAGTATGCCAAGCTATCTTCTGATGAAAAATGGATAGCTTACTCAAGTAATGAGACAGGGCAATATGAGATTTATGTAAGACCTTACCCAAATATTGCAAACGGAAAGTGGCAGGTGAGTAGGAGGGGCGGAAGATTCCCGATGTGGAACCCAGATATCTCTGAGTTGTTTTGGTGGAACATTGTTACAAAGGAGTTGTTTTCTGCGAACATTAGTGTCCTTAATAACGAGCTTGATTCAACTGAGATACGATTTTCTAACCCCGAATTATTGTTTGAAGCAGATTCGAGTTATCGGACTAATGGTTGGCCACCTATCGATTATGCCTCAAAAACCGATGAATTTATCCTCATCAAAGATGGCTCCACTAATGCCGATGACGTTTTAAGGAGTCAAACGCATCTATCAGTAATCGAAAACTGGTTTGAAGAGCTAGCTTTTTCAGCCCCCTCTGACCCGAATATGTAAACGTAGGTTGATGGAAAATCGCATGAAATTTGAATTAGAAAAGTTTAAACAGAGCAACGTGGCGCGTATATTTATAGCTTACGCCGTGGTTGCATTTGGAATGATGCAAATATTTGACTATTTGCTTCCTATAATAGAGGCACCCTTATGGGTAGCTCAAACTCTTACTCTGCTTTTATTTTTAGGATTTCCAATTTCCTTATTGGTTGGTTGGGTAACTCAGCGTTCCATCATTTCATCTGAAACGGAAGCAGCGGACCCTGAGGTCGGTTACGCGCATTCCTTGTCTCGACAAAAACTCATATTAATAGGACTCGGTTCAAGTGCTATTTTTGGTTTTCTTGGCTTTGTTTCCCTGCCGTACCTCTTAGATCAGGCATCATTCAGTAATCAAGCTTATGTTGGAGACAATCTGTCTCAGCAGCAACTTCAACGTTCTTTTCGTTCGACTCTAATGCTAGGAGAAACTGGTAGAAGGACTATACACAATACGCGATCAGATATCGCAATCACAGCCGACGGAACAAAACTTGCCTACACTTATGGTAGCGGTAACGACCAATATATTAGAATTAAGGATTTAACACTTCCTAATAGTGAGAGAGAAGTCGGTGAGATGACAACCGATGGCGGAAGTGGCTTACTTTTTTTCTCCCAAGATGGCGAGTGGTTGCACTTCATGAATGGGGGCAGCCTCGGCAGAGTCCGAATCGAGGGTGGTTCATTTCAGGAAATAGATTCAAGAATTCAAGCGTTGAGGAGCGGTTTTACTGCGTTTGATGAAACGATAATTTATTCAAATGCCGACGATGGAAAACTCTACAAGGTAGGCGTTGCTGGTGGGGATTCGCAAATATTGGAGAGCATGGTTGGGTCTCCTCCTGAAAGAGCATATAGCTGGCCGAGGATTTTACCGGGCAATCGGTATTTATTGGTGACTTCTTCAGATAATGAGCTTCAAATTGGTATTGGAAATATAGAATTGCATGACCTTGAAACGGGCGAGATAAAAGTCCTAGTTCAAAGCGCATCGAATGCAACCTATTTAAATTCTGGTCATATGATCTTCATAAGAGACTCAGATATTTGGGCGGTGGGTTTTGAATTAGACTCCCAAGAAATCGTTGGCTCTCAAGTTCCGATAGTTGAAGGCGTAGAAACCAATAGTGTTTTCGGACACGCGGGATACACTGTATCTGACAATGGAAAGCTTTTATATTTGGCGGGGTTTGATATGGGAGCAACCCTGAGTTCTGGGCAACTGACTTGGGTCAATAAGTTGGGAAACACAATAGCCTCGGAAAGTGATTATGGATCTTTTGCACACATTCGACTTTCGCCGAGCGAATCTGAGCTTGCGTTTACGCGGTTTGATGATGGAGCCGCATCAGATATTTTTGTCTGGGATCTTGACAGAAATACCCTTGGTCGACGGACTTTTGACGGAAAGGCGTCAAGGCCGCTTTGGAGTCCAGATGGATCGCAGATTTTTTATTCTCACGAGACTGAGGGCCTGCGGGTGGTTGCGGCAAACGGCACAGAACAGCCGAGGACTATCTTTTCTTCTCAGGATTCCAGTGTTACACCTACATCTATCTCGCCCAACGGGGACATTATTTTTGATTTGGGTACCCCTAGGAAAGTTTATATGATGGACTTGTTATCAGCGAACACGGCTGAACAACAAGCAATAGAACTGGATTTAGCTCCGCAAATACAAGATTTTCATGCTTCATCAATATCCCATGACGGAAATTGGATAGCTTACTCGAGTAGTGAAACGGGTACTCCTGAAGTATATGTTAGGCCTTTTCCAGATATAACTAGAGGAAAATGGCAAGCGAGCACTACTGGTGGGTTTGCTCCTTTATGGAGTAATAGTAGTAATGAACTTTTCTATTATAGGAGCCCTAACTTTCAGATGAAAGTTACTTACTCATTAGGCCCTATTAACGAGAATGGCGATCCTGGGTACATCGACTTCGAAACACCTGAAGATTTGTTTTCTCGAGCAACGACGATAAGCCCTACAACACAACCGGTATGGGCGTTCTCTTCGGATAGAGATGAATTTTTATTAATTGAGCCTACAAATTCTGCAAATGAATCACAGCAGGTCTTGTCGTCGCAAACAAATCTTGTAGTGATTGAAAATATATATACAGAGTTAAATTCATTAGTTCCAGTAAATTGATCTGATAAAGATTGTGATTATTCTTTGATGAGAAAATTAAATGAAATTTGAATTAGAAAAATTTAAACAGAGTAACGTGGCACGTATATTTTTAGCTTATGCCGTGGTTGCATTTGGAATGATGCAAATCTTTGACTACTTACTTCCAATTATCGAAGCGCCTCTGTGGGTAGCTCAAACGCTGACTTTGTTGTTATTTCTTGGGTTTCCGATTTCGTTATTAGTCGGTTGGGTGACTCAGCGTCCCATCATTTCATCTGAAACGGAAGCAATAGCGGACTCCATCTCCGGTTATGCACATACTTTGTCTCGACAAAAACTTATATTAATTGGGTTGGGTTCAAGTGCTATCTTTGGATTCTTGGGCTTCATATCAATGCCTTACTTATTGGATCAGGCTTCTTTCANCAGTAGTCTTGCCGAGCCGGTTGTTTCCTCTAGAAACAATTATAGAGGGTTCAGAGCATCAATGAATTTAGGTGTTACGGGCTATAGAGCTGTCCATGAAACCTCAACTGATATTGCTCTCTCTCAAGACGGTATGTCATTGGCATTTCTGAGACACAATGGTGGCAACACTCAACTTTACATAAAGGATCTTACAGACCCCACTTCAGAATCTGAGCGACTTTTGGGGGAGGTCAACAATTCCGGCGGGAGTGGCCTAATGTTTTTTTCTGAGGATAGTAATTGGCTTCATTTCATTTCTGGAGCCAATCTTCATCGGGTAAGAGTTGAAGGTGGAGCTTTCCAAACGATTAGTGATGATTTCAGCGTCTTACGAAGCGGATTTACTACTTTTGAAGACATAGTTATTTTCTCAAATGCGACGGATAATATTTTATATTCGATTTCGGGCGCAGGCGGCGATATTTCACCTTTGCCGATATCACTGACCGATGAGTCACGCCAAGTAATGTCATGGCCGAGAATAATTTCAGATGCGTCAAGAAAGCTATTATTTACATCGTCAGACACCACACAATCGATAGGTTTGGGAAGTATTGAGCTGTTTGATTTTGAATCAGGAGAGACTACACGGCTAGTCGAAACAGCTTCGAATGCTAGATACGTTGAATCTGGACATATTATCTTTGTGCGAGATTCGGCTCTTTGGGCGGTACCATTCGATGTTCAATCATCAGAGACAACTGGTGAAGAAGTACCTGTGATTCAAGGTATTGAGTCAAATGGCTTACTCGGTCATGCGACTTATTCCGTAAGTCAAACCGGCCGGTTAATGTATCTATCTGGGTCGGACGGCGCGGACACAGGAGGGCTAGGACAACTTGTGTGGCTTGACAAAACTGGGCAAACGCAAACCGTAGAGATGGAAGGACGGCAGTTTGGTCATCCACAAATTTCACCAAACGGCCAGTTCATAGCGGTCACTGTTTATGAGCCCGACGGAGATCATGATATTTGGGTTTGGGATCTCAATCGGAAAACACTTGGAAGGAGAACATTCGAAGGTAAAGGTTCTCACTCGATTTGGTCGACTGATAGCGAGCGTCTATACTACTCCTTTGGTGCGGAGGGTATACGGGTGGTTCTATTTAACGGAACAGAGCAACCCCGAGCTCTAATAATAACAGATGAACAAGCTATTCCGACTAGTTTGTCAGAGCAAGATGGCCTTGTTTTCACAATGGGTTCGCCTCCAGAGGTTTTTTTGCTGCCTATGGATCAAGCTGAAAATCCTGAAGTAGTGGCCACAAAGTTAGGTTTGGCGCCTGCTTCGGGATGGGCTATGCCTGGACCTGAAATTTCACCGGATGGTAATTGGATTTCCTACACAAGTAATGAATCTGGTGTCCCGCAAGTTTATGTAAGACCGTTTCCAAATATTGACGGCGGGAAGTGGCAGGTGAGTATAGAGCCTGCAGCCCAGGCTCATTGGAACCCCGACGGTTCGGCAATGTATTTTTGGTCCGCTGACAATAAGCAGCTATCAACAGCTCTCACGATTGGGCCTGAAGGTGACAACGGTAGACCGAATTTGATTGAGTTTGGTGTTCCGGAAGAAATGTTTTCACGAACTGGTATCCGCAATTTTAATACAATTCCGGCGTGGGATTATTCGCCATATAATGAAAATTTCATATTCTTGGAGCAACTAGGCGGGGCAAGCGCCTTCGACTCAGTGGAGGCCCAGACAAATCTCGTGGTAGTAGAAAACTGGTTTGAAGAGCTCCGATCTTTAGCACCGGTAGACATCAATTGAGTGATAATTGGGAAGCGTAATGAAATTTGAACTAGAAAAATTTAAACAAAGCAATGTGGCACGTATTTTTATTGCGTACGCCGTAGTGGCTTTTGGAATGATGCAAATATTTGACTACCTGCTTCCTATCATAGAAGCACCGTTATGGGTTGCTCAAACTCTTACCTTACTACTATTCCTCGGATTTCCGATTTCATTATTAGTTGGCTGGGTTACCCAGCGACCGGTTATTTCCTCTAATACTGAAGAGGTTCGCTTTGATTCAGGTTATGCGCACTCCTTATCTCGTCAAAAACTCATATTACTAGGTCTAGGTTCAAGTGTTATTTTTGGTTTTCTTGGCTTTATTTCAATGCCATATCTTTTGGATCAGGCTTCTTTTTCTCAAGCTCAGTTGAACGATGAAGGTGTTGCGCCTGCTGCAGTGAATCGGAGAAGTGTGCGTTCAGAAATAAATCTCGGTGCAACGGGTCTACAAACTTTTTGGGGTTACAGGACCGAAGTAGCATTGTCTCCTGACGGAACTAAGTTAGCTTTCGTAACATTCGATGGAACTGGCGGTGCTCTGTACATTCGGGATCTTCAAGCTCTAGATTCAACTCGATTGGTTGCTTCCATGGACAGGCGGTACGGTAAAGTATCATTTTCTAAAGACGGAGAGTGGCTTGTCTATCTAGATAATCTGCAGATAAAAAGAGTCAGAGTAGAAGGTGGTGCTCCTCAGATTATTTCGGAAGAAAACAATGAGTTGTCTGGAGTGCTATTAACCGACGAGAATGTTTATTTCTCTGGAAGAAACCAAAGAAAGTTATATAGATCGGCAATCAATGGTGCGAGTGAACGTGAAATTTTAGCTGAAGGCGGTTCGGTTTTTCTATGGCCTGAAATTCTTCCAGGCGAAACTCACCTCTTAATAACTAGAGCGAACGATTCAATGTCTATCGCCGATACAGGATCGATTGAGTTGCTTAATTTGCGCACTCTGGAAAGAGAAATCTTAATTGAAAGTGCGTTTAACGCTCGCTATGCTCAATCGGGCCACATTGTTTTCAGCCGGGATGCGGCTATATGGGCAGTTCCTTTTGATCTAGCNAATATGGAATTNNCAGGAANCCAAANACCTGTAGTCCTTGAAGTTGAAACCGAGCAGAGAAGAGGGTCAGCAATCTACTCATTTTCTGAAGATGGAAGAATGGTTTATTTGAGAGGGAACGAGATAGGAGATGGNGATGGAGGTGGGGCGCTTGCGGTTATAAATAGGAATGACCAATCAGTCATCAAACCTGATATGGAATTTCAGCTATATGGCAATTTGGCTTTATCGCCTAGAGAAAATGAGGTAGCACTAACAATTTACGAATCACCTTCTGTTTCCGATATTTGGATTTGGGATCTCAACAGAAATATACTGGGGCGTCGTACTTTTGAAGGCATGGCATCAAAACCAGTTTGGGCGCCTGATGGGCAAACATTACTTTATCAGGTTTACCGCGATGGTGACGAGGATAATGGTATATGGTCTATAGTATCAAATGGCAGTTCTCAAGCATCGCCAATTTTTCTGTCAGAGGATGGAGCTTGGCCGCGTACAATTTCCGCAGACAATGAACTGGTATTTACATTGAATCATGGTTCTGGCCATGCTGCTTATGCCTTGGATCTTAATAGTCAAAATTTATCTAACTCGACCGAACCAGAAGTACAAGCAAGAGTTTTGGAGCTCGCACCATCCTTGAATGAATATTCTTCACCAACAATCTCCCCTAATAAGCAGTGGATTATGTATTCAAGTATAGAAACTGGTGTACCCGAGGTATATATCAGACCATGGCCAAATATATTAGAAGGAAAGTGGTTGGTAAGTATTGGCGGTGGTTATATGCCGATTTGGAGTAAGAGCGACGGAGAAGTTTTCTACCATTTTAGGGGACAACAATATAGCGTAAACTATCGCGAGATTCAGCTAGATGCAGAGAATCGACCAAGCTTTTTAGAATTCGATAGGCCCGATAGAATCGGATCCTTTCCACTAATCGGATCCTCAGCCCAAATTAATTCTTGGGTCTATAGGTCTGGAGCGGACGATTTTCTAGCTGTTCTTCCTCCGAATGATTCGATAACTGAGGTTGCTACTATCGAAGAGGTTTTGTCACGGCAAGTTTCCTTGGTAGTAGTTGAGAACTGGTTTGAGGAACTTAAATCTCTCGCTCCACCAGGGTTCGCAGACTAAATAGCACCACGATTACAAAAGTTTAGTTACTTCTGTTATAGTTCGCGACCTAATTATTTGAGCATAGTAAGATAAGAAGGCTGGGTGGCAGAGT
>NHFY01000066.1 GCA_002170165.1 Flavobacteriales bacterium TMED123
AACGGGGTGCTCTTGCTGTCACGCATCTTGATAAGCGTGGCACGGCGTTGATCCGTTTTGTCGTTGGGGATATTGTTTCAATAGACCATTCTCCTTGTCAGCATTGTGGTCGCACCAGTGAGCGCATCGTTGGACCGGTTGTACGTACTAAGGATTTGATCAAAGTTAAAGGAATGTTAATCAATCCTGATGTGCTGCTCGATGTCCTGCAATCGATGGCCGCGATTGCCGAGTTTCAAATCGTAATTCAGCAGGAGGATAACAATGACCCGTTGTCAATGGATGAGATGCTTATCCGGGTAGCCTTGCAGGATGGTTTTGATGTGACGATTAGGGAGGAGATCGTAGCGCAAGCTAATCGTGCGATTAATGTGACCCCTCGAGTCGAAATTATAAACATCGAAGAAATTTACAAAACTGGTGCACAGACCAAAGCTGTAAGATTTATTGATCGCCGGGCGCATATAGACAGCGCTGTCCGCTAAGATGGACGAACTAAACCTTGAAAACATTTTTAATTTTTCTTTGGTGATCGGCGCCGGTGCCGCTCTATTCAATGGGATGATCCATGGCTATACGGGGTTTGGTGGCGCTCTCATCATAATCCCAGTTTTAACATTTCTATTTAATCCGATCCAAGCAATTGGCATGGTAGGGATAATTACTATTTTTGGTGCCGCGCAGCTTGCTCGAGAAACCGCGCATCAGGTAAAATGGCGGGAGTTGGTTCCAATTTGTCTCGGTATTGCCGCTTTTGCGCCGGTTGGGGCCTGGCTCTTATATCATATTGATGCTGACCTCATCCGAAGGACGATGGGCGGTTTTATTCTAATCTTTGCCTTAATCCTGCTGAGCGGCTGGAGCTATGGTGGAAAACGCGGAAATTTGCAAAGTGCGTTGGTCGGAGTAATGGCTGGAGGAATCAATGGCCTCACTGGCGTAGGTGGTCCGCCGCTAGGTCTCTACTTTCTGTCGTCCCCCCACTCGGTCGAGGTGCAGCGGGCCAATATTGTGATGTGCATAATGGTTCTTGTTATTACAATGATTGCTGCAATTGCTATCGGCGGAGGCTACTCCCCAACGGTGATTAGCCGTGCGCTTTTAATTACACCGGCTTATATGTTTGGCGTATGGTTTGGCGCGCGATTGTTCTCCCTGGCGCCAAAGGTGTATTTCAAAAAAATAGCCCTAGTGATTTTGATGGTCACCGGGCTCTCGGTGCTACTAGCATGACTGGTGTATGGATTGTTCTCCAGCTATGCTGCCGTAAAAATTGTTTCGCGGAGACATGATGTTTAATGTTGGTGATGTGGTCCGGAATGAGACGGCTAATATCGTTGGTCGGATCGTTGAGATAGATGGCGATACATTTTATATCGAGCAAGAGAATGGTGTTGAGGTGGATTTTCAGGCCTCCAGCTTAGTGCTGGAGAGCGCATTCCAGGCCAAGCATAGCGGCGNGGTGNAGGAAGACGCNGGANCTCACGCNTATGATGAGGTCTACCAGNCTGTGATTGACANTCTNTACCCAGCAATTNTGNAGATTGGGCAANTGGCTCATGCAANCNCCCCCNGAGTTCCAGGCNTTACGCCNAANCCNTGGGATGGGCTGACCTCTTTACAGAAACTTAATGTGATTTCTGATGTGACTGACACCCCAGTTAAAACCTGGATCGACGCTANTAANCCTGGCGGGAAACCCTCACTGCCNACTTTGCAACTATCGCTGCTTGAGGCANATCAAAAAGGACAAAAATAATGGCCGACANGCACGGAAAAAGCGGAACGGTTCTTGAGGCTNACGAGGTTGCGCTTGTGATCAAGGCAGATGGTGCGGCAACCTTATGTCTNCCCNATTATGACGATGATGATGAGGTGCCGCGTCACACATTATTTCTTGTCGCNCTGATGAATAAAATGGAAGACGAGGAGTGGGTTGATGGAATCATCGCGGANATTCTCCCTGATAACCCGAATGATTGCTAGATAGCTAAAAGCNAGGATTGATTTTTTCTAACTTAAATCAAAACCGTGGGTTTTTAGAAATGCCTTAAACTCGGGCCNTTCCGGTTTTCCAAGTTGACGTGAGATATGTTCCGACCAGCTATAAAACTCGGCGACACCCCATAAATCNGTNCGTGTCTGCCGTTCATCTGGGATCGGNAAGATTTGATGGCGGGTCTCATCATAGTTATTGATCTCCGCTTCTAGGTTGTGATCGTCATAACGGTCGCGATGTAAAACGATGGATTGTGGCAGGCGCTGGTTCACATAGCCGGAACCTTCCGGCCAACCTGCCATCACCCCAGCAATAGGAAATACGCCGGCTGGCATCCCGAGGATATCGGCGACAGCATCGATGTTATCGCGAAGGCTACTGAGTGGNGCCGCACCAAGTCCGGCGGCCTCTGCAGCCGTCACAAAAAATCCGAGTGCGAGCGCTGCATCGACCGTTGCGTTCAGGAAGGCGTCCATATTGTTATTTAAATTGGGCCGTTTACGGAAATCTCCGATCTTTATATTGCGACGTATGTCGGCNCAAAACACTAAGATTAACGGNTTGTGTTCCAAGCCTGCTGTCCGCGGACACCAGGGTGCTAGCCGGTCGCGGACACCCTGATCCTTAACTACGATTATGGAATATTGTTGCAGATTGGATTTGCTGGGTGCTGACTGAGCGCAACCAATCAATACATCGAGTAACTCGTCCGATACCGGTTCATCCTTGTAGGCACGGAGTGAGTGACGGCTAAGAATTTTTTCTATTGTTGGATCAGCCATGGAATCATCACCGATGCCGGTATCTTTGCCATAGCGTGCGGTCAGAAGTTCTTTGGTGGTAACCATTATCTGTCGTCCTGTGCCTTATCCAGAATTTCCTGTGGTGTTTCTGTGACGATCTCTGCGTAGACCGGCACGAATGGACCACTATCTACCAGCTTCACAAATTCCGGGGCCATCTCGACCATCTCCAAACGGATCTCCTTGTGGATTTCGATATCTCGCCACTCGCCAATTAGATAAAAATGATCCTCATCTTCAACGTCTCGGCATAAGACCCCGTCTTTGACTTGAGCGTCCGACTTGTGCATTGGGTTGTCATCACCATAATCGAATTCGTTAAACAGCTGAATAAATTGTTCGCCTGTGCCTGCTTTTACACGGAAATCATAAACGTGAAAGAAGTTGCCCAGTTTAGCTAGTGGTTCAAGCGCCATCTCCATTACTCCCTTTTTGATTTGTTGGTGAACGGTACCCCTCACGGCGATGACTATCAATCTAGCGCTTGTTTCAGGGGTATTAGGTTCGTTACACTGAATAGCAAACGAATGGCCGAAGGGACCAGTTATATAATGCCTGATACCCCCTTTATTCAGGATGGCAGCAATAGTGGAATGCTTGATGATTTGCGCTGGCCGGATGATGACCTCACCCGCATCCCCGACTGGATTTACACTTCAAAAGCTATCCTCGAGCGGGAACGCGAGCGCATTTTTCTCGGTAAATGCTGGAACTATGTTGCCTTAGAGGCTGAGTTCGACGAAATCGGAAGCTTTAAACGGTCCTATGTTGGCGATGTGCCCGTGATCGTAACTCGAAGTGATGAAGATGAATGGAAAGTTTTCGAGAATCGTTGTGCCCATCGTGGGGTTGAGTTTTGTAGAGAGTCGCGCGGAAAAGCGCGTGAATTCATTTGCCCTTATCATCACTGGACCTATGACATCTCTGGGAAACTAATAGCCGTACCCTTCCGCCGCGGCGATAAGGGCAAGGGGGGGATGCCTGAAGATTTTAATATGGAGGAGTATAATCCGCGCCAGTTCCGTGTTGCGCGGCGCAACGGCGTAGTGTTTGCGACCCTTTCGGATGCGACAGAAACTTTGGAACAATACCTTGGCCCAGAGACACTGGAACAGTTTGATGTGGTATTTTCTGGTCGCGAGCTGAAAGTGCTCGGGTACTACCGTAACCGTCTCTCTGGCAACTGGAAGCTATATCATGAGAATTTAAAAGATCCGTATCACGCAACCCTGCTGCACGTATATCTTGCAACTTTCCGGTTGATGGTAGCAGGGCAAAAATCGGCGATGATCTGCGACGCTGTTGGGCGCCATGCGACGGCGGCTTCAGCTAAAGACGACTCGATTGAAATCGATGATCGAATGGTTGATGAAATGAAGGGGGCCTATCGCGTTGGAATGGACCTAAATGATGAAGATTTTACTCGTTATGTGCCAGAATTTGATAGCCCTTGGACTGTGACTATGTCGACGATTTGGCCCAACCTTATAGTGCAGCGTGAGTTAAATACCTTGGGCATTCGCCATATTGTGCCGCGCGGACCCCATGCACTTGATATGTATTGGACTATGTTTGGCTATGTTGACGATACTGAGGAAATGACCAAACACCGTATGAAGCAGGGTAATTTGATGGGCCCCTCCGGCTATCTTGGTGTTGATGATAATGAGGCAATTAAATTCTTGCAGGACGGATTTAAACGCTCAATACCTAGTGAGGGGGTAGTCAAGCTAGACCCAGAAAACGAGGGCGGCACTGATACGTTGATTTCCGAAGCTTCAATCCGTTCTCTCTATCGTCACTACCGGGAGGTAATGGACCTATGACGGCGCCGGACATATCCGACATGGCGCCGCTATTAGCAGGGGAGCGAGGGCCCCTAAGGTTGGAGATTGAAGACTTCAATACCGAATATGCCGCGGTGCTGGACGCTCAGGAGATGAAGCGCTGGCCAAAATTTTTTACGNGNGATGCTTTTTANAGGATCACNGCGCGCGAGAATTTTGACGANGGGTTGCCGGTTGGGCTGGTGTGGCTTGAAGGTGAGGCGATGTTCCTTGACCGGGTCGCAGCTATTGAAAANACNATGGTTTTTGCCCCNCGTTACCTTCGTCACTATATCACTAATGTGAACGTCNTTGGTGCTAATGCGGCCGGGTTGATTAGTGCGGAAGCTAATTATCTGGTGGTTGAAACNCTAATGGAAGACGAAACAAAAATTTTCCAGGCTGGGTGCTACAAAGACCTGTTCGTGCGCGGCGANGATGGCGATCTAAAACTAAAATCGCGCGACTGTATTTATGATAGCTTGNTGATCCCTAACGATATGGCGTTTCCGGTATAGGTCTCGATATTAACTTCTNGAGATCGATAGGNTAGCAAACCTCTATTTAAGATAGTCGGCTATCATGTAGGCGAAGACTTTTGAGGCGTCACGAGTTCTTTCGACGGATGAGCAATCATCGTCAGTGTGGGCAAATTGATCTTCGCCGCTACCATAGTTGGCGCAAGGNATNCCGACATGGTTCATGTAACCCTGNTCGAAAGCTGTAGTGGTNTAAAAAGTTTCTGGTTTTTTNCCGAGCATTTCTTCCGCNGCTGTNNANACCGCTTGAACGATAGGNGAGTCCANNTCTACAAGTGAAGGATACATAAATGGTCCTTCNNTCATNTCAACTTGCCACCTGATACCGCTNGCAGGGTCNTTCATACCNTCNACNTGCATCACGATNTTNCGGATATCTTCCCATTTCTCGTGNGGGTCGTCGCCAGGAAGNAGNCGNCGGTCTAACGTGATNTCGCATTCCCCTTGAATTGTATGGGTNGAGTCTGGNAAACTTCTAATGTGATTNACGGCAAAGGTTGGTTTTCCNAGGGCAGGGTGTTCGCCAGANAGATCAAGCTGATTTTCTANCCGCCTNATGATTTCTANNGCGCNGGTGATAGCATTGCANGCTTNGTTNGGTGCGCTTGAGTGNCCGGGCNNNCCTTTGATNGTNACAAAGGTATCGATNCNGCCGCGATTTCCTANAGTNAGTTTTAAACTTGTACCACCTAGGAGGGCCATATCGGCNCGCACACCCTCGCNNTCNACTACNCTGGTGATAGCNTCGTGACGACCTGTCTCACCGGAAACACANCAAAGGAATATCAACTGGCCATTTATGGGGAGTTGAGATGCGATAATTACTTCCATGGCATGCAGCATGGCAGCCATNGTNCCCTTTTGTTCGCTNGCNCCTTTTCCAAGTACCACNTCCCCNGGNAGGCCATANNTNTCACCATCGACNACATCNCCGTCNTAGGCATTNNCCATTGTNGATTNNGGNTGGTTCATTGCATTGCTGATNAACATTAACGACTTGNCGGANGAATTCTNNCCGTAGGTCGCGATNAGATTNTGCATNTTATCATAGCGGATATTNGTTATACCCATTTNGCGNAGGCGTGGTTCGANAGTGGATCGAATAAACTCAGCNAGAAGGGGCTCNGANTCAAACTTGTCGGTNTGTGGGCTTGGNACCTTGACNANNTCNACGAGAGTTTCTTTAACNCGNTCCAGCGAGATATCCTTGGCGATTATACTTTTNATGCTCATGTTNTAAATTGGATCCCAGAAATGACGTTGTTGTTTATCNATATAACAGTTTAATCNTGAGAGGATCGTATCTCAAACCNNNTTGCTNTTNTCTATATTTTNTATGCGGNTTTTNTCGAACAANANGNGGCGCTNNAATNTTTATNGNAAACTCGGCGNNTAAANTTACTCGNATTNGNGCCGTAAGATCGCGTTGACAANGNGCNNNCTGNTCATTATGTTCCCGCCCTCNCGATTANGGNNCCTAGGAANAATTCGATGAAAATCTCTAATTCGCTTAAAACATTGAAAACNCGAGATAAAAATTGCCGCGTNATTCGCCGTAAAGGNCGCGTATATGTNATNAACAANCAAAANCCNCGCTTNAAGGCNCGCCAAGGNTAAGNGAGAGGCATAGANTGTNNGGAACCGCGCCATTGGCGCGGTTTTTTATTTGGAGTTATATTNCNAACTAGTAGCGCTTGCGTTTTCCATTAAGCCTATAGTGTACTCTAGGAATAGAATTTCAATCGGCNGAATGGAGCTAATTTTAATGGATATGCCCGATCCAGACGCCGCGACTATTGCGCAACGAGGGTCAATCATAAAAGAGCTTCGACGGATTTTGCCCGAGACTTCGGTTATCGCCGAGGAAGAAGGTATGCGCGCATATGATTGCGATGGGCTGACAGCTTATCGTCAATTGCCGTTTATAGTTGTTCTCCCAGAAACGACGGAACAAATATCAAAAATATTACAATATTGCTATGAAGCAGAGGTCAAGATTGTTCCACGTGGAGCCGGTACATCTCTGTCCGGCGGGGCATTNCCTTTGGCTGATGCTATTACCCTAGGTCTCGGCAAACTTAATAGCATCNGCGAAATCGATTATGACAACCGTTGTGTTGTTGCGCAGCCGGGTGTCACTAATCTGGCTATCACTCAAGCAGTCGAAGGTGANGGGTATTATTATGCNCCTGACCCCTCCAGTCAGATAGCTTGCACAATTGGTGGNAACGTCGCCGAGAATTCAGGTGGTGTTCACTGTCTTAAATATGGTCTGACAACTAACAACATTCTCGGGCTTGAAATGGTATTGATGGATGGCGAAATTATTCGTGTTGGAGGAAAACACCTCGATACGAGTGGGTATGATTTAATGGGGGTTGTTACAGGTTCGGAAGGGTTGTTAGGAGTTATCACAGAGGTGACGGTGCGTATTCTTCCTATACCGCCTGCAGCACGGGCAATACTGATTGGNTTTTGCTCAAGCGAAGCAGCGGGTAATTGTGTGGCGGCAATTATTGGGGCTGGNATTATTCCTGGGGGTATNGAAATGATGGATCGGAAGGCGATCCATGCGGTTGAAGAATTTGTGCATGCAGGCTATCCGCTGAGCGTTGAAGCGNTACTGATAGTAGAGTTAGATGGACCAGAGGAAGAAGTAGAATTTTTGACGAAAAGAGTAGGCCAAATCGCTCNCGATTCTGGAGCNAGCCTAGTGCAGGCAAGTCGCAATGANGAGGAACGACTCTTGTTTTGGGCGGGTCGAAAAGCAGCNTTTCCTGCGATTGGAAGGGTGTCGCCAGATTATTATTGCATGGATGGCACGATCCCGCGTCACCGATTGCCAGAGGTTCTTAAACGTATAGGGGANGCNTCTCAACGTTATGGGCTAGGTGTGGCAAATGTTTTTCATGCTGGAGACGGTAATCTTCACCCCTTGATCCTTTATGATGCAAATACTCCTGGTGAGCTTGAGAGTGCGGAAAAGTTTGGTGCTGAAATTCTTNCCCTATGTGTAGAGGTAGGCGGAGTTTTGACTGGAGAGCATGGCGTAGGAGTCGAAAAACGCGACCTTATGGAGACGATGTTTACCGANATTGATTTGAAGCAGCAACAGCGCTTGAAATGTGCATTTGACCCAAAACAACTTTTGAATCCGGGAAAAGTTTTTCCAAAGCTTCATCGATGCGCTGAATTGGGCCGGGTCCATATTCAGGGTGGCGAAATGCGCTTTCCGGACTTACCGCGTTTTTGATGGTTNAAGTTGTTAAGCCAGCTGATAGCAGGGATCTGAAAGAAATCATTAGTGATGCGCTACATGCTCAAAAGTCGTTAGAAATCTCGGGCACAGGTTCAAAAAGTACACTTGGCCACCCGATGAAGGTGAGCCAGAAAGTCTCACTTGCGGGTTTAAATGGAATAACTCTGTATGAGCCGGAGGAATTAGTTTTAACAGCGGGGGCCGGGACACCCTTAGCGGATATTGAGCGCGCGCTGGCTCAAAACCATCAGGAGCTTGCTTTTGAGCCACCGAGTTGGGGGGCTCTACTCGGCAATGCTGAAGTTCAGACGTTGGGAGGTGTCGTCGCAACAAATATTGGAGGTCCAAGGCGGTTTAGAGCCGGTGCGCCCCGAGATCATTTGCTTGGTGTATCGATGGTTACCGGCAGAGGTGAAACGGTCAAGACGGGCGGACGCGTCGTAAAGAATGTAACGGGATATGATTTATGTAAGCTTATTGCTGGTTCTTACGGAACATTGGCGGTCGCTAGTGAGTTGACAGTAAAGGTTCTTCCGGCTGGTGACAAAATACGGACGGTCTTGGTTTCAGGGTTAGATGCGAGGGAGGGTGTTAAAGTCATGACGGAGGCGATTACGAGCCCTTACGATATTTCTGCAGCAGCCTATATTACCAAAGAAATTACGAAACGTTCAGGTGTGTCTTATATCTCCAACTCGAATGCCACCATCACGGCAGTGCGTGTTGAGGGTGCGGCCCCGTCGGTTGTTGCGCGTTGCAGAGCGCTGAAAAGCATACTCAGAAAAAATGGCGATATTGAAGAACTACATTTTCATAATTCTAAACGTTTCTGGGCAGAAATTGGAAACGTCTCGCCATATATTGATGAAGTGGGGCCAGTTTGGAAAATCTCTGTGCCCCCCTCTAATGCGGTCGAAATCGTCAAAACTATTTGCGATAAAACTGATTCTGAATTTTATTTCGATTGGGGCGGTGGATTGATATGGGTCCGCATTATTGATCACCACAAAGATGGTGGTGCTCATCTTGTCCGTGCTGCTATTAACTCGTGTGGTGGGCATGCAACACTAATTCGCGCCAGCTGTGATGTTCGATCATGTGTTCCGGTATTTGAGCCGCAAGGAAATGCAGTGACTGTACTAACTCAGAGAATCAAAAAAGGATTTGATCCGGCCGGAATTTTAAATCCTGGCAGAATGAGTCTGTTACCGAGGAGAGAGCATGCAGACTAATTTTTCAAAAACACAACTCTCCGATCCTAATATTGCAGACGCTAACGATATCCTTAGGTCTTGTGTCCATTGCGGATTTTGTAACGCGACATGCCCAACATATGACTTGGTNGGTGATGAACTCGATGGCCCACGCGGTCGCATTTATCTGATAAAGGATATGTTGGAACAGGATCGGCTAGCATCTAAAACAGACGTTCACCACATCGACCGTTGTCTTTCGTGCTTGTCCTGTATGACTACTTGTCCGTCTGGGGTGAACTATAAACATCTGTTAGACCACGGAAGGCGGCATATCGAGGAAACTTATTCTCGAAAATTTATAGATCAAACGTTGAGAACGTTCTTGGGTCATGTATTACCCAATTCGAAACTTTTTAAGTATCTAAAGTTTACGGCTATAATGGCCCGACCCTTTGCCCGAATCTTACCAGAGCGTCTTCGCAAACCCATTCTGCTTGTTTCAAATCGAAGGCAAAAAGGTAAAGTGGTGACCCCAATGATTTATAAAGCGGATGGGGCCCGCAAATATCGGGTGATACTTCTTACGGGGTGCGTCCAAGATATTCTTGAACCGTCAATTAACCAAGCGACGATCCGGATCTTAAACAGACACGGCTGCGAGGTTCTGGTTCATCCGGAAGAAGAATGCTGTGGCTCAGTCAATCAAAATTTAGGACAACAAAATCGAGCGATTTCTCTGATTAAAGCGAACGTCGCACGTTGGTCTGAGATCGATAAAGCAGCGCGTTTAGACGGCATTATAGTGAACGCATCAGGCTGTGGATCAATTCTCAAAGATTATGGGTTTTTGCTTCGAAACGATCAACAAATTTCTAAAGAGGCGGGGAAAGTTTCCAAACTTGCCTGTGACATCACTGAATTTTTGAAACGCATTGGTCTCAATGAAACACTTGTTCCCGGAAATCTGAGGGTTGCATATCAATCCCCATGTTCGATGCAGCATGGGCAAAAAGTTGACCGTCAGCCCATCGGCTTGCTTAGCGCTTGTGGTTTTAAGGTAGTGGAACCAAAGGATCGACATCTTTGCTGCGGATCCGCGGGGACCTATAATATTTTACAAAGCGAGATTGCGGAGAAATTGAAAGAGCGAAAAATTGAAGCTTTATCGGAACTCTCGCCTGATATAGTGGCCAGCGGGAATATCGGTTGTATTATGCAACTAAGTCAGGCCGGGGGTAGAGAAATGCAGCATCCTATTGTTCATACCGTGGAACTGCTCGACTGGGCGACGGGCGGCCCTAAACCCAAAGTGCTAGACGGCGTAACATCGAGGGTATCATGAAGAGTATTCTTGCTTGGATGGCTACTGCTGCGACCTTAACTTTCAATGTTCCAGTAGCGGGGGGACAAAATGACCCTCGGCTAGATTCACTTTTTATCGCTTTGAAAGAGACATCCGATCCGAATGAAGCGGCACAAATTGAGGCCGGTATATGGGCGCTTTGGGGGCTTTCAGGTGATGAGGGGGTCGATCAGCTTATGACTATTGGGATCGGTGCTATGGGTGCGCAGGACGGCGAAACCGCGCTAATTGCTTTTAATGAAATTATCTCAAAGTTACCTGGTTATGCAGAAGTTTGGAATAAGCGTGCAACCTTGTTTTATCTCGCGGGCGAGCACGAACTTTCAATTGCCGATATAAAAAAAACATTAGCTCTAGAGCCAAGGCATTTCGGTGCCATCTCTGGTCTTGGACTGGTCTACATGGCTGTTGGAAGGGAACGAGAGGCACTTGATGCGTTCGAACGGGCTTTAGAGATTCATCCCCATATGGAAGGTGCTAAAACACATATTCGTGAACTGCGGAATATTGTCAAAGGGCGTGGCATTTAGAATTTTATTCGGCGTTATACCGTTTAGGGTTTGATCCACGCAATTCGCAAAATGTTAGTTGTACCAGGCGTGCCAAAGGGTACTCCGGCTGTAATTACAACACTGTCTGACGGCACTGCAAAATCAAAGTCCTTGGCGATTTGGCAAGCCCGCCCTACCATGCTCGAAAAATTACTAACATCTTCAGCTATAACACATTGAACGCCCCAGGCGACGGAAAGTTTACGCGCGGTAGAAAGGCGTTCGGTTAAACAAAGGACAGGTACTTCTGGCCTCTCCCGGGCCGCCCGAAGCGTTGTAGACCCGGATGTCGTATAGGTAATTATTGCAGATGACGAAATTGTATGGGCAACCTGACGGGCGGCCGCGGTGATAGCATCCGGCGTGTTGGCTTCAGGATCATTATGTTCACTTTCAATTAGAGACCAAAACTCTGGATCGAGTTCGACCCGGTGAATGATCCGGTCCATTATCTTAACGGCCTCTAGCGGATAGTGGCCAGCTGCTGTTTCCGCGGAGAGCATCACCGCATCGGCGCCATCGTAAATTGCTGTAGCTACGTCAGAGGCCTCAGCCCGTGTTGGTGTTGGAGAATCATTCATTGATTCCAACATTTGCGTGGCGACAACTACGGGCTTACCTTGTTGACGGCATTTACGAATAATCTGTTTTTGCAGGCTTGGTACATCCTCTGGTGGCAGCTCTACACCAAGGTCGCCACGGGCAACCATTACAGCATCGGACAGTGTAATAATTTGGTCGAGATGTTCAATTGCACTCGGTTTTTCCA
>NHFY01000067.1 GCA_002170165.1 Flavobacteriales bacterium TMED123
TAAGCGACGGTGCTTCAGACCAACGCATTTTATAATCATTGTCTAGCCTCTGCATCACCCAGGGTATCCATGCCAGCCCAGATTCGATCCAGACCGTTTTTAATTTAGGGAAACGCTCGGGCATGGCATTAACAACCCAATTACAAAGATGAACTGCGTTGTACACCGTGAAACCGAGCGCGTGGGTTACCAGAAAGCGATTGCTATTACCTACCAATCGATCATTCCAATTGTAATTACTATGAAAGCCAAGAGGTTTACCTAGCTCCTCCATGAGGGCATAGGTCTTCATATATGCGTTGCTGTGTACCGCGTGATAGCGAACGGAAACAATCATGAAGCCTATAACATCTGGATGGTCCCCGAATTCTTTTACAGTTTCATAGGCGGCATCGGGATCGCTAAAAGGCACATACATCATTGTTTTAATGCGCTCTTCCTTTGCTGTAATGTTTTCCAGTAGCCAGCGATTATATGCCTTTGCTAGGACTGCCTCCACCTCAGGTTGTGGGTGTAGCCCAAGGCTCAACATCGGCGTGGGGAAAAGGCAGACGTAATCGACGCCCATGGCATCCATCCAACGAAGGGACAGATGCACATCACGATGCTGGTCGTCGCCTGGGGTTGTTTCCGTTTTACGTAATGGATAACGCGTAACTCGTCCGGCAACGTCTTGATAACCGACTCCGGCTGGGTTAAATGGCGTTTGGCCACCGGTTCCGGCGCCAGTGTAAACCATTCCCATCTGTTTCAAGACAGGGTCGTCGATATATCTAACAATTTCCGAAATAGACTCATTCTCATAGTGATGACAATCAACATCGACTATCGGAAAAGAAGCATAATTTCTCGCGTCACGTTGCCGGGCAGCGTTTGTTAGCAAACTAGTTGTATCTAAGGATTTTACAGCCTGCTTGTGTATATCACTCGTCGGTAAATCCATTATATCCCTATGTCCCTCAAGCGCCTGACCATGACTGCCACATACCTAATTCAAAAACTTCAACATTTACAGCTTTCAACATAGTTGTACACATTATCATCGCGGCGGTCGCAGGTACCATGTCACCCTCTGAAAATGGTTCCCAACGTTCACCGAGTTGAAATTTTACCGAGTAAAGTCGTACCATAGCCGTTAAGCCCTCCTGGATGACTTCATTCGGTATAGGCTCGCCTTCAGGAACCTCGGCTATACGCTTAGCAAAAGCACGCAGGGCTGCCTCTTCGTCGGGGATATGGGCGATAACCTCGCCTCCCTCCGGTAAATCTGCAGCTCTTGGATCTTGTTTAGGCGAGGACATATACTTCCTCTCCGCGAACTTCCACTTCAAATTTACGAAGGCTCCATTTGCGATCAGCGACCGCTTGCCCGTCAGCAATATCAAACTCCCAACCATGCCACGGACAAACGATATGCATTTCGTCATGATTAAACTTCATGCCTTGATAAGTCTTATCCTCCGCAATTACTTCCTCAACTTTGGCCATCAACAAACCTTCGCAGGCAGGTCCACCTTGATGAGGGCACAAGTTAGCATACGCATGCCATTTACCATGAACCAAATAAACACCAATTTCGCTGTTCTTGCCGTTGGGTACTATTTTTTTATCTCCCTCCTTAAACTCGGAGGCCTTTCCGACGAGAATTTCTTTAGCCATTACGCTCCCTTTCTTAATAACTCGTATTTTGATTATTACTTAAGCCCGAGGCTTTACCAATAAACCTCTTAAAGTAAGGCCGGGTATCTAAACCCGGCCTTCGCAAGAAGAATACATCCAATATTTATGCAGCTTTATAATTCGGGTACCGATCTGAAACATCAAGATCAAATAACTTCACCGCGTTGCCGCCCAGAATATTTCGTTTCGCTTTCTCGTCTAGGAAAGGAAGGTCGTATATCGCACTAGGCATATCAGCGTCCCAATGGGGATAATCTGACGCATAAAGCAACTGAGTTTCCGCCTTAATAAACTTGAAAGTCATTTCTAAGTAATCCAAGTCGTTGGGCCTCTCCATCGGCTGATTGGTGTAAAACATGTCAGCCATATACTCGCTAGGTAGTTTCTTAAGTCCTGGAATTTCAGAAGAACGCATCTTGTAGTCATTATCTAGCCTTTGTCCGAGCCATGGAACCCACGACAGCCCAGACTCGACCCAACATACGTCCAATGTTGGAAAGCGCTCGTTGAGGGCATTACAAATCCAGTTTGTCATATGAATGACGTTGTAAAGTGTAAAGCCGAGCGCATGGGCAGCGATAAAACGATTGGTAACAGACATTAGTGGATCATTCCAATTAAGCCCGGAGTGAAATATTAGAGGCATGCCTGTTTCTTCAATGAAGCGATAGGTCTTCATATAAGCATTGTCATGAACCGGCTTGTATCGTGGACTTGTAATAAGAAATCCGATAATGCCTTTTTTATCTGCAAATTGTTGTGCCATTTCATAGGCAGCTTCTGGGCTGTTAAAGGGCAAGAAGACATAACCCTTGATCCGCGGATCACTGGGAAGCAGCTCCTCTGTTAGCCAACGCATGTAGGCCTTGGCATATTGCACTTCCACTTCCACCTGCGGAGCAAGCCCAATACCCAGCATCCCTGTTGGGAAAAGGCCAATATAGTCGATACCCATGGCGTCCATCCAACGCCTCGACAAATGAATATCACGATGTACGCCATCTGCGGGTGTTTCTTCAATTTTGCGAAGGGGATACCTGGTTACTCTCCCCCCTATAGGCTGATAGCCGCCGCGACCCTGCGAAATTATTCCTGGATTAGACCTCGCAAGGTGGTTCAAAACGTCATCATCGATATACTTGATGATTTCCTGAATGGACTCACCTTCATAGTGATGCGCGTCAGTATCAAAAATTGGGAATTCGTTAAGTTTTCTTGCATCGCGTTGTCGCGCCGCATTAGTCAGTAGCTTCGTGGTATCAAAGCTATCAACGCTCATTGCATGATATTTGTCACTAGTTGCTAGATCCATTTACTCTCTCCTCAGTAAACCCATCTCATTACGAAAATTGTGTTTAATAAATATAGTATACTAATATTACAAAAAGTAACAGAATTTGGATCACCTTTATTTACTCTGCACTTAATGGCGCCTTAAATACTGTGCCCGGCACAATTATTCCTCCAGCAGGTCTTGAACCGCACGTCAAATCACCATAACGATTTGCATACGCTGCTGACAATGGACGTCCTTCCGGCGTAGCAAGCCATAAACGCAGTAAATGGCGCTTGCGCTCCATTTCCGGGTATTCTTCAAACGCTGTCCTCGAATGGACGGTGACATGATTGTGCAAGATCTGGATGTCACCGGGTTTAAAGTCCATTGAATATGCCAGTTCGTTTGCGAGTTCGTTAAACAAGTCTAGTCCATCCTTTAAATCCTTAGAATGGGGTGGCAACTCATCAAACCTTGCGGCTGACCGGATATAACCGCCCTGCCAGCTCACTGTCATATATTCCTGATGAAAATTAAATACCGGAAGCTGGAACCAAGGGTCTCGGCCCTCAGGAATTTCGTTACGACGATCACGATAGATTGCCTCTGAGAGTGCAGCTGCAGCAGCGGGGTTTCGTTTTAAAATTTGATTATAAATATTTAATGAACTTACAACCGTACTCTCCCCGCCAGATTTAGAGGGATGCAAACACAGCAACACTACGACATCGCAAGAATCGCAATGGTACGGCAGCCCTTCTTGAGTTTGATATCCCCGGTTATTAGGGTTTCTAAGAGTTGTCCCGCCAAGATCCTGCACGTGGCCCAACAGATGACCTTTTGCATTTTGCGAAACTGGGTCACCAAAAAACCCGCCAATACACCAAAATGCAATTGCAGATTCTAGCCTAGAATAGCGTTCAACTGGAACACCTCTAATGAGAGCTAGTCCTCGGCCATCAAGCACGTCCTTTGCTATCCTTTCGAGCCTGGGGGCCAATTTCGGCAGATCAACATCTGACTTCTTAATTTCAAGAATATCCTTGCTGCGGCAACTTATCGAAGAAACAAGCAGGTCCAATTCAGATATATCTGATTCAGATAGCTCATGAACCCAGCCCTGATCGTTAGCCAAGTCCGAGGCTGTCCAGACCGCCGGGTCAATAACAGGTTGCATCGGAACCGCTGGGGCGCGCTGTGTTGAATGTTTTTTAAACACAGGTTCAGTCATACCCCTATTTTATTACCTAAAGCCACGGTTGGGAAACCAAATCAAACAAATTTCTTAATATATTTCGTTAACTCGACAAGGACTGATACCAGCACTAAAATTATAACCACCTCCTCGCCAATTGCGATTAACCGAAGTAAAATTAAGCAGTAAAGCTTAAGGGTCACGCTCTAAAATGGAATTCAAAACAAATCATGAGATTATTAGAAGAGCTAGGCGGAATGCGCGCGGTCCGGTCTGGGATTATCTTGCGGGTGGAAGCGAAAGCGAGACCGCGATGCGACGCAACCGGTTTGGTTTAGATTCAATCGCACTAAAACCGCGTGTATTACGAAATGTCTCGGCCTTGGACGTTGGAACGACGGTAATCGGCCATAGGTCACGAATACCAGTTTTTCTGGCACCGATGGCGTCTCTTCAGTTGGTAACACCTGCAGCAGCACAAGCTGTTGACGACGCCGCCGAAGAATTTGGTATCATAAATATGCTTAGTGGACATTCCAGACCAAGCCTAGAAGAAATTGCAATGAATAGTCTGCATCCAAAAGTTTTTCAGATATATGTTCGCGGCGGTCGTAATTGGCTGGAAGATTTATTAGGGCGTGTGAAAGACAATAATTATGCCGCCCTTGCAGTTACCGTTGACGCAGCCGTCTATTCCAATCGTGAACGGCAAATGATAGCTGGGTGGGCACCACCAACCAGATCGAATGCCGCTGGGCGGGAGTTTTTGGCCGCACTCAATTGGGATACTTGGGACGAGATCCGACAAATTTGGGGCGGCCCGATGATCTTAAAAGGCGTCAGCCGACCCGAGGACGCCGAAACAGGTATTCAGCATGGAGCTGAGGTTATCTATGTATCAAACCATGGCGGTCGCCAACTCGATCATGATCGTGCAACAATTCAGGTACTACCCGAAATTGTTTCTGCAGTCGATGGACGTGCTGAAGTGTTAGTGGATGGCGGATTTATGCGGGGCAGCGACGTCATAAAGGCTATAGCGCTTGGTGCGCAAGCGGTTGGGATAGGCAAACTTCAAGCTTTTGCGTTGTGTGCCGGCGGGCTGTCTGGGCTAATAGATTGTCTTACCATCCTTGAAGACGAAATCAGAATAGCCATGGGTCTCCTTGGCGTAACGTCACTTGATCAGTTAAACTCAGCCTATTTAGCCCCAGCCAAACCAGTCAATTCGGCCCACGAAATGAGTGCGTTTCCTCATATTCCTGGTGGTCGGCTAACGTAAAAAATTGAAATTAAGTTAAATTTAAACCGCATGCCGGAGAACGTAATGAGCGAAGCTATTTTTGAAACTACGCACGATATGATCATGATGGCACGGCGCAATCTTGATCAAGATAACTGGGACTATATATGTGGTGCTGCGGAGAGTGAGACATCACTGCGACGAAATCGCATGGCTTTAGATTGCCTTGCCTTTCGTCCGAGGATTTGCCGTGACGTCAGTGAAATTAATACAGAAACAGATTTTTTCGGCCACAAACTACGTATCCCGGTTCTTCTTGCACCCATGGGTGGAATCGAACGATTTTCAGCAAATGGTGGCATCGATGTAGATAATGCTGCGGAGCAATTTGGTAGCGTCAATTTTCTCTCGACGGTATGCCAACCCAGCTTAGAAGAAGTCGCAGAAAATTCGCCGCATGCTAAATCATTTCAAATTTACGTTCGAGGGGATGATGAATGGATAAAAGATTTAGTGCAACGCGCAGTAAAAGCCCAATACGCATCCGTTACCCTTACCGTCGACTCCGCTTTCTATGGCAACCGTGAAAGGCTTAACCCCGCGCAGCTGGCGCTCAGGCGCGTGCCAGCTAGGGAATGGCAAAAGAAAATCACCTGGGAAACAGTCAAGCTAATTAAGGATGCCCTAGGAAACATCCCGCTCATTCTCAAAGGCATCATGACCGCTGAAGATGCCGCCCTTGCCGTCGAGCATAATGTGGAAGGAATTTATATTTCAAACCATGGTGGCCGTCAGCTGGACCATGTCCTCGGTAATATTCAGATGCTACCCGAAGTGGTCTCCGCCGTTGATGGTAAGGCGGAGGTTTTTATCGACGGAGGTTTCACTCGAGGAACAGATATTGTCAAAGCGCTGATATTGGGAGCAAAAGCCGTTGGTATTGGACGATTGCAAGCCTATGCCTTAGGCGCCGGTGGAGCTGAAGGCCTTATACGCTGCTTGGAGTTATTGGAACAGGAAATTAATACTACCATGGGGCTAATTGGTGTCACTTCCCTTGATCAACTGTCATCCGAAAGCATAACTGAAGCAATGCCAGTAACGCTACCGCATGAACATTCAGCATTTCCGCATTTACCAGGTGGACAAGTCGGCTAATTAATTGTCATTTGCTATGCTAGCATTCAACGCTGCTTTTTTGATAAAATTTGTGATTGCAGGTATTAATGGACTGGCGAGTTTGAGCATTGGCTTACCATACGTCGCATAATTTAACGCTGTCTGTTTTGGCGCGTCTTTGAGCACATGGTTCATGCCCTTAATCTCTAGAAATTTAATACCGGCCCGCGCAGTCGCCAAACGCCTACCATTTTCCAAAGAAACCTGNAGATCTGTTGTTCCTTGTATAACTAAGACAGACAAAAAAGTCTTTGCTAGCTCTAACTTTGGATCGTATTTAAACCANGACATCAGATAAGGTTGAACGCTTTGTCTGAATTGTCCCTCTAGTTCCGATGAAATATTATCGACCAAAGACCCGGCCTCCAAACTTTNNAGGATTTCCCTAATTTCTAACAGTAGGTGATTTGGAATATTTATATCGGGGGCTAATAATTGCTCTCGAAGAATATTGCTTGCCGCAAACCCCGTCCCATCAACAATTACNATACCTACGGCATTAAATNTTTGAGCGGCAAGAGTACAAACTAGTCCGCCTTCACTATGACCAAGCAAAAAAACATAACGAACGCCAGGGACTTTTTTTAAAAATTCTGCCCATTGTATCGCATCCTCAACGTANGTCTCAAAACGTAAATTTNTTTCGTCAAATNCAGCTTTTTCACTTTGCCCAAGACCACGCTTGTCGGCACGAATAGAGGCGTAGCCAGCCGAGGCCAACTCATGGGCAACCATTTTTAAGCAATTGTTACGTTTTCCGGGTAAATTGCCGTCNCTATCTGTCGGACCTGAGCCAGACCAGATCAAAACAGCATCAAACCTGCCTTCNGTATGAGGAAGGGTTAAAGTACCGAAAAGCGCTTGCCTACCCTCGCCAATCGAAACAGGTTTTTCGACAGGCATNAGACTCCTTATGCCGCTTGGTTCTTTGCCGCATTAATTGCCGACCAAATTTTAGCTGGGGTCGCAGGCATATCAATATGTTGGATTCCATACACTGAAAGCGCATCCACAACTGAATTCATAACACATGGCACAGCCCCAACCGTTCCAGCCTCTCCAGCCCCTTTGCAACCGAGCGGGTTTGTAGCAGTAGGNCATGGGTTACTCATTACATCGATATAGCTCATATTATCAGCTCTTGGCATCGTATAATCCATGAAGGAACCGGTAACCAACTGGCCACTATCAGCATCGAACTGGATCTCCTCCAGCAAGGCCTGCCCTATTCCATGCGCGACACCACCCATAATCTGNCCCTTGAGTGTTAGCGGGTTTAAAACCGTGCCAACGTCATCCACAACTTTGTAGCTAACAATTTCTATCACTCCTGTTTCAGGATCAATTTCGACCTCACAAGCATGACAACCGTTTGGAAAATTCTCTTTGGCAGCCTCATAAGTAAACGTTGCGCCAAGACCTGGCTCAATTTCAACAGGAGTGCGTCCCGGCTTATAACTTGTCTGGGCAACTTCCATTAAGCTGATTTTCTTATCAGTTCCAGCTACAACGAAATTTCCATCAGCAAATTCTATATCCGCCTCAGCTGTTTCCAAAAGATGGGCTGCAAGTTTAATTGCCTTCTCGATGATCTTTTCAGAACACCCNAGAACGGCGCTACCACCAAGGGTAGCCGATCGTGATCCACCGGTACCACCACCAAANGCAAGAATTGAAGTATCACCTTCGTTAAAGCCAATATCCTCAGGATCTAAACCTAACTTCTCACACATAATCTGCTTGAAAATAGTCTCATGCCCCTGCCCTTGCTGACTAGTTCCNGCATAAAGCGTCACAGTACCTCCCGGGTTAAAACGAATTTCAACCTGTTCAATACTTGCGGCCGCGGCNCGTTCGATACTATTGGAAATCCCAATTCCTCGCAGCTTTCCGTTTTTTTCGGAAACTTTGCGTCGTTCAGGAAAACCATCATAGTCTGCCATCTCCAGCGCCTTCTCAAGGTTGTCGCCGAAGTTTCCACTGTCATAGGTAAACGTAAGTGCTGTTTTATAGGGAATTTCATCGGGGGAAATTTGATTAATCCGGCGCAGCTCTGCCGGATCGATGCCCGTTTTATCCGCTGCTAAATCAATCAATCGCTCAATGACGTATGATGCCTCAGGTCGTCCATTCCCTCGAAAGGGACAAATTGGGTTGGTATTGGTGAAGACTGCAGAGACATCGACATACATTGAAGGAATGTCATAGGTNCCAGCCATTGTCCCAAGATTAGCAATTGGTGGCAGGGTGCCCTTACTCGCGAGATAAGCGCCAACATTTGCAAAACTAGTAGCCCGCACAGCCATAAATTTACCATCTTTATCGAGTGCAATCTCTGCATTCCAATAAACATCCCGACCTTGGTGATCGCTCATAAACCCTTCGGAACGCTCGCAAACCCACTTGACCGGACGCCCAATTCGCAAGGTGGCCCAGCAGACCAGGACGTGCTCACGNTAGGTCCCGCCNCTCAAACCAAAACTACCACCCATATCGCCCGCAACAACTCGGACCTTGGTCTCTGGCATGTTNAAAATTTTTGAGGCTAATTCTCCTCGAAGCTGCCATGGATAGTGAACACCGGTATAAAGGGTCAGCATACCCGAACCCNGATTATAATCACCGATAGCACCGCGCGGTTCCATCGTAACATGCGCACTNCGATTTACTGGCAATTCACCGCCAGCTATCGTCGCGGCATTTTCAAACGCCGCTTCTGTCGC
>NHFY01000068.1 GCA_002170165.1 Flavobacteriales bacterium TMED123
TAGATTGCCTATCAAACCTACTTGTATGTCTTTTTGTTTATAGTTTCACACAAACGTTACTCATCTCGGTATAAAACTCCATAGAGTAGGTTCCACCTTCGCGCCCAATCCCTGATTGTTTTGAGCCTCCAAAGGGCGTCCGGAGATCGCGCAAAAACCAGCTATTAATCCAGCAGATGCCGACGGCCATTTGAGGGCCGACGCGATGGGCACGGGTTAAGTCTTCTGTCCAAATCGAGCAGGCAAGGCCATAAGGAGTGTCATTTGCCATCGAGATAGCTTCCTCTTCTGTATCAAAGGGCGTGATATGACAGCAAGGACCAAAAATTTCCTCACGGAGGACGGCAGAATTTTCTGAGAGCCCGGTCCAAATAGTTGGTTCGATCCAAGCACCGTCGCTCATTCCGTTCATTTCAGGTACTCCTCCACCTGTAACTACGGTCGCCCCTTCTTTTTCTGCTTTATTATAATAACTGAGGACTTTCGCTTGGTGCTCTTTGCTGATAAGCGGTCCCAGCGAAGTTTTACTATCTTCTGGTAGACCGCATATTAAATCTTCGGCTCCATCCTTTAATCGGTCTACGAATTCCTTGAAAATCGGCCGTTCTACATAAATACGCTCCGTACCCAAACAGACTTGTCCGCAATTTGCAAAAGCAGATCGCATCGTACCTTCTATTGCTTTGTCCATGTTACAATCAGCGAAGACAATGGCCGGATTTTTGCCACCAAGTTCAAAAGAGACATCCCTGACACCAATAGCTGCATTTTGTAAAATGGCTTCGCCTGTACGTGTTTCCCCGGTGAAGGTTATTGCGTCGACGCCGGGGTGTTTGGTTAGAAATTCACCCGCGGATTCTGGGCCCATACCTTGCACCACATTGTACACTCCTGGAGGGACGCCTACGTCGTTCATGACTTCTCCAAGAAGGGCTGCAGTTGAAGGGGTTTCTTCAGAGGGCTTAACGACTACGGTATTACCGCAGGCTAAAGCCGGCCCCGCTTTCCATGTCATTAATAACAAGGGGAGATTCCATGGGCAGATTATTCCAATAACCCCTTTGGGTTTGGTAACTGTATAGTTGAGGGCACCGGTGCCATCAGGTGTTGGCATCCTGAAACATTCATCGTGATGGTTTTTCATCATATCTGCGAAGACTTCGAAATTTGCTGCGCCTCGCGGAATATCAAGGTGGGAGGCCAGACTAACCGGCTTACCGGTATCAGCAACCTCAGCTTCAAGGAAGTCGTTAAATCTGGCTTGGATACCTCCAACAATTGCCGTCACAAGTTTCAGTCTTTCAGCGAGCTGCATCGTACCCCATGAACCCGTTAGAGCGGCCCTGGCAGCTTGGACGGCATCATCTACGTCACCCTCACTTGCCTCATGAATGATAGATATAAGAGAGCCGTTTACGGGGCTGATATTATTAAACTTTTTTCCTGATTTTCCTATACGATATTCGCCATTTATAAAGTTCATTGCATCGTAATTGTCAGGCTTATCAAGGTTTTCCACTCTACGTCTCCATCATGGATATATATTTACGCAACATGCTTGGATAGTGTTGTTAAATCAACTGAGGNAAGGGGATTATTTTGTGTCTATATAATAAGCCCCTTCATCGTCGCGTTTGAGAATATCAATTTCTCGTAATTCACCCCACGCACGGAGGAAGTCCGGCCANGGAACTTCTAANTTATCATCTACCACATCATGGAATTGTTTAGCCTCTGCTTCNAGGGTGGCCTTGAGATTTGCTGCCAATGGGCTCATTCGAAATCCTCCAATTTTATACGATCTCGGCCATAGTTTTTAATTCGTCTATACAAAATTTTGGGAACCCCCTCGGGAATTGTTGCATCGATGCCCAACTTAGCCGTAGTCGGCAAACCACCTTTACCCAGCAGCCATGATTTTACACTTGGGTCTATGTGCTTGGCGCGCGCACCTTTTAAAATTACGGCGTCTTGATCGGCCTGNACTCGGAAGGCAATAGCCCAGTCGAGTTCATCTGGATCATGAATATCGATATCATCATCGGTGACAATTACAAACTTTACCTCGGCAACCGATAGGAGAGCTGCAACCGCGTTTTTTCCTTCGCCAGGACGTTTTTTAATTGACGCAATCAGGGACCAATACCCACAACTGCCTACTGGTGCGCGAATATCAACTGGCTGAACACTCGCTATTCTCAACGCTTGGAGTCCAGCGGCCTCGGTTACTGGTGCAGCCAGCCAATCGTTTTCCCAAGGCATTTGAAGCATATAAAAAATGGGGTTCTTACGATGAGTGATACATTTAATCCTGAAAATTGGATTCCATTTTACATCACCAGAAATTTGGCTGAATTCGCCAAAAGGTCCTTCATCAGCCGTCCAACCTATTGGTAACAACTCTCCTTCCAAAACCAGCTCCGCATCGGCTGGCACTTCTAGATCTAGCGTCTTACATTTTACCATTTCTAGCGCCTCGCCGCGTAGCCCGCCGGCAAGCGCCAATTCACTCATATCAATTGGTGCTTTGTAAGAGGCTGCCAACATATCAAGGGGATGTACGCCAATCGCAATTGCTATCGGTAGCGGCTCTCCTTTGTCGAGCGCACGTTGATAGTAAAACCTCATATCCGAGGGAGAGACGAGATCAATCCCGGTTTCCTTTGGGGTACGGTACATTAACCTGTAACAACCGACATTTAGACCGTGGTCTGCATCTTTGGAAATAGCGAAGGTACCTGAAATATAAGGACCACCGTCAAATAAATGCATCAATGGTAACGGAATAGTCGTTAGATCAACGGCATCTCCTTCCATTACGACTTCTTGACAGGGCGCATTCTCGATAGTCACAGGATTAATTGGCTTTGCTGATCTCGATTCAAACTCAAAAGCGATACGTTTCTCCGTGCACCCCATAGCGACGGCTAGTCGTTTTCGTGTGGAAACTAAAGCCGTTGCGACACGCCAGCCTGGATAGCTTTCAATGTTTTCAAACATCGTAGCCTCCTCGGCCTGTTCCGCGAGTGCTGATAATTGTCGGCAATCGACTGGTTTGGTTACACGCCGCAGTTCATCAGCGACATCGAGATCATCCAAAAAACTTCTAAACCCTTTTTTGGCCATATTATTCCCTTACCAAATTTGGCATAAAACTATCGTAGCGCACGTATTGGTGTCTAGCGGGATAGGTTTAAATTACGTATCTTAGCGGGGTCGAATAGTTAAGGAGATGCATCATGTGGTTTACACCACGTAAACTAGAGATTCCAACGGCTGAGGAAGCCCTTCCCGGCCGCGATATGCCTTTGCCTGTCCCAAATAAACATTTTGTCACTGGTAATTCCCTAGAACCACCATTTCCCGACGGTATGGAAAAAATTATTTTCGCCCTTGGCTGCTTTTGGGGCGCTGAGCGCTTATTTTGGGAAATTCCTGGTGTTTTCTCCACATCTGTAGGTTATATCGCCGGGCATACAAAAAACCCAACCTATGATGAAGTCTGTTCCGGCCAGACCGGCCACACAGAGGCGGTCTTAATAGTTTTTGAACCCGAAAAAGTTAGCGTTGAGACATTATTGAAGGTCTTTTGGGAAGGCCATGACCCAACTCAAGGGATGCGTCAGGGTAATGACGTTGGCACACAATACCGTTCAGGAATTTATACCTTTTCAGATGCGCAAAGAGACACAGTGTCGGTATCTTATGAACAGTTTGGCGAGGCATTAGCCGCGGCAGGACATAGCGGAATTACTACGCAAGTAATAGAGGCGCCGGAATTTTATTACGCAGAGGATTACCACCAACAATACCTTGCTAAAAACCCCGCCGGGTATTGCGGTTTGGGTGGAACAGGGGTGATATGTCCAGAGCCTGAAAACGCGAAATAGTAATTTTTTCAGCTCGTTAAGGCCTGCAGAATTAGTTTGACCCACATGACAATCACAACGGCAAGTACCAGCCTGTTAAACCATTTGGCACTGATATAGGGAGTGGTCCACATCCCGAATTGTGTAAAAATGACCGTTGGAATTACTGCTAATAAACCTTGGTAAATTCGTTCTTCGGTATACAGCCCTAGTCCACCAACAGCGAAAACGTGTGTGCCCGAAATAACGAGGAACATGAGGGATACCGCGAAGACATAAGTTTTGCTGTGCAAGCGGTAGGAGTGAATCCATGTTGCGATGACGGGACCGGCGATGCCGGTTGCCCCCTGACATGCCCCCCCAATGAAGGCGAGAATGGGGGCGGCGCGTCTAGCGGCTTCACCCTTGAGCTGAAAGTCGGGCTTAAAGGCTAAAATAATCAAGTAGAGCCCTAGCCAAATAATCAGCAGCCAAAGAAGGGCATTGTCGGTTAGTGAAGCTAAAACAAAAGCGCCGGACGCCGTTCCGGTACCGGCGCATAGAAGAGAAATATTTAGATGCGGCACGTCAGTGGTCATTTTACGGTAACGCAAGCAAATCCAAATATTGCTGACCGCAACCGGTATCGTTAAAACTACTATGGCGTGTTCTGCACCAATAAAGGCTGCAAGTGTAGGTACCGCAATAGTCGGCAATCCAATGCCAACTGCCCCCTTGAAGTAGGACCCGACCGCAATCGCTGTCAGGACAATAGCCAACTCTTCGAAACTCATTTGCTTGATCGATTTTCATTAAAGTCTGATATCACTATCTGAGGACATAGCTCGCTGGATAAGAACGCGCAACCTTGGGCACTATAGTAATCTAAAATATAATTCTTTCGATTTAGTCGTTGGTTGGAGGGTGTAAATAAATATCTGGGATTTCTAATTTCGTTTTTTTTCATACAAATGCGCAAGAGGGGTTTATTCGGCTTATCTTGTTAGATTACGGGTGCGCTGATACCTTTTTTCGTGGAAATTTTTAGTCGAGGTTTTTAAACGTGCCGGGGCAATATAAATTATTTACTGAGGCAGAAAATGAAATTCTGACCCGAACCGGGCCAGGTACGCCGATGGGGAATTTATTGCGGCGTTATTGGTTGCCAGCCGTCAGATGCGACGAAATTCCTGACCCAGGTGGCGACCAGCTGCGTCTGAAGCTGATGGGAGAAGATTTGATTATCTTTCGAGCTAGCAATGGCAGGGTCGGTGTCCTTGATCAGTTTTGTCCACATAGAAGGTCTAATCTGTTTTTTGGAAGAAATGAAGATTGTGGTCTGCGGTGTGCCTACCATGGGTGGAAGTTTGATCTTGATGGACATGTAATTGATATCCCCTCGGAACCTAATTTCGATCAATGGGATGAGAAGCCCAGAATAAAGGCGTACCCGACGGTCGAGGCCGGTGGCATCGTCTGGACATATATGGGGCCGCCTGGAAAACAGCCGACACCGCCAGAATATGAATATTGTTTAGTCTCAGAGCCGCATCGCTTTGCAACAAGGCGTTGGGAGGAATGCAATTGGTTGCAGGGCCTGGAAGGCGGCATCGACCCGGTTCACGTGCCTTTTCTCCATAAATTTGAACTAAGTTCAGACCCTTTGCATCGCGGCACAACNGGTGCCGATTTAACTTCAGCCACTGACATATACTACGACAGTTTTGATCAACCCTACGGTACTAATGTCGTTGCCCGNCGGGACGCAGACGACAAGGGNTTTTACTGGCGCATCGGCCAATGGATTTTNCCGTGTTTTACGATCGCACCACCTTACGGTGACTTCGCAATGGGTTCTAACGCCTGGATACCGCGAGATGACNAGAGTTTTTGGCGCTGGATTATTAGCTGCCACCCAACTCGGCCTCTTTCAAATAATGAACGTTCCGCCATGNAAGAAGGAAAGGGTACNCACGTGAAACTAGATAAAGATTTGCGAGCCCTNGCAAATCGGGATAACGANTATTTTATTGATCGGGANGGCCAACGCGCNGANAAAACATTTAATGGNGTTTATACGGTTGGCCTGCAGGATAAGGCGATGCAGGANAGCCAGGGANAAATTCACCNGCGTGAATTTGAGCATCTCGTTAANAGCGATAAATCGATTATCATGATGCGCCGACGATTGTTGGATGCAGTTGCAAAGAACNAACGCGGCGAAGATTTGCCAGGACTNACGGCAAAGGANCAGCGTGTTCGANCGGCATCATTANTNGANGCTAAANACGTNCCCTANGAANNNTTGAGNAAAGAAATTTTANTNACTCGTGAAGGNGTTCCNGTTACCTCCATCTAAANATCAACNAAAGTAAGGTGAAGACNTATGACNCTCATTCTNTCNAATGAAGATATCGANCANGTNCTTGAAATGGAGGANTTNATTCCGGTCTTNGAGGAATCCTATATCGANCTTGTTGAAGGGCGNGGCGCTAACCGNCGACGCTCTGATATNGTTACACCGACGTCCCTACGTGANGATGGNCTTTATGCATTAAAATCAATGGATGGGGTCATTCCAAANCTTGGCGTAGGNGCAATCCGNCTTAACTCTGATATTCTTACTTTTCCAACAACAGGAAATGAGATGCGGAGGGTTAAAGTGCCGGCCGCCCCTAACAAACGTTATGTCGGCTTGGTGCTACTTTTTAGTACTCATAATGGCGAGCCGTTGATGATTTGCCCTGATGGGGTGATGCAGCGCATGCGGGTGGGCGCTACCAATGGTATCGCTGCAAAATATATGGCACGCGAGGACGCAGATACGCTGGCTGTATTAGGCTCGGGATGGCAGGCTGGAGCTGCAGTTTTAGCGCATGCTGCGGTCCGCGATTTAAAAGATGTTAGGGTGTATAGTCCAAACCCGGAGAACCGGGCGGCCTTCGTCGCAGAGATGTCTGCTTTGCTTGATATGGAGGTCCGGGATTGCGAAACCGGTGAAAAGGCCTGCAAAGGTGCGCAGATGGTAACCTGTGCAACAAACGCCGTAATGCCAGTATTTTTTCATGACTGGTTAGAGCCAGGTATGCATATCGGCACGGTGCGTCCCGGTGCAACCGAAGTTGAAAAGGCCGCGTGGCCCGATATCGGGCTTTTTGCGTTACTTGATCATGATGATAACGCTGAAATGATTTACACCCACGGGGTTCAAGTTGGAGAAGATAAAGTTGGCTCATACGGCGTTGAGCAAGATGAATGGCACAATTCTTTGCCGTCACTACCGCAAATAATTAATGGTGATCGTGAAGGTAGAACAGATAATGAACAATGTTCATGCTTTCTAAATAATCTCGGAATGGGCTATCAATTCGCCGCGACTGGCCATGTTGTCTATCATAAGGCAAAAGAACTTGGCCTTGGTACGGAGTTGCCCACCGACATGTTTACCGAGACTGTGCATCCCTAGGTATTATCCACAGATACTAGCTTTTCTTTCAATATCTCACGGATTTCATTAGGCATATCGGTTGATTTGCGTGCCTTAAGATCAAAGAAAACCTCGACGGCATCCTGCGTTGCAATGAGCGCGCCATTCTCAGCGTTGATCATGCGCTGAGTATAAGTCAAACTTTTATTGCCGAGACGAGTAAACCCACTGTTAATAATGAGTAATTCTCCGGCGTTACTTTCACACAAAAAATCGTTGGTCGTTTTTGCTACAACGACGCCCACGCCATTTTCTTTCATTGCTGCATGGGCACCATCGACCATATTCCAAATATGAAATCCAGCGTCGTCAAAGAAATGTCCATAAAAGCGCACATTCATATGCCCAATATGATCGCAATACCAAGGATGTACGACGCTGCGATGGGTTTCCATCCATTTAGCCATCTTTTTCTCTCCAATATTAATTGGTTGTATTATCATAGGCCGGTATGATCTCTGACGAAATGCCGATAAATTGCCGGGTAGGTATAATTATACAGAGGTTTTGAAGGATGAAGGCGGCCGTAATTGAAGAGCAAGGCGATATTCAAAACATCATCTACCGAGAGTGGGACGATCCAAAACCGGGCCCAAAAGATGTTGTTTTAAGGGTTAAAGCCTGTGGCCTGAACCATCTCGACATTTTCGTCCGCCGCGGGATGCCTGGCTTCCCTGTTAAGATGCCGTTTATCTCTGGAGG
>NHFY01000069.1 GCA_002170165.1 Flavobacteriales bacterium TMED123
CCGCAATTACCTTTATGCCTTCAGCATCAAGAGTAGATTTTTCATTTTCAAAGCCGACCAACTGCCGACGGCAGTAAGGTCACCAATGTCCTCGGTAGAACAGGATAAGCTGATACTTAGCATCCGCTAGATCCGGGAGTGTTGCCGTGCCGCCACCGACCAAATTCAAGGTCATTGCGGGAAAGGCATCACCAATATCTAATTTAGTTGCCATTAAATTACTCCAGTTAAAAACAAGGTCATTGTCACAGGACAAATCACAATTGCAAGAGCGACAATTGCCGAATGGGACAAATAGTCCTAGTCTCTTGCTTGAAAAAATTAAAGGGAGGAAAAACCCAATGGACCCCCGTTTCGAACAGTTCAAGGATTTGGACTGGAAATCAATGAGCTTTCCNGAAAANCGCGATGTTTGGTTNCAAATTTCTGATATGAGCGCCGAANATTTCGACGCCATGATGGCTAACCAAAAAGCNCGNCAAAGCCAGGTGCCAAAGGTTGGNGATAATGCGCCAGACTTTGANCTNGAGCGNCTTGACCGAACCAAAAAGCGNACCGGTGATTACGTAAAGCTNTCAGANCTAAGAGGAAAATCGGTAGCNCTCTGTTTTGGNTCTTATACCTNACCTCCCTTTCGTGATCAGTCCGTGAGACTGAATGAAATTTATGAAGCNAATAAAGATAANATTGAATTTTTTCTGATCTATGTACGTGAAGCACACCCCTCTGATGGCTGGCAGACGCTGCAAAATCTCGAAACTGAGATTTTCTATAAAGCGCCTACAACGGCCGATGAACGCGCTGAAGTTGGCAACGCTTGCCAGNTTGGACTTGACCTTAAATATCCCATGCTCATCGATAATATCGATGATGAGGTGGAAAATACNTATGTCGCGGCGCCCATCCGCCTTTNTGTCATCGACCCCAACGGCAAGATTACATACGCCGGNAAAGANGGGCCGCATTTATTTGACCCAGATGGCTGGGAGGAAGCAATTAAAGCGCAAACTGCCTNACATAAAAATTTTATGGCTGCGTAGGGCCTGACATGACGGGTCCTACCGACAGCCGATTTTCTAAGCTCCCTTCCGTAGACAAGTTNCTGCGAACGGCAGAGGCCGCGNCTTTAATTNATACATTTGGTCGCCAATCGGTAACTAGGGCTTTGCGNGAGGATCTCGCTAAACTAAGGCGGGATATNGCNAAAAAAGACACTGNCAGGGTCGNGAGAATTTTATTAGCGGATATTTTTTCTCGTGCAGCTGCCCNGCTTGAAGAAAATNTCTCGCCATCACTTAAACCAGTATTCAACCTTACCGGCACCGTCCTCCATACTAATCTTGGGCGCGCACCATTACCCGAGGAAGCACTAGAAGCCATAGCCGCTGTCTCGCGCGGTGCTAGTAACCTCGAATATAATCTTCAGACTGGCAAGCGCGGGGATCGCGATACCCACCTTGAAGTCACTCTCTCTCAACTCATCGGTGCTGAAGCGGTCACGATCGTCAATAACAATGCGGCTGCGGTATTATTAATCTTGAACAGTCTCGCTCTGCGCAAGGAAGTGGTTGTCTCGCGCGGTGAGTTAATCGAAATCGGTGGCGCATTCCGAATACCCGATATCATGTCTCGNGCCGGCGCAAAGTTGCGNGAGGTGGGCACTACAAACCGCACACACCTCAAAGACTTTGAAGAAGCGATCGGTAAGCGTACCGCCATGCTCATGCAAATCCACACCAGTAATTATGAAATTCAAGGTTTTACNAAGGCTGTAGGCGCGTCAGATTTGGCGTTGCTTGCACACAAATACGACCTGCCATTTGCAGTTGATCTGGGCAGCGGTACCATGACTGACCTTCAGCGTTACGGATTGCCCCATGAACCTACTGCTCAGGAAGCTCTAGCAAGCGGCGCAGATCTCGTCAGTTTCAGCGGTGACAAACTGCTTGGTGGCCCTCAGGCTGGCATAATCGCTGGCAGGGCTGACCTGATTTCTAGAATCAAAAAGAACCCGATGAAACGCGCAATGCGTTGCGATAAGATGACAATAGCAGCGCTGGAAACCATTATCCGGCTCTATGATGATCCTCATAGGCTTGCTGAGAGAATTCCAACGCTCAGACTGTTGGCCCGCAAGAGAGATCAGATACAAGAGACTGCTCAGCGAGTTTCGTCGGCAATCAACNGGGCTCTTAGCGACCAATATTCAGTGACACTAGAGGAATGCCAGAGCCAAATTGGAAGTGGCTCATTACCCGCTGAACGCCTGGNTAGTGTTGCGTTGGTTATACGGCCTACCGCTNAAAAAGGTGTTGGTACTGGCTTAAAACGTCTGGCCGATGCCTTTCGAANTTTACCCATGCCTGTCATTGGTAGAATTCAAGAAAACGCGCTCTGGATGGATCTACGTTGTCTGGAGGCAAGCAATGAAAAAACCTTTTTAAACCAGCTGGAAAAGTTAAAAATCCAATGATTATTGCGACCTCTGGCCATATAGATCACGGTAAAACCGTTCTCGTCAAAGCGTTGACCGGTGTGGATACCGACCGGCTGCCAGAGGAAAAAGCGCGAGGTATTTCAATAGATCTCGGCTATGCCTATCACCAACTCGAACAGGATCATGTTCTAGGATTCGTTGACGTACCAGGTCATGAAAGATTCGTCCGCAACATGCTGGCGGGTGTTACCGGTATAGATTGTGTACTCCTAGTAATCGCTGCCGATGACGGCCCGATGCCCCAGACAGAAGAGCATTTAGCAATTCTTGATCTGCTGGGTCTATCAGCCGGCGTCGTTGCAATCACCAAAATCGATCGCACTGATAAAAAACGTATCGAAGAAGTCATGGAACTCACTGAAATGCTTCTGGATGGNACCTCGCTAGACGGCGCCCCAATATATCCTGTCTCAGCCATTAACGGTGATGGTATTGATGACCTGAGAACACATTTGGAAACGGTCGCCCGCAAATTTAAATCTACAAAACTTGATGGAAACTTTCGTCTTGCAATAGACCGTCGCTTCACAGTTCCAGGTGCGGGCCTANTCGTTACCGGTAGCGTCTTTTCTGGGAGGGTCGCGGTTGGAGATCAATTAAATATATCCCCAGCNGGACACCAGGTGCGGGTACGGGGCATTCACGCCCAGAACCGTGACGCCGAAACTGGCCAGGTCGGTCAGCGCTGCGCCCTTAACATTACCGGACCTAATATCATCAAGGATGAAATCCATCGCGGCGACTGGGTTTTAGATGAGGTTATTCACGCGCCCACGAGGCGGTTTGACGCCCGTATCCGGTTGCTTNAATCAGAAACTCGTGCGCTAAAACATTGGACNNCGGCTCACTTACACATTGGCGCCTGCGATATCAGTGCCCGCGTCGCGATGCTAGACAGGAAAAATATTGCCCCCGGCGAATCCGCTATTGTGCAGCTGGTTCTGGACGAACCTACAAATGTNTTGCACGGCGATCGNCTCATTTTGCGCGATCAGTCTGCACGTCGGACGATAGCAGGTGGAAGCGTCATTGACCCTTTCGCGCCAGCACGAGGCCGTTCTAAGCCTGAGCGTCTCGCCNCTGTTGCTGCGATGGAGAATAGCGATCCAATTNACGCTTTAAGGTCTCTGATAAATGTGCAGCCGAATGGTGTTAATCTTGCGCATTTTATAACTAGTCGTAATTTAACTCCGTTTCAGGCAGAGGCATTATGGTCTGATCTCGACATGATCATTACTGGCNGGGATACCGAACAAATAGGAATTTCGAGGTCGCATTGGGACGCCCTTGCAACCAGCATTTTAAAAGCTCTGGANAAATGGCACCGCACCCAGCCCGATCAACTTGGTCCNGCNGCAAACACCCTAAGATTNACACTTGATCCAAGGCCGTCTGTGNCGTTCTTTAACGCTGTAGTCGGTCAACTCGCCACCGCAAAGGAACTGATCCTTACCAATCGTCGCCTNCGCCTCCTAGGGCATCAGATGAGCATGAACGCNCAGGACAANAAGCTTTGGTCNGAGGTACGCCAAACTATGGAAAATGCCGGATTAAAGCCGGTCTCAATGCACGAAGTAGCTGAAGAATTAGACATTAAGTCCAACGCGCTTAACGCATTTATGCGCCGATTAGCGGGAACGGGCTTTGTTATACANATCTCTCANAANCGGTTTTTGTTACCAGANGCCATTCAGGATTTNGCAGCCATNGCTGAATTGTTGGCTAATCAGANAGAATTAACAGCGGCGGGGTTTCGTAATAAATCTGGGATCGGCCGCAATATGACCATAGAAATATTAGAATTTTTTGATAAAGCCGGGTTTACGAAACGCGAAGGCAACACCCGNCACATCGTTAAACCAGCTGCCGGGTTATTCTGATGGCAAGNNCGAATTAGGATTTACCGTGNGTNCAAAAGNCCCTAAAACTGCAGAAATTGCGGAAGGGATTCGTGAGCCGGTGCTGCGCTCGGGCTTCAAACCCGGTGAGGGGCGTTAAACGTGCCTGGTGGGTTCAACTCCCACTCTCTTCCGCCAATTTCTCATTTTTTCTGCCTGGAAAACTTTCCCTTTGCAGATTCGTTTTTTAAGTTACAGGTTTACCAAATTTATAAATAAAGCGAAGGCTTCATTTTGCCTCGCAATGAGTGTTGGTCCTCTAGCTGCGGTTTACGGTCTTATTGAAACCGGCGGTGAAGTAACACAAAAGCTTGCTATGCCGTTCTGGATTCTCGCGTTAGGCGGTTTTGGTATAGTCCTTGGCCTTGCGACTTATGGTTATCGCGTCATGCGAACCATTGGCGGTAAAATTACGTCTTTAACGCCTACCAGTGGTTTCTGCGCTACTGTCGCGGCAGCAATAACTGTCGTTCTAGCATCTCGCACGGCCATGCCAGTTTCCACAACCCACATCGCTGTGGGTGCCGTGATGGGGGTTGGCTTGGCGCGTGGTTTCACGGCTCTTAATATTCGGGTTATCGGTAACATTGTCGTGTCATGGATTGTAACCTTGCCCGCCGGAGGAATTCTAGCAGCTTTATTTTTCTTTATGCTAAAGGGAATGTTTTCACCATAAGGTTAGATAGAAGTCCTAAGAGCCTGCCAAATTCGTTCGGATGTCGCCGGCATATTGATATCACCGCCACCAACATCAGCTAGTGCGTCTGCCACTGCACACATTACTGCAGGTAGCGCACCGACTGTGCCAGCCTCACCAGCACCTTTAACGCCGAGAGAATTTATATTAGTCGGTATTGGGTATGACTCTGACGTAAAATTGCAAAAATTGTCGGCGCGTGGCATCGCGTAATCCATAAAAGATCCACTCAAAATTTGACCATTTACGGGATCATAACGAATCTCTTCAAGCAAAGCCTGCCCGATACCCTGCGCTACACCACCATGGATTTGTCCCTCAAGGATAGAGGGGTTTAGGATATTTCCGACGTCATCTACAGCGACGTAACGCTCAATTGAAACATTCCCCGTCTCAGGGTCGATTTCTACTTCGCAAACATGGCAACCCTGCGGGAAAGTTGGCGCTTCAGGAGAAAATTCTGCTGTTTCTTCCATTCCACCTTCCGACCTTGCAATATCCATCAAGGAAATACGTCGGTCAGTACCCAAAATATAAAACTGTCCGGATGAGAACCGAAGATCTGTGACGGCAACCTCAAGATGAACCGCCGCTAGATCATAGCATCGCTCGATCAGTTTTTGCTTCACTCGCGCTACGACCGTACCGCCACAAATGGCGGAACGCGAATTAAAAGTTCCACCACCAACCTCTGTCATCGCGGTGTCACCAGTTACGATCGTTACCCTATCCGGCATAACACCTAGGGATTTACAAACCAGCTGTTTGAAGATTGTTTCATGTCCCTGACCTTGTGGCGCCGTACCCACCGCAAGCGTGATGCCGCCTTCAGTATCGAGCCGTAAAGTGGCCCCCTCGATACTAGGACGACCAGTTTGTTCGAGGACGTTGCAAACACCTATTCCTCGGCGCTTGTCAGAATTTAATGAAACTAAGCGGCGACCACCGTAACCAGAAACATCAGCAAGAGTTAAGGCTTTGTCCATCACGTCTTCAAATGCACCACAATCATAAGTCAGACCGAGCCCATTATCGTAGGGCATATCCGCAGGACCGATTAAATTCTGTCGTCGCAAATCCACCCGGTCGAAGCCAATTTCATTGCATGCCTTATCGATAAGCCTCTCCATAATATAAGCGGCCTCAGGACCACCAGCACCTCGGTAGGGCGCTGTCGGAACAGTATTTGTCGCTAGGCCGCTAGCCCTGACGTCACAGGCGCCAATGCGATAGCAGCCTGCAACCAATGTCAACGCATTAAGGGGCGAGCGTGGTCCCTTCAGAGATAAGTAAGCACCCATATTTGCCTTCATAGAGACCCTAAGTCCTATAAATTTACCAGCTGCATCTATGGCTAATTCCGCATCACTGACTACGTCACGTCCATGATGATCACTAACGAAACTTTCGGTGCGAGAGGCTGACCACCTTACAGGACGCTGGAGCTTTTGTGCCGCCCAAAGAACTAAAATAATTTCTGGAAACAAGGCTCCACGTATTCCAAAACTGCCACCGACTTCAACCGCCACAATCCGCAATTCATCTTCATCAATATGAAAAATATTTTCTGTCAGTTGTTTGCGCAAAAGGTGGGGCGAATGAACGCCTCCAAAAAGTTCGTATTTGCCGCCCGACATGCTGCCTACGTAACTTCTCATTTCAAGTGGATTTGCGGAGACTCTCTGGTTAACCAAACGCTGCCTAACAACGTGGGTAGCTTTCCTAAAAGCATCATCTGTAGAATTTGCATCACCCTGCATAGCATAAAATACTTCATTGGTCGGACATTGTTCCCAAATAACGGGGCTACTCTCTTCCCCGGCACAATTAACATCTGTATTGGCAAGCAGTGGTTCGTAAATAACTTCTACTAACTCCGCGGCATCGCGGGCGATTATATCAGTTTCAGCGACGACAAACGCGATTGCCTCACCAACATACAGTACTCTTTCACTTGCCAATGCCGGGAATGGTAAATTGTGACGCGCGGTGCCATCACGCATTTGGCAAATATCTTGACAAGGAATAGAGCCAAGTCCGTCCGCCTCATACTCCTTTCCAGTAAGAACCAACAATACGCCTGCCATCGCTTGCGCCCTTGTGATTTTTACTTCTTTGATGCGCGCATGCGGGTGCACAGAACGAACAACGACCGCATGAACCAAGTTTTTAAATTTTCGATTATTTAGAAACTTGCCTTTACCGGCCAAGAGTCGGTCATCTTCAACTCTAAGAACGGGAGCACCGGCGACAAAAGAAACATCGGGCATGCTCATCCGTGCCGCTGTTTCGGCTTGGTAAAAATTGCGAGCCAGATCCCCGCCACGACTAGGCCAGCACCAATTGAATGGTACCAATGCAATGTTTCCCCCAAGAGGAGAATTGCAAGCCCTCCTGCAAAAACAGGATAAAGGTTACCAAAATAACCAGCTTGCGCATGCCCGGTTCGATAGGTTCCTTCATTCCACGAGGTAGTGCCCAAAAAACCTGCAAAAATCCCTAGATAAAGAAATAACATAATACTTTCGTGAGTGAATGGTGTTGGCTTCACGAAGGTAGATTCCCAAATATACATTGGGG
>NHFY01000070.1 GCA_002170165.1 Flavobacteriales bacterium TMED123
ATCGCGGATTGCGGACTACAGCTGAAGCGATGGTTCAAGGGCCACATCGTTTGGCGAGAGGACACAACTTTTACCGTCGCTCTAAAGCGGTAGCGCGAAAATTAGGTTTGCCGTTTAAGTGGCAATTGAAAGTCATCCCTGACGTTGGTCATAGCGGTTGGGGGATGGCAGACCCGGCTGCCGATGTTTTATTTGGAAAAGACTAAATTTTTTCCACTAGTTGTCCGTACGGAGCAGTGACGATAGAGTGCCGGAAACCAACCATCTTATAAATAATTTATGGAAAAGTGGTATTAAATGCCTACTCTCGTAATTCAAAACGATCATATAATTCGCGCACTAAGCGTCATACTTGATCCAGATTGCGATCCCGGACGAATTTCTGGTTTCGCTGACTATTATTCGGTCGATATGCCCGAATTTCCTAAATGGTGTGAGGAAATTCGAGAGAAGTACCCGGTTGTAGCGCCATCTCGAGTGGTTCTAACAAATAGTCAGGAAGAATTTAGGTTAGCGCTCCCGAAAGCCGATGCTGTTGTTATAGAGGATTTTTCTTTTGGCAAAGAGGAACTAGCCTTGGCACCTAATCTTAAAATTGTTCAAAATTTCCGAACAGATATGCGGAATGTCGATGAGCCGGCTTGTGATGACCGTGGTATTCCAGCATTGCCTTTCCATCGTACGGTAAATGTTGCAGTTGGTGAACATGCCTTTTCTCTGATGATGGCCCTTGCTAAGAAGACAGTAGAGACCAATAAGCTCTTGACGATAGAAGCGCTAAAAGCGGAAGGCTGGCCAGCGCGTGAATATGATCGGCGCCACACGGCCAACTCTAATTGGGCAAGAATTTCTGGCGTTAAGAATATGTTTGGGTCAACGCTCGGTATTGTCGGTTTAGGCTCAGTAGGGCGCTATGTTGCGAACTGGGCGAATGCCTTTGATATGGATGTAATTTATACGCAACGTAACCAGTTGAATGACGAGCTTGAAAGGGAGTTCAACGCGCGTTTTGTCTCACTGGATGAGCTTTTCGAGCGGTCAGATTTTGTAAGCATTCATGTGCCACTGAATGAATCGACCAAAGGCCTTGTTGGCGCTAAACAACTTGAGAATGCGAAGCCTGGGATTATTATTGTTAATATCGCGCGGGCAGATATTATTCAGAAAGAAGCATTATTGTCTGCCCTTGAGGCAGGCGCGGTTGGTGGGGTTGGCATGGATGTTCATTACAAGGAACCGGGCGATGACAATGATCCCTTCTTGCCGTACAAAAATGTTGTAATGAGTCCACATATTGCAATTGGCTCACGCGTTAACGGCGCCGTTGATATGGAAGCTATGATTTCCAATATCGCAGAGGGCATAAGTTCTTGATGGCGTACCACCTCGTTGCATCGGGCAATCGCCGAACTATTCCCATTACCCCGATCGAAACAGCCGTCTTCGCGGCCTGGCTCAAAACCCAGGATGCCGCGATGATACGCTGGATTAAATCCACCGGGTTCAAGGGTGCAGTCGGATCGATAAGCCTAGTCGCAGGGCCCGATGGCTCTTTGTCTCAAGTTCTTGTTGGTGTGGATAGCCATCAAGGGCTTTGGGCGTACTCGGCCTTGCCGTCGAAATTGCCTGAAGGGTGCTATGAGATAGATGCGCGGATGGATCGAGCTGGCGCGACAGCGGTGGCGTTGGGATGGGCTTTGGGGTGTTATCATTTTACCAAATATAAAAGTCAGCCAATGGTTTTGGGGAAGCCTACACTGGTATGGCCCAAGAATTGTGATCGCGGGGCCGTAAAGCGNACCGCAGAGGCGACAACTCTCGTCCGTGATCTCATCAATATTCCAGCGGAAGATATGGGCCCGCCAGAGTTAGCTTTAGCGGCACGCAAGCTTGCCAAGAAGCATGATGCCCGGATCAAAGTGGTTGTCGGTAATGCGCTTCTAAAGAAGGGTTATCCAACGATCCATGCTGTTGGCCGTGCGGCNAGTAAGGCGCCACGTTTAATAGATATGACTTGGGGNAGANCTAATTCNCCTAAGGTNACNTTAGTTGGCAANGGCGTTTGTTTTGATACAGGNGGGCTTGATCTNAANAGTGCCNCCGGGATGCTCAGAATGAAAAAGGATATGGGGGGCTCGGCCCATGTCCTTGGGCTAGCCCACATGGTTATGGAGGCAAAACTTGATGTTCGATTGCGGGTTTTAATCGGTGCCGTTGAGAACGCCGTTGCGGGCAACGCATACCGCCCCTCGGATATTATTCGAACGCGCAAGGGGGTCACCGTTGAGGTTGGTAATACGGATGCTGAAGGTAGGCTTGTTATGTGTGACGCGTTAGCTGAAGCTGATCGCGAGAAGCCCGCACTTATTGCTGATTTTGCGACTTTGACTGGTGCGGCGCGGGTTGCGGTAGGGACCCAAATTGCAGCAATGTTCTGCAACGATGACGAGCTTGCGAGTGATCTATACCAAGCGGGTGAAAAAATCAGTGACCCAACTTGGCGTTTGCCATTATTTCCAGCCTACCGCAGGCTTCTCAATAGCAAAGTTGCAGATATCAATAACGTGTCTGAGGGTGGCTTTGCTGGCGCGATCACCGCTGCCCTTTTTCTTGAGGAATTTGTTTCCAAGGACACTCCATGGATACATTTCGACATTATGGCGTGGAATGCTGTGGCGCTGCCCGGCCGACCTGTTGGCGGCGAGGCGATGGGTATGCGAGCGCTTTATGACGTTATCGAGAAACGCTTTGGTAAGAAGAAGCGGCGTTAAAACGGGCGAACGTATAGCCGACGAAAAACAGTGGGTAAAACTAGTTTCTATGAACTGAGTTTGAGGCAATAGCCAGATTGTCGATAAAACAGGTGGAAAAATATGAAATCCATCTAGTTTAAGGTCTCATCTTCATTTACGGTTTCGATATCAAAGGCGGCCTTTATAAGTGCCTTGGTATAATCCTCTTTAGGTTTTTCAAAAATATTTTTTGCTGACCCTCTTTCGACTATCTTTCCATTTTTCATTACCAGGACTTCATCTGCCAGGGCGCGCACGACCTTTAAGTTATGGCTAATAAACAGATAGGTAAGCTTATTTCTTTGTTGGAGATCGCGAAGCAGATCAATGATCTGTGATTGGACGGATATATCTAGAGCTGAGGTAGGCTCGTCCAATACGACTAGTCTAGGCCTTAGGACCATTGCGCGCGCTATTGAGATGCGCTGCCTTTGCCCACCTGAAAATTCATGGGGGTAACGGTCCTGTGTCTCTGGAGCGAGCCCTACCTCTAAAAGCGTCTCNGCTATCAATTCCCTTCTTTCCTCAAATGATAAGTTTGGCATATGAATTAACATGCCTTCCTCAATAATTTGGCCAACTGACATACGCGGGCTCAGTGAGCCGTAGGGATCCTGAAAGACAATCTGCATNTTTCGTCTCAGTGCACGCAATTCTTTCCAACTTTTGTTATGGATTTCGTGCCCAAGAAATCTGATTAGACCCTCGCTGCGCTCTAGCCGGAGGAGACTCATTGCAAGGGTTGTCTTCCCGGAACCGCTTTCTCCCACAATTCCGACCGTGTGCCCCTCGCGGACTTCAATAGAGACGCTATCAACAGCTTTGATATGTCCGACAGTTTTGCGAAGGATACCGCGTTTAATCGGAAACCATACCTTTAGATCTTTCGCCTGCAAAACCAGCGGGGCTTTTTTAGACGCGCGGACTTGTTTGCCGCTAGGCTCGGCGGCTAACAAATGCTGCGTNTAGCTGTGCGTAGGCTTACTAAAAATTTGTTCCGTATCACCTTGCTCGACGATCTGACCATCGGTCATAACACAGACTCGGTTGGCAATCTTGCGTACTATTCCTAAGTCATGGGTAATTAGTAGCATCGACATACCCCGCTCTTTTTGTAGTTTTCTTAAAAGAGCGAGTATTTGTGCTTGAATGGTGACATCCAAAGCGGTCGTCGGCTCGTCGGCGATCAATAGTTCAGGGTCGTTAGCGAGTGCCATCGCAATCATTACCCGTTGACGCTGTCCGCCTGAAAGCTGGTGCGGGTAGGACTGAAGCCGATTTTCGGCATTTCCTAAGCCAACTTGCATCAGTAAGTCGAGGGTTTGTTTTCGCGCCGCTACACGCCCAAGTTTCTTATGGAGAACAAGCACTTCGCCAATTTGTTTTTCCAGCGTATGGAGCGGGTTGAGTGACGTCATTGGCTCCTGAAATATCATTCCAATCCGATTGCCGCGGATTTGGCGCAACCTATCCTCATTGGCCCCAACGAGTTCTTGATCATCAAACCGAATACTACCTGATGGGTGAGCGGCCGTGGGGTATGGTAATAATTGCATGGCAGAAAGTGCGGTCACGGACTTACCTGAGCCGCTTTCGCCCACTAAAGCCACTGTTTCACCTTTTCTGATCTCAAAGCTCGCGCCGCGGACAGCTTTTACTTCTTGCTGCCCGCTGCCGAAGGAGACAGAAAGGTTGGAAAACGTCAGGAGGGGTAACGCAGTGCTGGGATTTTTATCCATCACTGCATCGTTTTTCTTGGGTCGAAGGCATCTCTAACAGCCTCGCCAATAAAAACCAGTAAGCTAAGCATAACGGCGAGAACTAAAAAGGCCGTGATCCCAAGCCATGGGGCTTGCAAATTAGCTTTACCTTGGCCTAGCAACTCGCCAAGAGAAGGAGAACCTGGGGGCAAACCAAAGCCAAGAAAATCAAGTGAGGTAAGGGCGGCAATTGAGCCAATTAGGACAAAGGGTAAAAACGTCAGTGCAGCGGTCATGGCGTTTGGCAGGACATGGCGCCACATAATTGTAATGTTTCCGACACCTAAGGCCCGTGCCGCCCGAACATAATCAAAATTTCGTGTTCTTAGGAATTCCGCACGAACAACACCTTCCAGCGCCATCCATTCAAACAGGAGAAGCAGACCCAAAAGCATCCAGAAACTAGGCTGGAATACACTCGCAAGGATAATAAGTAAGAAAAGGCGCGGAAGGCCCGACCAAATTTCAATAAAACGCTGGAAAAGAAGGTCAGCCCAACCACCAAAATATCCCTGTATTGCTCCTGCAGCGATCCCTACGATGGATGAAATGATTGTAAGAATTAGTCCGAATAGAACAGATATTCGGAAGCCGTATAATACCCGTGCGAATACGTCTCTTGCCTGGTCATCGGTTCCCAATAGATTTTCAAGAGTAGGGGGCGACGGGGCGGGTTTTTTAAGATTTAGATTAACCGTGCTGTAGCTGTAGCGAATTGGTGCCCAGAAAATTTTGCCCCCCTTTTGGGTAATGAAATCCTGGACATCTTTCTCGCGATATTCCGCTTCGGTCTCAAAAACCCCACCAAAAGCAGTTTCGGGATATACCTTCAGAATAGGAAAATAATAACTTCCCTCATACTGAACGAGTATTGGCTTATCATTGGCAATCAATTCCGCGAACAAACTGAATAGAAACAATACCAGAAAAATCCAGAAAGACCTGTAGCCCCGTTTATTAGCCCTGAAACTGGCGAGGCGACGCACCGTCAGCGGGGTAATCTTAGCGCCGAATAAAGTCGATCTAATTTGGCATTTAGTATCTTCCAGCCCAGTCGTCGAGTTTGTTTCAGACATCACGCGCCTCAAAATCGATCCGTGGATCAATCAACATATAGGTCAAATCGCCGATTAATTTCATCACAAGTCCGAGAAGCGTGAAGAAAAATAGCGATGCAAACATTATGGGGTAATCGCGTTTAATAACGGCTTCAAAGCCTAAAAGGCCGAGACCATCCAGTGAAAAAATAATTTCGATTAAAAGGGCGCCCGTAAACAAAATGCCGACAAATGCTCCTGGGAAACCGGCAATAACGATTAGCATGGCATTCCGAAAAACGTGACCGTAGAGGACCCTATGTTCAGTGAGACCTTTTGCCTTCGCCGTAAGAACATATTGCTGGTTAATTTGATCTAAAAATGAGTTTTTGGTCAGGAAGGTCAGTGCCGCAAACCCGCCAATAACTAGTGCGGTAATGGGCAGAACCATATGCCAGAGGTAATCAAGAATTTGCATCGGCCAGCTAAGCTGCCCCCAGTCCTCCGAAACGAGACCACGGAGCGGAAACCAGTCCAAATAACTACCCCCAGCAAACAAGACCACGAGCATCACCGCAAATAGAAAACCAGGAATAGCATTACCGATAATAATGACCCCGCTTGTCCACATGTCGAATGGGCTCCCATCATTGACCGCTTTTCGAATTCCAAGGGGAATTGAAATCAGGTAGACGAGTAGGGTTGTCCAAAGTCCGAGTGAGATCGACACAGGTAACTTTTCTAAGACGAGGTCAATGACTTTTTCATCCCTAAAGTAGCTCGTGCCAAAATCAAACTGCAGGTAGTTTCCCATCATCATTAAAAAACGTTCGTGGATAGGTCTATCGAAGCCGAACTGTTTTTCTAATTGTTTGATGAACTCTGGGTCGAGACCCTGTGCACCGCGATAAGCGGGGTTTGTCGCACCTGCAGAACCCGATGATGCTTGCTGTGACGCCGTAGCAGTTGCCCCAGCCTCAGTGCCGCCCCCTCCGCCAATTCGAGCGGTTGCACCGACGTCGTTGCCGGTTAGCTGCGCGACTATTTGTTCAATCGGTCCGCCTGGGGCAAACTGAATGACCGCAAAGTTAATCACCATAATTCCAATTAATGTCGGAACGATTAAGAGTAAGCGGCGGATAATATAGGCGAGCATTTAATTTTTATCAGTCTCTATGGTTTGGTTGGCGCTTTTCCAACTTTAATCATGGCTGCTTTTTGAGGGCTATACCACCAGGTATCGAGCATGCCGAGATCAAATTTAGGTTTGACTTTTGGGCGCTCGAACTTATTCCAATAGGCTAAATTATGAACACCCTTATACCACTGCGGAACCATATATNTATTCCACATTAAAACACGATCAAGTGCGTGCACAGCCGTAATAAGCTCNTTGCGNGAATTGGAACCGATNACTNTGTCTACTAAATAATCGACCGCAGGATTTTTGATTCCNGCCAGATTNCTTGAGCCGGGTGTATCGGCCATCGCAGAGCCATAGTAGGTTTTCTGTTCAATGCCGGGCGTGTTATTTTGAACGTATCGTTGGACAACTACGTCAAAATCAAACTGCTGCATGCGATGNTGAAAGTTTGCGACGTCAACGATNCTGATTCTCGCATCGATCCCGATGCGTTTGAGATTTAGAATGTACGGATTAATAATTCTTTGGAATGAGCCCTCGAAAAGCAGAAATTCTATGGTCAGCGGTTTGCCATATTTAGAGACGAGTCGATTGTCGATGATTTTCCAACCTGCCTGGCGCAGCAATCGGGCGGCTTTCCGGAGATTTGACCTATTACGTCCAGTCCCATCGGTTTTTGGTGATTGATAAACCATCGAAAACACTTCATCGGGAACCTTNTCCGTCAGCGGCCCGAGGAGTTCAATCTCATCCTTGTTTGGAAGTTTATTTGCCGCTAGAGGGCTATTGGCAAACATACTATTTGTCCGTTTGTANAGGCCGTAAAAAAGNGTCTTATTGGTCCACTCAAAATCAAAGGCAAGATCGAGGGCGGAGCGCACGCGACGATCCTTAAACTTATTNCGCCGCATATTAAAAAAGAAAGCCTGAACACCTGAGGGCGTAGCGTCTGGTAATGTCTCTCGAACAATAAGACCATCTTTGATGGGTAGTTTATTGTTATATTGGGTTGCCCAGTTNCGGGACGTAAACTCTTCGCGAAANTCATATGATTTGGCGAAGAATGCCTGGAAGGCGATATCTCTGTCTCTAAAGTAATCGTAACGCACTAGNTTAAAATTATAACGTCCACGCATTACTGGTAGCTGGTTGGCCCAGTGGTCTTTTATTCTTTGGTATACGATTGAACGACCCGGTTTGACCTTTAGGACACGGTAANGGCCAGCCCCTGGGGGAGCNGTCATAGTAGTTTTTTCAAACGACACCTTTTGGTAATAGTGTTTCGATAGAACCGGTAAACCGGCAATCTGAAGAGGNAAATCTCGNTTACCCCGAGCCNTAAAATTAAATGTGACGCGGTGTTTGGCGGGGGCCTTAACGTTGGCAACCCCAGCAAAGATAAAACGAAATTGTGGATGTCCTTTTTTGATAAGCGTTNGGAACGTAAAGACAACATCTTCAGCGGTAATTTGAGACCCATCGCTAAATTTTGCAGTCGGGCGCAAATTAAATGTTATCGACCTTTTNTCCGAGGCAAGTAAAACACTTTCGGCAATAAGCCCGTAAAGAGCGTCAGGTTCGTCGGTAGCGCGCTCCATAAGTGTGGCGTGGATCAAACCGATNCCTGCAGCGGGGACACCCCTTAGAATAAAGGGGTTGAGGCTATCAAAAGAGTCAATACCTGAGAGACGTATTTCTCCGCCCTTNGGGGCATCAGGATTTACGTAATCAAAGTGCTTAAAGCCGCTAGGGTATTTCAAGTCCCCAAAAGCTGATATTCCGTGGCTTTTCNGGGGATTATCAGCCTGCGCTGCCAATGCAAAAGNGGCTGTAATTGCAAGGGTTAAAAGTAATTTACGAGTCATTCAGAACCTNAATGTTTACGTCTTGGTTGGATGACCCCCGCCTTTTTTTCATCTACCCACCAAGAAAAAAAACCAACACCCAAACTGGGCCGTTTTGCAGGACGTCCAAATTTGTCCCACCATGCAATTCGGTCGGCGCGGATATGCCATTGGGGTATTACAAAATGGTTCCATTGAAGCACACGATCTAGAGCCTTCGCAGCGATCCGCAGTGACTTTCGACTAGGCGCCGTTACAATTTTTTCTACTAGATTATCAATAGCGGGATCCTGAATGCCAATCANATTTCGACTNCCGGCACGGTTTGCTGCACTGCTATGCCAGTAATTTCTTTGTTCGTTACCCGGCGATAATGATTGCGAAAAGGTCGTTATGATGATGTCGAAATCGAAATCACGCACCCTATTTTGGTATTGCGCCGGGTCAACGGTACGAATTCTACCCTTTATTCCAAGTCGTTTTAGGTTGTGAATGAATGGTAATACCACCCTTTCAAAGGNAGGGCTGACAAGAAGAAATTCGATTTCCATCTGTTTGCCAGTTTNTTGATTAACTAACTGGTTGTCGACGATTATCCACCCAGAGCTCTTCAGCAAACGTGCTGCTTTTCGTAGGTTGGTGCGATTATTACCNGAACCATCTGTTTTTGGTGATTGATAAACCTTCGAAAACACTTCGTCGGGGACTTTGCCGCGTAACGGGGTCAGTATTTTGANTTCTTTTGCGGTAGGTAGCTTAGAAGCAGCAAGATCTGAGTTTTGAAAANAGCTCTCGGTGCGACTGTATTGGCCATAAAACAGTTGGCGGTTAGACCACTCGAAATCGAAGGCATAGGAGAGTGCTTGGCGGACCGATTTAGTCTTAAATTGTGGGCGTCGGATATTGAACGCAAAGGCCTGCATCCCGACAGGTCGAGAATGTTTAAGGAGAGCGGCCTTTACATCGCCGCGATTGCGGGCCGGGAAGTNATACCCCGTCGCCCAATCTTTCGAAGACCCTTCGAAACGAAAATCATATAATCCCGCCTTGAATGCCTCCAGGGCTACAGCCTGATCGCGGTAATAATCATAACGTATAAAATNAAAATTATGTTTTCCGACCCGTAACGGNATNTTCTGACCCCAGTAATCTTTTACCCGCTCGTAAATAATGAACCNNCCNGGTTCAAACGTTTTGATCTTATAAGGCCCNCTTCCGTTCGGTGGGTTTAAAGTAGTTTTGGAAAANTCGTTTTTGGTCCACCAAGCCTTTGATAGAACTGGCAACTGACCGAGAATTTGAGGTAGTTCTCGGTTTTCTGTACCTGAAAAGCTAAATTTGATCCGGTGCGGATTCAGTTTCTCAGCTTTGGCGACGTTGGCGTAATAATATCGATAAAAGGGCCGCCCTCTCTTTTTTAGCGATGTATAGCTAAAAATTACATCGTCGGCCGTTATTGGTGATCCATCATGAAATTTTGCATTTTTTCGTAGATTATAGATAACGTATGATAGATCGCGAGGCACCTCGACCGATTTCGCGATCAGACCGTATTCACTGAGACTATCATCGGCGGGTGAGCCCATTAAAGTCTCGAACATTAGGTTAGTTCCGGTCGCAGGCGCTCCCTTTATAATAAATGGATTAAAGCTATCGAAACTACCGATCGAGTAAAGGCGAGCCTTTCCACTTTTAGGAGCGTTTGGATTAACATAATCCAGATGTTTAAAGTTTGGACCGTATTTGGGTTTATCTCCAAGGGTTAAGGCGTGGCGTGGCTTGAGCTTCTCACTATTAATTTCAGATAATGCATCGTCGCCTACAAAAAGGCACGCCACCAGAACTGCAAGGGGTGCTTTGTTCATTGCCTTGCGATTATCCTTTTAAGACTTC
>NHFY01000071.1 GCA_002170165.1 Flavobacteriales bacterium TMED123
CATGCATTTCAGGAAAATGACCTAGGCCATCCAATTACACATCTGTCTCCAATTGTTCTTTAAAATTCGGTATCGCTGCGACGAGTTCCTTCGTATAGGAATTAGTAGGATTTTTCAAAACGATGTCAGTGCGTCCCGTTTCGATAATTTTTCCTCGATTCATTACAATAACGCTTTCGCATAATAGCCGCACTACATTCAGGTCATGAGAAACAAAGATGTAACTTAACCCTAGTTCGTTCTTCAGCCTTTCGAGTAATTGAAGGACTACAGCCTGTACCGAGACGTCCAGAGCGGATGTCGGTTCGTCTAATACCAGCAATTCTGGGTCGATAGCAATTGCACGGGCAATTCCAACACGCGCCTTCTGTCCCCCAGAAAGTTGATGAGGAAAACGATTTAATAGATCAGGGGGTAGACCCACTCGTTCCGCTAGTTTTTCGACCTTTTCGTTAAGGGCATCTTTATCGTGCAAGTGCAAAAGTCGTTTTAGTGGTTCAGAAATAATATCTTTTGCCGTGTAGCGTGGATTAAGGCTGTCCGTTGAATCCTGAAAAACCATCTGGATTTTTTGACGCTCGGGCCTCCGCGCGAAGGTCTGGGCGCGAAAGGCCGTAATATTGACCCCATTAAAAAGTATATCGCCAGAGGTAGGGTCTATTAGGCGGCTGATAATGTTAGATGTCGTAGACTTTCCACACCCAGATTCTCCTACAATTCCTATGCTCTCACCGCGTTTTAAAACGAATGAGATATTGTCGACCGCCCGAAACTTCTTCTTGCCGTAAAGAATTTCCTTATTGGGCGATAATCCGCGTCTAATATGTTGAATTGGGAAGTCTTTTATAAGGTCTTTAACCTCCAGGATGTTATCAGTTCCCTTCTGCTTAATCCCATAAGATAAGACGTCATCACTAATTTTAAGGGGGCGTGCTCGGGGTGCTAGTAGCGCAAGCGTAGAGTCTGGTTGGGGTGATGCAGCTATAAGTTTTTTTGTATAAGGGTGGTCCGGATTAGAAAATAGAGTCTCGACGGATGCGCCTTCCACTATGACGCCTTTTTCCATGACGATGATCCGGTCGCAATAGTTAGCTGCCATGCCAAGGTCGTGTGTGATAAGGACCACAGCCATATTGCGTTCCTGAGTGAGCTCACGAATTAAATCCATGATGGATTTCTGGGTTGTGACATCGAGTCCTGTGGTTGGCTCGTCAGCAATTAGAAGTCTTGGGTCACAGGCAAGTGCGATTGCAATCATCACCCGCTGACACATCCCGCCAGAGAGTTGGAAAGGGTAGCTTTCATAGCGCAACTGGGGATCAACTATCCTTACTTTTTCAAGCATTTCGATGGCCTGGGACCGCGCCGTCTGGCGTGTCGCAATACCGTGATGCAGCAGCACGTCTTGGATCTGCTGACCGACTGGCCGGATGGGGTTTAATGCGGCACGCGGGTTCTGGAAAATCATTGATATTTCGCGTCCTCTCAAATCACGCAAGGACGATTCTTCTGCCCCGGAGATATTAATTCCATCGAATGTCACGCAGCCGGCGGTGGGCGTACCCGCTTTGTCAAGCAAACCGATCACTGAATAGGCGGTTACCGATTTTCCGGAGCCACTTTCCCCAACGATACCCAGCACTTCGCCTTTTTCTAAACTCAGATTAACATCAGAGACGGCGCTAACGGTCCCGTGGCGAGTTTTGAAATCTACGGAAAGACCTTGGATATCGAGAAAAGGGCGCGGGCCGGCAACCATCAGCCTATGTCCTCCGAAGTGGGTCTACGATATCGCGAAGTCCATCGCCTAGGAGATTAAAACAAAATACTGCCATCATGAGTGCGGCACCTGGAAAAATTGCCAGCCACCATTCGCCCGAAACAATATAATTTGCACCTTCTGCCACCATGATACCCCACTCCGCATCTGGTGGACGAACACCCAGTCCGATAAAGGATAATCCGGCCGCGTTGAGAATTGCCCATCCCATATTCAGCGAGATTTGCACCATCATTGGCGGCAAAATATTGGGAAAAACCTGCGTAGCTAATATGCGGACATCGCGGCTCCCACAAAGCCGTGCGGCATGAACATAACCAGCATTACGCCTTACACTAGTTTCGGCGCGGGCGACACGCGTATAAAAGGGAAGATTTATAATTGCGGTAGCGTAAATTATATTCTCCACCGTATTGCCCATGGCTGCAACGATACCCATCGCTAATACAAATAGAGGAAAGGCCATAATCGTATCTGATAGGCGGCCGACGACCCGATCTGTCCACCCGCCCCAGAAACCAGCGCTGCAACCGAGTGCNCATCCAATGATAAATGATAAGNCAACTGCGGAGATGGCGATACCGAGATCTAGCTGTGTGGCAGCTATCACNCGGCTGTAAACGTCTCGGCCTAAATGATCCGTGCCAAANAANTGGNCCCAACTAGGCGGTTTAAGCGTATTGCTCGCATTCGTTGCTAACGGGTCATAGGGTGTGATCCACGGGCCACAAATGGCTAGAAATATAATTAAAGTAAAGAGTGAAAACGCGAATGCGGTGACCAGGTTTTCGCCTATAACGTATCGGAAATGTCTCGCTTTATTTTCCATTGNCCTCGATCCCTCAACTTTCAAAGCCGACGCGCGGGTCTAGCAGAGTTAAAATCAAATCAATTNTAAGATTTACGGCGATGAATAGTAACGCCATGGCAAGGACAAAACCCTGGACTGCAGCATAATCAGACGCGACAAGCGCTTGAATAGCAAAAGACCCGATGCCCGGCCATGAAAACACTTTCTCTACCAATACGTTGGCACCCAGCAGGAATGAAAACACCATTCCGAGGGTGGTCAGAACNGATAGGCTAGCATTGCGCAGCGCATAGGTCAGAAGCACCACCCTCCNAGATAGGCCGTTGGCTCGTGCGGTCCTGACAAAATCGCTGGCCAGCGCTCCTAACATAGCTGCTCGTGTCATTCGTGCTAGTGGAGCTAAAGCAAAAAGCGCAAGGGTGATTGCAGGCAGAACGAGTTGCGAAACGGATGCGCTAAAGGTTTCTTTTTCGCCAGCAATTAGACTATCCACGGTGTAGAACCCAGTAATATGGGGCGGCGGAAGGGAAAGGATATCGAGTCTACCCAGCGGGGAGGGGGCCCAACCCAGCAGATAATAGAAGATGTAAACNAGAAATAGGCCGGTAAAAAATGTCGGTAATGAGACGCCGGCAGTGACTAATACCCGGCAGAGGTGATCAATCCAGCTATTTGGCCGAGTAGCTGCAATAATACCAAGGGGCAAGGCAATAGCGACTGCAAGGCTGAGACCAATTAGTGTTAATTCGAGGGACGCCGGTAGGCGAGCTAAAAGCTCCTCTGTTACTGGCCTCCCTGTGCTGAGAGATGTTCCCCAAACGCCCTTTGCCAGGTTTCCCACATAAATAAAGAACTGCTCCAATAAACCTTTATCTAAACCCATGGCACGGCGTACTTGATCGATTGATTCTTTGTCCGCCATGTCGCCGGCGAAGTAGACTGCCGGGTCACCCGGGAGCGCTCGGGTGAGAACAAAGGAAATAATAATAACCCCCACGACGGACGGCAGTGCTTGCGCTAACCGCCGTCCGACATGGATAAGCTTAGAATTTTTCATATTTAAAGACTAAGATTTTGAGATTCCGCGTGCATCGAGCTGTCGGTGGAACCACGAGGCGTATCCGGTAACATTTTTCTGCATAGCTGCGTCCAGATATGGCTGATAAAGTGGAATTCGTGGTACGTCAGTGAAAGCATAGCTGATCAATTTCTTTACATTCTTTGAATACTGAGGGTCTTCCACTGACATGTGCAGCGTCTTATCAACCAGCGCCTCAACTTTCGGGTTTTTATAGTTCGAGGAATTGAATAGGTGCCCGTATTTGTACGCCCAGAAAAAATAGTAATCAGGGTAATTCAACCAGCCACCAAAGTTTTCCATGTGCATCGGAAGGCGCTTTTCTACCAAAGCAGCAGTTCTCCAGCTAGCCCCTGGAATTTTTTCCAGCTTCACTTTTATCCCGATTTTTGATAGCGACTCTTGGATAAGTAAACAGGTCGGCTCTTGCCAATCAGCGAGGCCAAGGTTGAAGGAAAGCGTGGTCTCAAAACCATTTTCGAACCCACCTTCGGTAAGCAAGGCTTTAGCTTTCCCGAGATCTGTATCGTATGGAAACGGTTGCGGCCATGAAATATCCGATGGGGTCATTGATTTGCCGCCGAACATGGGCTTGCCGCGTCCGTAAGCGGCGGCCGAGATAATATCCTTGTAGGGGAGTGCATAGGCAATAGCCTGGCGCACTTTTACGTTGTCAAAAGGTGGGTACTTCAAGTTTAGCGCGAGGACATGCAGGCAATTATCAATTGGCGCGCCGGAGACTAAAACCTTACCCTTCTCAGAAAATTCTTTTGAATCCTTTGGCGGAACGTTCATGTATAAATCTGCATCGCCGCGTTCAGTCAGCGCTCGGCGAGTGGAGGAAGATGGAACTTCACGAACGATTACTCGTTTTACTCCTGGTTTTGGACCGAGAGCCCAATCATCATTTCGCTCATAAACAAACTGTTGACCGGGGTCCCAGCGGCTAATCTTGTATGCACCGGATCCAGCGGGATTTTTGTGCAAATACTCGGTCGCCCAGGGATCGTCCTTGGTCGCATTTTTTAGGGCGACCTTGGAATTTATAATGAAAGGGATAGGAACTGCCAGATCGGGCAAAGTAAGTTTCGAGGCCTTGGGTATCTTAATTTGGAATGTCTTGTCATCAGCAGCTATAAACTGCTCTGGCTTTGTCATTGAACCGGCTTTCATTTGTACAAATGGAAAGCCGCCGAGGCTAACCGCTCGGTCAAAAGACCATTTAACGTCTTTAGCGGTAACTGGCGTACCATCCCAAAATTTTGCCTTTGGGTTGATCTTGAAGGTCAAAAGTTTCCCGTCATCGGAGATTGTCCAAGATTCCGCTACCTCTGGTTCAATTTTAGTTGAGTCGTAAGACATGGAGCCGTCTTCGAGTGTCTTGACTCCAAATCTTACGAGCCGGTCATAGATATTAACGGTGACCTGGTAGCTTGGACGGTTGGTGCCCTTTCGGTGCAGGTCAAATGAGTTGATACCACTGCCGGAAACGACAACTAAGGTGCCATCAGGAGCTGCGGCATTCGCTGGCAAATATTTAAGGAAGGGGATCATAGAGGCACCGGAAGCGATACCTACGGTTTTTAAGAATTTACGACGTTGCATGACTATATTCCTTCTTTGTTTGATGTTTCGGGTGCTAGGGAATTAAGGAAGTTTCGCCAGCCGCCGAAGTGAGTAATTTCTTCTGCGTCTTTGGCGGCGATTGATTCGCATAGGAATCCGGGCACGCTTGTACCGTCTTTTAATTTTATTGTGCCGAGTCCTAGAGGACTTGGTATATCTATCAAGAAGGGTCCGACAGAACCTAAGGGTAACGCCCAAATCTCGATATCAATAGCGGCACCACTATGGTCACGCACCAGTCCAGGCCGCATTGGTGGTCCACCCGGCAGATTATAAAGACGGTAGTCAGGGGAAGTTTGGGCGACCTTTAGGAAACGCGCGCCTCGCTTTGTTAGCTGGCTATTTAGCGGTAGACCAGACATGTGTGCGCCGACAACAACGATTTCGGTTTCATTCGCATTCGGGGTAGTGACGGGGCTAGCCCGCTGAGGAGCCGTCCATGATGTTGCCCCTAGCNGAGGTGAGGTTTTTTCATATAGGGCGTCGGCGATTGTGGATATTAGTGCGTCGGCCCCAGAGGGGCCGATCAATGTTACGCCCCCGGGGTAGCCGTCCTCTCGTTGCGCTACCGGCACAGCAATGGCGCACATGTTCAGTAGATTTACAAAGTTTGTGTAAGTGCCGAGCTNGTTATTAGTCCCGATAGGATCATCGTCAACTTCCTTTCGGGTGAAGAGTTTTGGCACGGATGGGACACACAAGACATCAAGTGTGTCNATTTCTCTACCAATATCGTTAGCAAGTTTGCGCAGCAAATAAAAAGCACGAAAGGTATCTGTCGCAGAAAAATCTTTTGCTATTTCGGTGACCTTTCGAGTCAGGGGNTGGACGGCNTCCCGNTGGGAATTTATTAGGTCTTCTATAACCGCGTAACGCTCTGCAACCCATGGCCCCGAATACAACTGATCAGCAACGGTGTAGAACGGTTTAAAATCAATTTCTCTGATTTCCCCGCCTANNTCTTTGAGCGCCTTTAAAGTTTCTCGATAAGATTTTTGTTGAAGTTGATCGCCAAAAAATAACTGAGAACTAACATCGGGAACTCCCACACGAAAATGCGGTGCAATAACTTCGCGTTGGGGCTTTGGGAATATTTTTGAATACGGGTCTTCCTTATCATGATCAACAGCGGCCTGAAAAATTTCAAATGCATCGCTGGGGGTTAAGGCGAAAATTGAAACACAATCCAAGGTGCGGCAGGCGGGTACGACACCACTGTTAGAAAGNGCACCCAACGATGGTTTTAAGCCAACAATTCCATTTAATGCTGCTGGGACACGACCGGAGCCAGCGGTATCTGTCCCCAAAGCGAAACTCANGAGCCCATGAGCNACGGCTATTGCTGAACCGGAGCTTGAGCCACCAGGTACAAGTTGGGGGTCAATAGCGTTTTTCGGAATACGGTGGGGGGTTCGCGTACCTACTAACCCCGTTGCGAATTGGTCCATATTGGTTTTGCCAATCAACAGAGCCCCTTCCTCTCTAAGACGGGCAACTAAAAATGCGTCATTAGCAGGGGTGTAAGAAAACGCTGGACAGCCCGCAGTGGTCGGTAATCCGCCTNCATCTATATTGTCCTTAATAGCGAAAGGTAGACCCCAGAGAGGTTTGCTATTAATTGGTTTGCTTCCCAACTNTTCAGCTTCCTCTATAACGGCAGCTTCGTCTCTGAGTGCTAGAAATANGCCGGCNTCATCCAAAGTTTTAATACGCTGGTAGGNCTCTCTAATNATATCGNAGGGCTTAATCCTATCNGCATAAGTCTTTTTNAAACTTTGGATGTCGAAGGCTAGATCAGGAAGCATATCTACTCCACATGCGAATTATCGTGTGGGCAAATAGAGCATTTACGAGTGGGGCCGAATACTGCTAAAAATACGTACTTATGGTGCAAAAATTGCACTAGTATATCTAAGGCTTTGTAATGAAACACCTTCTTCCCCTAATTTATATAGACACCATCGCCAAATCGGGCTCGATTAGAAAGGCGGCTGAAGTCCTATCTATAACTTCTACAGCATTGAACCGACGGGTTTTAGCGATGGAAGAGGAGCTTGGTGTGCCGATTTTTGAGCGATTGGCCCGCGGTGTACGTCCTACTACAGCTGGCGAAATTCTAATTCACCATATTCGCGGTCAACTAACAGATATGGACCGAGTAAAGAGCCAAATAGCTGACTTATCTGGCGAGCGGCGTGGTCACGTTTCTATTGCCTGCAGCCAGGCCTTGCTCCCATATTTCCTGCCTGAACAAGTCTCGACATATAGGGTCGAGCATCCAGCAGTAACCTTTAGTGTATTGCTCCGTGACCGGACTGCCGCTGAGCAGGCGTTAGTAGATTTTAGCGCTGATCTAGTTTTAGTTTTTGAGCCTGTTCGTATGCTTAAGTTTCAGACTCTGCTCAATATTCGTCAGCCACTTCATGCGGTGCTAGCGACTGACCATCCGCTCGCAAAGCAGCAAACTGTTCGCTTGCGCGAATGCCTTGAGTATCCTGTAGCACTTCCCACAGCGGAATTTGGCGTGCGTCATTTGCTGGAGTCAGCTGTGCGGCGAACCTCGTTAAATCTCTCTCCAGCAGTGGTTTCGGATAGTTTTGAGTTTCTCCGTAGCCATGCAGTTACAGAGAATATTATCACGTTTCAGATACCTATCGGGTTACCTTCTCTTGATGAGAAGTCGAAATATGTAAGCCCGCTGGTCGATATCCGCGATGTACCGCCAGGACTACTTTATTTTGGACAACTTCGAGGTCGAACATTGCCAGTTGCTGCGGCCCGCTTTGCTCAACAGATGATGGAGTATTTTGAGGCGAGGTTTGATTGTTACTGAATGCAGTGTCTTAAAAGATCTTCAGGCTCATAACCTAAAGGTCGTAGGTTCAAATCCTACCGCAGAAACCAGTTATTTCAATGACTTAGAAGAATTTCTAGGTCATTTTTTTTGGAAGAAAACCAAAATCGAACCATTGTTTGTAAAAAACTGCAAATTCCAAGGAGTGCCGTTTCACGTAATTTATCCTCCTTTTTTAAGGTTCGAA
>NHFY01000072.1 GCA_002170165.1 Flavobacteriales bacterium TMED123
GCCAGAGAAATTACTTCAACCTCCTAATCCAGACTGGTGTAATTCTCTATGTTATAAAGCCAAAATTGGTGGAAAGATTGACGCTGCTATAATTTTACCGGAAGTCAAAGATTACCCAATTGATCAGTTGGAACTTGTGGCTTCTGTAAATGTAAGACAGACACTTTCCCTAAAAGATGGCGATATCGTGGAAATTGAAATTTATCGAAATTAAATAAGCAAGGAGCCATTTTCAATGAGCGCTGGAATTATAGAACACGCCAAGGCAGAGCTCTGGCGTTACCCTTTGCCGGGCGCGACGGGGGGCTCAGGTGTTACCGAAATAGATCTCATTGTGGTTGAGCTAAAATCCTCTGCCGGAGAGACAGGTATGGGTTTTAGTTACGTTTTGGGTGGCGGCGGTGAAGCAGTTCTAATGGCGACGACTCGTATGTTACAGGAATTTGTAGAAGGAAATAACCAAACCCCACCTGCAGCCCTATGGACCCGCTTATCTGCTTCTTTAAATCGCCTTGGTCGCGGTGCGGGTTACATCGCGATAGCTGCGATTGATGTCGCTTCATGGGATTTGTGGGCAAAAAGCCACGATCTGACGTTAGCTGAGTCTCTCGGTGGTGTGCCGAGAGCGATCCCGGTATACGGTAGTGGTGGATTTGGACCGGCGCAGGATCCTGAAGAAGCAGCTCAGCAAGCCTTGTCATATGTAAAGCAAGGTTGTTCCGCTGTGAAACTTCGTTTCGCAGGCAATAGCGCCGATATTGAGCGACTCAAAGCCGTTTCTGAAGCTGTCCCAGAGAATATTTGTATTATGGGGGATGCCAATGAGAAGTGCGACCTCGTCTCCGCTACGAGACTTGCTAATGCATGCGCGGATTACAACCTGACTTGGCTGGAGGAGCCCCTTAGTGCAGATGATATTGGTGGTTACAGGTCTCTGGCTTCAATGTCACCCGTGCCATTAGCAACGGGTGAGCATTGTCAGGGGTTAGCCGAGTTTGGACCTTTCTTTGATTCAAAATGTTGCGCGGTCGTGCAACCCGATATCGCTATGATAGGAGGAATTACAGAAACCATGCGCGTAGCTACTGTCGCGAATTATTTTGGTTTGATCGTCGCTCCTCATTTCCTTCCTGCTCTATTCGTTCATGTGGCAGCAGCAGCTCCCGCCGTAACATGGCTGGAACATTTCCCGCTTCTTGAACCCCTTTTTGATTCACCTGTAGATATAAACGAACAGGGGGAAATTAGCCCCCCCGATCTGCCTGGACATGGATTGAGTTGGGCGGAGGGAGTAAGGGAAAAATTTCAAATTGATCTCTAAAAGAGGTCAATAACTAATTAATTTTGTTTGATTGCCATTTTAAAGGTTCGTGGATCAACATTACCACCTGAAAGAATAGCAATGGCTGTTTTGCCTGTAAGGAGTTTTTTGTGTTTAAATAATGCCGCTAGTGCTGCAGCCCCTCCTGGCTCTAAAATCAGCTTTTCGTGAAGAAAAGCAAAGGCCATAGCTTTCTCTACCATCTGGTCAGTTACAGTAAGTCCGCCACTTAAAAGATTTTTATTAATTGGAAAGGTAATTCGGCCGGGTGTGGGCACAAGCAAGGCATCGCATATTGATTTTTGGTTTTCTNTTATGCTTTCAAATTTGCCACTTACAAGNGATCTGCTGGTGTCGTCAAATCCTTCCGGTTCTACGGCGTAAACTTCTGCCTTAGGAAATGTATGCTTTATGACAATCGCAATGCCGGAAACCAGTCCTCCGCCGCTACACGGAACCATAACAATATCTGGCTGGCAGCCNTGCAGNCCTAGTTGTTGTATTATTTCTAACCCCACCGTCCCCTGTCCNGCAATGGTATCTGGATGGTCATAAGGNGGCACTANTNTACCNCCTGATNNTGATGCNATNTCNGCTGCGATNGTTTCCCGGGATTCTCTATTTCGATCATATAATANGATTTTCGCGCCAAANTCTTTTGTCGCTTTGATTTTAATTTCTGGAGCATCTTTGGGCATAACGATAGTGGCGCTAATGCCATTCAAATTTGCAACCTTTGCGACTGCCTGTGCATGGTTGCCAGAAGAATAGGCAACTAATCCTTGCCTTTTTTGTGCTTGGGAGAGCTGGCATACGAAGTTGTACGCACCACGAAACTTAAATGACCCACAGTACTGAAGGGTTTCGGCTTTTAGAAATACTCGGGCGTTACAGGACTGGTTTGCATGAATGGACTCAATTAGGGGCGTCTTTTTAACCTTCCCATCCAATCTTTTGGCCGCTGCAACGATGTCCCGATGGCAAATTAACGTCTCCTGGGTTTGCATATTAATACCAGTCTTGTTTCCCAGTTAAAAAAGAATTTTTTTCTAGTCTCTTATCAAGTCTTATTAATTGATAGGGGTTTTTGTTTAGCATTGGCGCCGCAGTTTCAAATGCTTGTCCTGCCTCGCCTACCAGTTTACTCTCGTCTTTCAGTAATAATTCAGCTATTTCAGCTGAAAAACACAGAATTACGGGGAGATAGATGTTCCACGGATCTATTTGTGCACTCATTACGCCTTTTGCTAATGGCAGTGTTGATGAAAAATCATATGAGAAATTTATCGATTGGCAAATCAAGCAGGGTACCGATGGCGTCGTGCCGTGTGGGACGACGGGCGAGTCCCCAACCCTGAGCCACGACGAACATAAACGTGTTGTCGAGATCTGTATTGATGTGGCGAAAGGCAGAGTTCCGGTCATTGCTGGAGCAGGGTCCAACTCAACCGATGAAGCCATAATGCTGACCAAGCATGCGAAGGAGGCCGGCGCTGATGCTGCTTTAATCGTAACGCCATATTATAATAAGCCCACTCAGGAGGGAATGTATCTTCATTATAAAGCGATTAACGATGCTGTAGAATTGCCTATCATCATATATAATATCCCAGGGCGTTGTATCGTAGACATGTCTGTGGACACAATGGCACGTTTAGCGGAATTGCCCAATATTGCAGGCGTAAAGGATGCGACCAATGACGTGGGTCGAGCGACATTACAAAAAAATAAGATAGGGGCGGATTTTATTCAGCTCTCCGGTGAAGACGGGACACAGATTGGGTTTTTGGCGCAGGGTGGTGTCGGATGCATTTCTGTTACTGCAAATATTGCACCTAAAGAAATGTCAGACTTCCATAGAGCTTGGCGTGAAGGAGATTTAGCCGGTGCACAGACATTGAATGAGCGGCTTATGCCGCTCCACACCAACTTGTTTTGCGAGTCAAACCCCGGGCCAGTCAAATATGGAGCAAGCTTATTAAAAAAATGTGAGGCGGACACCCGTCTGCCATTGGCGCCAATTGCGGACAACAGTAAAAAAGTCGTTGAGGATTCCATGAGGTCCGCAGGACTTTTGAACTAGGTACGATGGGCAGCGATATTGATGCCGTTCGCGTAGCCGCACAAAATCGGAAGGCACGCCATAACTATTCGATAGAGGATAGCCTTGAGGTCGGAATTGTCCTGCATGGGAGCGAGGTGAAATCGTTGCGGGAGGGACGAGCGACGATTTCCGAATCCTATGCCACGGAGCAAGGTGGGGAACTTTTTCTCATTAACAGCTATATCCCCGAGTACAAACAGGCTGGGCAATTTAATCATGAGCCACGGAGGCCTAGAAAACTCCTCTTACACCGTCGGCAAATGGGGAGATTAATTGGTTCAATTCAGCGCGAGGGTATGACATTAGTGCCCCTCAAACTCTATTTTAATAAACGGGGTATGGCTAAGCTTGAGCTCGGCCTAGCGAAAGGTAAGCGCGCTTATGACAAGCGTCAGTCTGAAAAGAAAAAAGACTGGGACCGCCAGAAAGCCCGGGTTATGAGAGAAAAGGGTTAGTCTGTTATACAAAGCTAACGATCACTGATAGATCTGGCTGCAAATTTAAACTCTGATAATAAATAGAAAGCAAAAATAATATTAAGACGCCTCCTGAAAAGGTCGATAGTACTGAGGGTTTTTAATAGCTTCCCCTGCAACAAATGATAGATTTATAATGAACTGATATTGTTTGTAATTTTTTAATAGGATTATCAAATTATGGCCCCAATTGAAATTGGAAGTGAGGCGCCGCGCTTTACACTGTCTAATCAAGATGGAAAAGATATAAGCCTTTCTGATTTTACGGGAAAAAATGTTCTAATTTGGTTCGTTCCAAGGGCATTCGGTGGCAATTGAACACGCGAAGCAAGTGGGTTCCGTGACAGAATCCAAAACTTCCAAGAAAAGAACACCCAACTCCTTGGCATAACCTTCAGTTCTATAGATGAGCTTAAAACGTGGAGCGGTGAGGTAAAATTCAATTCGCACCTTTTGTGTGATGAAACTCGTTCGGTGGCCATGGCCTATGGTGCCGCCTTAAGTGCCGACCAAGAAAGAGCAACACGGTTGTCAGTGCTAATTAGTCCAGATGGAAAGATACGAAAGATCTATTTAGATCCTGATGCAGGAACACATCCCAATGAGGTGTTGTTAGATTTGAACTAAACTATTTTTCTAATTGACTTGAATGCATTGTGGAACATTGCCTCGGTTAGGCGGCCGGTATTGGTGTTATAGCGTGAGCAATGATAGCTGTTCACTAGTGCCGGCAAGTCAGGCAATAAATGCACAGCGTCATGGGCAAACTTCCATGCGGATACCTTTTGGGTGAGTGCACGTAATACCGTGTTATGGGCAATTCCACCGAGGGTGAGGATACATTTGAGATTTGGCATCGCGCTGATTTCTGCTGTGAGGAATGGACGACAGGAATTGATTTCTGCGCCGATAGGCTTGTTTTGTGGAGGCACACAACGAACTCCGTTGGTCACTCGGCAATCGATGAGTTCAAAGCCATCATTGGGATGTGAAGAGTAAGTACCCTTAGCGAAGTTGAATTTGCCCAACGTGTCAAATAATAGGTTGCCAGCATAATCTCCTGTAAAGGGTCGCCCCGTGCGGTTTGCGCCCCTCAGTCCAGGGGCTAAACCAACAATAAGTAATTGGGATTCAAGACTGCCAAATGGGGTGACAGCTCCATTATGCCAGTCAGGAAATTTTTCGCGATTACTATCTCGGTATTCTGCTAGTCGGTCGCAGATCCTACAATCACTTTTAGGAAGAGAAAGCGAAGGTATCATAATTGTAAAATTCAAAGTGGTGCTAAGCAGTCTCTCTTATCTCTGCCTCTTCCAGTAATGGTGGTTGTTCTGCTGCAGGGTTAGATCGTTTGAGTATATGATCCGGCAAACGAATATCATCTCCACCACGAACGATTTTAGACGTAAGATCGTTAAGCTCGACAAACGAATCTGCCTGTCGGCGCAATTCATCAGCCACCATCGGCGGAGATGATTGAAAAGTACTTACTACGGTGACACGAACACCACGCCGCTGTACCGCCTCCACGAGGCGGCGAAAATCTCCGTCACCTGAAAACAGGATAGCGTGGTCAATGTGTTCGGCCATTTCTAGGACATCTATAGCTANCTCCATATCCATATTACCCTTTATCTTTCGCCGACCCATAGTATCGGTGTACTCCTTAGTGGGCTTAGTGACCATGGTGTAGCCATTATAATCGAGCCAATCTACCAGGGGGCGTATTGGCATATATTCCTGATCTTCAATTAACGCAGTATAGTAATATGCTCTGACCAACTGGCCCTTTGATGAAAATAGTTCAAGGAGACGTTTGTAATCGATATCAAAACCTAGTGCGCGCGCTGTTGCGTATAGGTTGGAGCCATCTATAAACAACCCAATTTTTTCTTGTGAATAAATGTTCATTGTCCGGACTCTTTATTTNGTCTAATCAAATTAAAGCTCTTTCCCCTATATAGCTCTTTAGGGTTATTCTTAAGACAGCGATTTTTTTATTCTTGTTTCCAGTGATGCTATTATTTTAAACACTTATGATTTTAAAAGTGTAAGCACCTTGTGTCTCAAAAATAAGACAGTTCATCGCTGGTGACAAGGCCGCATAAAAAGAAAGTCAAAAATTAAATGATTTTTATTGGTGTTGGAGGAAATTTACCCAGCGAGGAATTCGGCTCCACAATGAGAACATTGGAACAGACACTCCAATTTATCGATTCTAACCTTTGCAGAGTGGTTAGGTGTTCACCATGGTATCGAAGCGCTCCAATGCCAATTAACGCTGAGCCAGATTACCTAAATGCTGTCGCAGAGATTGAGACTCTCTTGCCTGCTAATGAACTGATGCCAAAACTACACGATGTTGAGAAACACTTTGGACGTGTAAGGTCAGTCAAGAATGCCTCTCGGACTGTTGATCTAGATTTGCTCGTATATCACGATCAAGTGATTGAAATAGAAGGAGAGGGCGGATTAAGTGTGCCCCACCCCCGCATGACAGAGAGAGCATTCGTGCTATTGCCGTTTTTCCATTTGGTTTCTGATTGGGTTCATCCCAATAGTAAACAATCAATCTCCGATCTCATTCAGGATTTGCCCAACGGGCAGCGGTGCGAAAGGGCATTTGACGATATAAAACAATAATTTTGCAACACTAATTGAAATACTTGCTTTTAACTAGTGTTAGCCCATATATTGCGCGTCCTCAGACCCGGAAACAGGGTCCCTGTAACAAATGTAAGGAGTGTGACGCATGGCACGCGTTACTGTTGAAGATTGCGTAGAAAAAATATCTAATCGTTTTGAATTAGTCATGATTGCAGCTCAGCGTTCTCGCGAGCTGTCCGTCGGCGCAGAACTAACTGTTGAACGTGATAACGACAAGAATCCTGTAGTTGCGCTGCGTGAAATTGCAGATGAAACGGTTATGGTACCTGAACTCGAGGAAGAGATAATCCTCGGTTTGCAGCGTCACGGCGATACGGATGATCCTGAAGAGGAAGCAGAAGAACTTCTCGCTATGGAAGAAGAACTTGCGGCTTCAGTGGAAGCCGAGCTTGCCGCTTTAGCCGTTGAAGCAGATGCATCAAAAGCGGTAACCGAGTCAGCCGAAGAAGTATTTAAAGACATTCCAGAAGAAGATATCAAAAAAGAAGATTAGAATTTCGTTGTAAATTTTTTTATAGTGTACGTCTAATGTCTAAATAGGTTCCTGAGACTTAGGATCTTTATATTTTTTCTTTGGCGGAAGGTGCCATGATCCGTCAGTATGAACTTGTTGATCGTGTTAAGTGCTATGACAATGGCGCTAACGAAGACGCTCTAAATCGTGCCTATGTTTTTTCAATGATGGCGCACGGTTCCCAGAAACGTGAGTCGGGTGATCCGTATTTTTCGCATCCTTTAGAAGTGGCAGGTATTTTAACTGAACTAAAGCTAGATTCTGATACCATTGTAACGGGGCTGCTTCACGATACTGTGGAAGATACTGTAGCGACCATTGATGAAATTAAAACTCAGTTTGGTGAGTCGGTCGCTCATCTCGTAGATGGTGTAACAAAACTTTCTAAATTTGAATTACAATCGGCCGACAAACGACAAGTCGAGAATTTTCGAAAACTGTTGTTGGCGACCTCGCGTGATATTCGCGTACTGTTAGTTAAATTGGCCGACCGTTTGCATAACATGCGAACTTTGCATTTTATTAAAGAACCAACAAAAAGAAATCGCATTGCGCGGGAAACGATGGAGATATATGCACCTCTTGCAGAACGTATCGGAATGCAGGGAATTAAAGACGAGCTTGAAGACCTAGCTTTTGCTGAGCTTCATCCAGAAGCACGTAATACTATACTAGCGCGTTTGGAATTCCTTAGGACCGAAGCGGTTGAAACTGAAGTGATTGATGGCATATCTACCGAATTGCGGTCTACTTTAAAAGAACAGGGTGTAATCGTTGACCTCTCAGGTCGTGAAAAACGACCTTACTCGATATGGCGTAAAATGCAGCGTCAAAATGTCGAGTTTGCGCAATTATCTGATATTATGGCTTTCCGTATCGTTACCGCTGATATTATGAGCTGTTATAAAACTCTCGGGATAATTCATGGAACCTACTCATGTGTGCCGGGGCGCTTTAAAGACTATATTTCAACCCCCAAGCGTAACGGATACCAATCTATTCATACAGGTATTATCGGTCCACAAAAGCGGCGGATTGAGGTTCAAATTCGTACTGGTGAAATGCACCAAGTTGCTGAGCTTGGTGTTGCTGCGCACTGGCAATACAAAAAGGAAACACCAGGTAGTGAAGCTGAGCTTTATGAATACCGCTGGGTAAGGGAATTGCTCGATATTCTTGAACACGCGGATGACCCAGATGAATTTCTGGAAAATACCAAACTCGATTTGTTCCAGGACCAAGTTTTTTGTTTCACACCAAAAGGCGAGTTAATCGCTTTGCCGCGTGGCGCGACCCCTGTCGATTTTGCTTATGAAGTACATTCTGAAGTTGGTGATTCATGTGTCGGAGCAAAGATCAATGGTCGGTTAGTTCAATTGCAAACTAGATTACGCAATGGAGACCAAATCGAAA
>NHFY01000073.1 GCA_002170165.1 Flavobacteriales bacterium TMED123
TAGTAATGATAATACCGGAGGATTAATTACACAGTCTTCGAATATAATAATCGGAAAAGTTTGGTATTTCGCCATACCCTGAACTACAAGTGGTCTTGAAGAAATTGCTGTTAATTCTACGACCTTAAAGAACCTTTTTATAAGCCCAAATCCCGCTAATGAATTTGTAGACATTAGTATAGATTACGATTTAAAAGGAGAAAGTCAAGTAGTATTTATAAGTGAAGCAGGTTATGTCTATCACAAAGAAAGTATTGGTAGTGTCTCTAAAAACGGAAAATACAATATTGACATTTCTAAAATTCCTGCGGGTAAATACCTTGTAACAGTCGTTAATGGAAAGACCTATACTACGCCACAAAAATTAATTATCTTATAAAGAAGAAAATTGTTTTAGAAACCGCACATCATTTTCAAAAAACAATCGAAGATCTGTAACGCCATATTTTAACATAGCAATACGCTCTATGCCCATTCCAAAAGCGTAACCACTATATTTTTTTGAGTCAATACCACAATTTTCTAAAACATTTGGGTCTACCATGCCACAGCCTAAAATCTCTAGCCAACCTGTTCCTTTTGTTATTCTATAATCAGATTCATTCTTTAGTCCCCAATAAATATCCACTTCTGCAGAGGGCTCTGTAAAAGGAAAATAAGAGGGGCGTAAACGTATTTTTGTTTTTTCTCCAAACATTTCTTTTGCAAAATACAATAGCGCTTGTTTTAAGTCTGCAAAACTTACATTTTCGTCTATATACAACCCTTCTACTTGGTGGAAAATACAATGCGCTCTTGAAGAAATCGCTTCATTTCTATATACCCTACCAGGGGAAAGCGTTCTAATTGGGGGCTGATTGTTTTCCATATACCTTACCTGAACAGAAGAGGTATGCGTTCTCAACAATACATCCGGATTGGTTTGGATAAAAAAGGTATCCTGCATATCTCTTGCAGGATGTTCTTCTGGTAAATTTAGTGCAGAAAAATTATGCCAATCATCTTCAATTTCTGGCCCCTCACTTACAGTAAAACCAATTCTGTTAAAAATATCAACAATCTGATTTTTGACCAATGAAATTGGGTGACGAGAACCTAAATTATCCAAAGTTACTGGTTTTGTTAAATCTATATCATTATCTTTTTCCTCCTTGTTAAAAGTATCTTTATACTGATCCACCTTAGCTTGCGCATTTTGTTTGAGCGTATTTATAGCCTGACCAAATTCTTTTTTTTGCTCATTAGGCACATCCTTAAAAGCCGAAAAAAGACCATTTAATTTCCCTTTTTTCCCTAAATAAGCAAGACGAAAGCTTTCTAGTTCTTCCTTGCTTTTTGGCGTAAAACTATCCACCTCTTTTAGTAGGTTTTTTACAGATTCTAACATTTGGGCTATTATTTAGTATATTTGCTTGTCTAAACTACAAAGAAACAATAATTATGCTAAATAGAATTTCAAAATCATTTTTAATAATTGCTTTTGCTGGCTTTGTATTTTCACTAAATTCTTGCAAAAAACCAGAAGATACCAAAGCGATTATTACTATTATTGATATAAATGGGAATGTTGTAGAAGGGGTAAAAGTAAAGTTACATCAAGATGGACAAATCTCTCAAGCAGGACAATATTCAGAAGTTTCTGATGAACAATGGACCGATAATAATGGACAAACAGAACATATTTTTGAACACGAAGCTATCCTAAATGTTAAGGCGAATAAATGGGTTGGAAACAATGAGCTTAAAGGAGAAAATGTAATTCGATTGCTTAAACATAAAACTGTAAGCAAAACCATTGCAATAGATTAATTGAAATAAGCAAGAATAGCTTCTTTTAAAAGAGCGTCTTGTTGTTTTGAGGTAAAATTTTTGATTGGCTTTATTTCTTCCCAATGTGGCCAACCGTCTTCATCTACTTTTTCAAACTTAAAATAACCATAGGGAGTAAGGAGTTTACATACAGCCAAATGCAAAACATCTTGCTTTTCTTCTTTGGTAAATTCTTTTATACCCATTTGCAATTCTTGCACACCAATTAAAAAAAGCACCCCTTTCAAATCTAAATCCTCAACCACATCTTCTTGTATTTGGGATAACAATTTTTCCCACTTCTCATTTAAATTTTCCATACCAGCAAAAATAAAGTTTTAATATATTTACAGCCATGAATTATTTAGATATTGCAATTACTGTTCCGCTTTTATTCGGTTTAATTAAAGGCTTTTCAAATGGATTAATTAAAGAAATTACTGGATTATTTTCTTTAGTATTGGGGGTTTATGTAGCGGTAAATTTTTCAATACTTTTAGAACCACACCTTTCAGGAATTTTTAACAATTATGAGCAATTCAAACCCATAATTGCTTTCGCTATATTATTTATAGCTACTATTTTCATCATCAAACTAATAGGAATACTAGCTAACAAACTCACAAACGCACTAGCTTTAGGATTTATCAGTAAAATTGTTGGAAGCATTTTCGGAGGATTGAAAATAGCACTCATTCTTAGCTTCTTGCTTACTATTGAAAGCAGGTTTGAATTAATTCCAAAGAAAACAAAAGAAAACGCTCAACTCTATATGCCTACAAAAAATGTAATAGAACTAATTACTCCATATTTTAAAGAGCACCAAAACATTTTTGAGAAAATTCAAGATAAAGCAAAAGAAACTTCTGATAAAATAAAGGAGAATTTTAAGCAAGAATAGCCTCTACTCCTGGCAATTTTTTCCCTTCCAAATATTCTAACATTGCACCACCACCAGTTGATATATAAGACACTTTATCAGCTAATTCAAACTTTTTTATAGCAGCAACAGAATCACCGCCCCCAATTAAAGAAAAAGCCCCATTTTCAGTTGCACTACAAATTGCATTTGCAATTTGTTTTGTTCCGGTTGAGAAATTTTCCATTTCAAATACACCCATAGGCCCGTTCCAAATAATTGTTTTTGAGCTTTTGATAATGTCACTAAAATGATCAATACTTTTTTTACCAATATCTAAACCCATATAATTTGAATCAATTTCCAAAATATCAGAAGTGTAGGTTTTTGCATTATTATTAAAAGAGTGAGCATTCACTGAATCAATAGGCAATACCAAGTTAACCCCCTTTTCTTTCGCCTCTTCAATCAATTGTTTTGCAAGCAAAACTTTTTCATTTTCAACCATTGATTTACCCACACTTCCCCCCATTGATTTTGCAAAAGTATATGCCATACCACCACCTATAATTAGGTTGTCTACCTTTTCAAAAAGTGCTTTTATCACATCAATTTTGCCAGAAATTTTTGCTCCACCAATTATAGCGGTAAATGGTTTTTCAGGATTTTTCAAAGCCATTTTCAAAGAGGCAATTTCGTTAGCAAGCAAAAAACCAAAATACTTATCATTAGGGAAAAATTGGGCAACGACAGCAGTGGAAGCATGTGCCCTATGGGCAGTTCCAAAGGCGTCATTTATATATGCATCAGCTAAGCCAGACAACTGTTTAGCAAATGAAAAACCCCCTTCTTTTTCTGATTTATGAAAACGTAAATTCTCCAAAAGCAAAACTTCTCTTACTCCTAACTTTTTAGCTGCCTTTTGTGCTTTCTCACCCACACAATCTTGAACAAAAAAAACATCTACACCCAACAATGCTGAGAGGTGTTTTTGTAAGTGTTTTAATGAGAATTTATCCTCAGGGCCATTTTTAGGCCTTCCTAAATGGGACATTATAATTACACTACCACCATCTTTAAGTACGTTTTTTATTGTTGGAAGAGCAGCAACTATTCTACTATCATCTGTGATTTCGAAGCGCTCATTTAAAGGAACATTAAAGTCTACACGAATCAGTACTTTTTTACCACTAAAGGAAATTTCCGAAAAGTTTTTCATAATGCAAAAATAAAATAAAACGCATTAAACAATTCAAATTTTTTATTTTTGACAAAGAAAGAAAAAGATATGCTATTCTCAGAAATACCAGGAAATAATAAAGTAAAACAAGAGTTAATTAGCTCGGTAAAAAAAGGAAGAATTGCTCATGCACAACTTTTTTTAGGAAACCCTGGGAATGCTAAACTATCTCTAGCAATTGCTTATGCACAATTTTTAAATTGTGAGCATAAAAAAGAAGATGATTCTTGCAACAATTGCTATTCTTGCTTGATGTATAATCAACTAACTCATCCCGATTTACACATCATTTTTCCGGTATTAAAAATAAACAAGATTAAGAATCCAATAAGCGAAAACTTCATAGCTGAATGGAGAAAATTGATCTTAGAAAATCCTTATATATCACCACAAGACTGGTATCAATACCTTGGCGTAGAGAACAAACAAGGGGTAATTTATAAGCATGAGGCTCGAGATTTGCAAAAAAAACTAACACTAAAAAATTACGAATCTGCTTTTAGAATTGTTCTGATTTGGATGCCAGAAAAAATGAATCATGTAACAGCAAACAAATTGTTAAAATTAATTGAAGAGCCCCCCAACGGAACCTATATTCTAATGGTTTCAGAAGATTACGAGCAGCTACTACCTACAATCATATCAAGAACGCAAATCATTAAAAACAAACCATTTAACAGTCAAGAGGTCGCATCATTTTTAAAAAAAGAAAAAGGAATTTCAAATGAAAAAGCTGAAATAATTACCATTAATGCAAAAGGGAATATGAATAAAGCAATTCAGTTATGTGTTGATGAAATTGAAGAAGTATCAAGTATTGAAGCCTTTCAAAAATGGATGCAAATTTGCTACAGAGTGAGTTTAAATGAGCTCTCAAGTTTAACTGATGAATTTGCAAAAAAAGGAAGAGAAAATCAAAAAGTTTTTTTCCAGTATTCCTCAACGGTAATCAGAGAATGTCTTATGTTCAACGTCTTTAACAAAGAGCTTTCGTTAGATAACAAACAAGAGCGATTTGTTAAAAATTTTGCACCATACATAAATGAAGAAAACAGCGTTTCCATCTTTGAAAGGTTAGAAAAAGCGATAAAAAATATCGAGCGAAACGCGAATCCTAAAATTATTTTTTATGAGCTGTCTCTTCAAATGATGCGTCTTTTAAAAGTAAAGCGTAAATTAGCAAACTAAAATTTAAATCAATGGGCGCTTGTGGTAGTTGTAATACATGTGGAGATTCTTTAGCAAGAGGTTGTGCAAACTCTTCAGTTTTTAATTGGCTAGAAGGCATTAGCATGCATGACAAGAATAAAGAAACTGCTGTTGAGGTAAGGTTTAAACAAGATCGGAAAGAATTTTACATCAATCCTGATAACATTTTTTTAAAAAAAGGAGATGTTGTCGCGGTTGAAGGGTCACCTGGCCATGATATAGGGGTAGTTTCCTTAACAGGAGAGTTAGTAATGCTCCAAATGAAAAGAAGAAAAGTAAATTTTAAAAAAGAAAAACCAAAGAAAATTTACAGAATTGCCAAACCTTCAGACGTTACAAAATGGGAAAAAGCAATAGCGCTTGAAAAAGACACTCTAGAGAAAGCAAAAATTTTAGTGAAAGAACACAATCTTGAAATGAAGTTAAGCAATGTGGAATATCAAGGAGATAATACAAAAGCAACATTTTACTATACTGCCGAAAAAAGAGTTGATTTTCGAGAACTTATAAAGTCATTATCTAAAAAATTTATGATAAGAGTAGAAATGCGACAGATAGGCGCAAGACAAGAGGCGGCAAAACTTGGAGGTATAGGAAGCTGTGGAAGAGAACTCTGCTGTTCAACTTGGATGAGCGAATTTCCTTCAGTTTCCACATCTGCAGCAAGATATCAGCAACTTTCGATAAATCCTCAAAAAATTTCAGGACAATGCGGAAGGCTAAAGTGTTGTTTGAATTTTGAATTGGATGGATATTTGGACGCTTTGTCTCATTTTCCTAAAACAAAAACTATACTAAAAACAAAAAAAGATAAAGCAAAGTTTTTGAAAATGGATATTTTTAAAAAGAAACTATGGTATAGTTATTTAGCAGATCCTTTTTCTGCCATTGAACTAACATTAGATAGCGCGAAAACAATAATAAAGTTAAATGAGGAAGGAAAAAACCCAGACAAACTAGAAGACTTTGTACTTGAAGAGAAGATAAAAGTCAAAGATTTTGAAAATGTTGTTGGGCAAGACAATATAAGCCGATTTGACAACAAGAACAAAAAGAAGAAAAAAGCAAAAAGAAAATTCAAGAACAAAAGACATAAAAAACAATGAAAAAAGGATTAGTGGCTTTAGTTCTGTCTAGTCTATTTTCTTGTACAAATAATGTAGTTTTTCAGGCAGATAAAGAAATGGGAAAAACTTGGCATACTGATAGTTTAGCCACATTTCATTTTCAAGTTTCCGACACATTAAGTGTGTATTCTTGCAAGCTAAACATAAGACATACTATTACTTATTCCTATCAAAATCTATATGTATTTGTCCACACAACTACTCCTAAAGGAAAAACAACTACTGATACTGTTAATTGCTTTCTGGCTGATAAAGCAGGAAAATGGAAAGGAAAAGGTGTGGGGAACGTATTGAATTACTCAACAACAATCAAAGAGCCAGAAACATACCAAAGCAGTGGGGAATACAAAATAGAAATAGAGCAAGCTATGCGATATGGAAAAAAATCAAAAATAGAATTCTTAAATGAGATATTGTCGATAGGAGTTTGTATAAAAAAATATTAATTGCTCCATTTTTTGTCAAGCCACTGCACCCTTTTCAATAGCCATTGTTCTAAATATTCCACTTCATCCCGATGTGTATTTCCAATATAATAATTAGGCCAAACTTCTTTTTGCCCTAATAAATGCCATTTGTCAAAGTTATTTTCTGCTGCAACTGAAAGTTCAGAAGCATGTAAATCAATCATTTTCTCAATCGAATCTTTGCTAAAAAGAGATTGGCGCAATACTTTCCATCTATTTATCAATGCTTTTTTGAAATAAATATTTTGCGTAAGTTTTTCCCACCAAAAAGGCACTTCTTCCATTTTATCAAAAACAAATCCTTCAGTTTTATATCCATCCAAATAATCAGTTAATCCTAACGAAAAATTAAAATCCCAAATGGGTCCCATAACAACTTTTTTGTTTTCATTAATTTGAAAATAAGTGCTCAAGCGATAAGCGTCAATATTTTTACACAACTCATTTATAATTAAAAAATCCACAAAGGAATTCATGTCAATTATTTCAAAAACACCCAAACTATTCGGATTACTTAAAAAAAGAGTTTCTTCAAATAAATGCACGAAATTTTCAATAGCATTTTTTTCAGATAGAGCGATTTCCTTATTAGGATATTTTATTTCAAAGACTGTTTTTGAGGTGTTTTCAACAGAAATATTTGAACTAAAGAAAGCTACTTTTGGTCTATCAATTTTTAGTAAATATCCATTTTTTAAATCTAGACGAATAGAATCAACTCTGATTTTTTCACACAATATATATACCCCTTGATAAAATCCATTTATGCTCAATTCACAAAATTTTGTTTTGGGAGCATAATAGCCCATTTCTTCCCAAAAGCGATATGCAAGTACATTCCTTATTAAACTTTTATCGGCATAAGGCCCATATAAAATCCAATGCTCATGCTTTGGCAGCCCAACTAATCCAACCTTTTTTCTTTGCTTATTTTTATTGATAATAAAAAAACTAAAAGATTTTTTTTCAAAACTTTGAGAAGTATTTCCTCTAATTTCAATTTGTATATTTTCTTCAAAAACAGATTTTCTGTTCTTGATATTAAGTTTAGCCAATTGTTTGGGCTCATCTTGCACACCATTTGTATTGATAAACAAGAATGGCAAAGAGGAATAGGCTAGTTTTTTTGAACGAATATTTTGAGGATAATTCTTGTTGTTTTTTGAAAGAAAAAATTTGGTTTTTTGATGTTTCAGTTTGTAATACTTAGGGTTATGATAATGTAATAAAAAGATATTTTCACCTGAAACAAGAATCTTTTGTAAACTTGTAGAAGGGATAAAATAATTTGACACTAAAGAATCAACATAAATAAAACTATCTTTTTTTGTCGCCAATAAAGTATCTTGAAAAAAAGAACCTTTTTTTCTTTCAAACACTAAGTTATCATTAAGAAATAAACTGAAACAAGCACGCTTATCAATTTGTAGTAAACCTGACTTTAAACTCTTAACATTTCGTTTACTAAAAGTATAACTGACCACTAATCTTTTTGAGCTGTCTTTTTCGTTTTCAAGATCTGATAAAGCTTCAATATTCTGCTTCTCTCCATTTTTATTTATCAGCAGAATTTCCTCTAATTCTAAATCGGTATTAGGGCCACTACAAGCAAACAACAGAAGTGTGACAGAAAAAAGAAATAGATTTTTCATTTCTGATAGTCAATAAATGATTCTAAACTATCCTTTAAATTTTCAATCGTTTTTGTCTTTCCAAGGGGCAAAATTCCATCAGAATAATTTATTAAAACCTCAGCTTTTGAAAAATCATCAACATTAAAAGACGAACTGTTTTTGTAAAAGGCGTTCAAGCTAATTTCTGCATTACCCCCAACCGAAAGAGGGTCTTTTCTGTAAATGGAAATGGCAGTATTGTTATTGTAAAAGAGGTTGTTTTTTATCAGAGCAAAAGAACTGTCTTTTACAGCAACACCAATTTTATTTCCTATTAGTTTATTGTTTTCAATCAAAATATTAGACGAGTGCCCATACTGCTCTTTACCAACAGAAATGCCTTTATCACTATTATACACTATGGTATTGTTGGCAACAATAATATTATGACAGGCATTCATATCAATGGCATCATCAGGAGAATTTTTCACAATACAATTTTCAATCAAACCCTCATTCACACAAATGAACTCAATGGCATCAGGGAGATCTATGAAAGTTGAATTTTTTACAATTGACTTTGAAAAATTTGTATTGATTCCCTCTCCGGTTCCCTTACCATCAATTATAGAATTCTCTAAATAGAAAGCTCCATGATGCGTCCATATTATTGGATTGCGGTTCACTCCAAAAACTAATCGTTTTTTCTTGATATTTATAGAGGAATTTATAATCTTCAGGTCAGTATATTTTGAATTGATTTTCCCTTCAAATATTCGGCTACTTTCAAATTTGGCAGAGGTATTAAAAAAATAAAAATACCCCCATTCTTTTGCTTTTTGCATTGGCTTAAAAATAATGGGGTTTTCATCAGTTCCAGCAGCTAAAAAAGCACCATGAACCAATATATTTACACCAGTATCTAGCCGAATTTCCACCCCTTTTTCTATTGTAAGACCTCCTTCTTTTTGCACTGTAAGTGTTTTTTGAATAAGATAGGGGGCGCCGTCTTTGGTTAGCCTTAAACGAGAGGTAATTTCTTTTGGCAAAGCAGTGCAGCTTACTTTTTCAAATACATTTTTAGAATTAAAACCATCTACCAAAAACTCGCCGTCAGTGGCAGTTACTTTCCAATAGTATTTTCCTTCAGCAATTTGTTCGGCGAAAACAAATACGGTGTCTTTTGTTGTTTTAGTTATGAGTTTTGTACTGTCTTGAAATAAAAAATCTGAGCTAATAGACAGCATATAGCTTATCTCTTTTCCAGTTGAGCTTTTTGATTTATTCCACTGAAACAAAATTTCATCACAAACTTTTTGATCAATCCTTTTTACAGCAAAAGTAGTTGGCCAATTTTCAAATTGCTGTTGTAAAATAGCGTATCGATTTTTAATAAATGATCGTTCTTTTTCCAAGAACCCTTTCCATTCTTTTGGATCAATAATCTGATCTGTTGTGTCTTTTTCAACAGCATTTTCAATTAAAACTTCAAGTTTGTCAATCAACTTAACCAGCTCATTTTCCGTACAACTAGTTTCAGCCAGTTCTTTCAATCTCAGTTTTATATCCTTAAATATTCTCCCATTTAAAAACGCTTTTTCAACAAGCGGATTATCTGATTCCCATTCGGATGAAGTTCTGTGGTATTGATAAGGCATCCAATCGTAATAGGATAGCGATTTATCCATATCCCAAGGAATTAGCTCCCACTTTCCGCCAGGATGATGGTACAAATAATAGTTATGATAATAGGTGCTCCCATTAGCCACATAAATATTTAATGCTAGCATATTTACAAAGTCAGGATAATTAAATTTTTCTTGAACAAAAGCAAAATAATCTTTGTTAGAAACAGCATTTACTTCAGCAATTAAATTTTTTAAATCATCAAAATTTTGCTGAGCTCCATTTTTTTGCTCCCACTTTTCTTCTACAGTTTCAAAAACACTCAAACAAGCTCCATCTTTGGTCGCTTTGTACAAATTCCCATTTTCAGAAAGTAAATTTCTTTTCAAAAAACCAATATCCATATTTTCAACTTTTAAGTACAAACCAAAAAAATCACCATTAATAAAAATATTTGCATAACTAGTATTAAAACAATATTGCCCTGAAGCCTGCATTATATGACTGCTTACAAACTGCCGAACAAAACTTTTATCAGAATATTCAGCATTAAAATTTAATGTTCTTGATATGCCGTTTTGCATGAATTTTACTTTCAATGATTTTTTAGCATATTTCCTAGAAGAATCCCCCCTAATTCTCATTCGGCCTTTTAAGGTATCTCCATCAAACAATATTTTTACAGGAATATAAGTGTTATCTTTATAGTTTGTGTAGATGTATGCTAACGAATCGTTATTACAAAAGATTTGAAAATCTTCTAATTTTGGATCATCATATATAATAGCTTTATCATTGGAGCGACAATGACTAAAAAACAAGATAATCAGTGCTAAAATAAACAAGCAGCCTATGCTATAAATAGAGGTATTTGCTTTACGATTGATATACATATATTTTGAGCATAAAATTAGTATTTTTACCCAAACGAAAATAAGCTTAATGAGTAGAAAAAAAATCATTTTAATTTGGGCAGTCATTTTTTCTCCATTTATTGGGCTTTTTTCTATTGTTTATCTAACATCAATAGGCATTTTTGGGGAGCTCCCTACTTTTGAACAATTAGAAAACCCTAAAAATAATTTAGCAACTGAAATCATTTCAGAAGACGGCATAGTACTTGGAAAATATTTTTTTGAAAACAGAAGCAGTATCAAGTACCGAGAATTGCCCGAAAACTTAATAAATGCGCTATTGGCTACTGAAGATATAAGGTATTTAAGCCATTCTGGTATTGATGTTCGTTCATTGGCTCGTGCAGTTTTTGGCCTATTAAAAGGAAGCGGAAATTCTGGTGGGGCAAGCACAATTACTCAGCAGTTGGCAAAAATGCTTTTTACTGAAAAACCATCTTCTGGCCTTGAAAGAGTGATGCAAAAATTCAAAGAATGGGTAATCGCCATTCGTCTTGAGAAACAATATACCAAAGAAGAAATCTTAGCAATGTACCTTAATCGTTTTGATTGGGTAAATAATGCAGTAGGCATAAAATCGGCAGCACAAGTTTATTTTAACAAAAAGCCAGATGAACTTTTAGTTGAAGAGTCCGCCATGCTAGTTGGGATGCTTAAAAATCCAGCCCTTTATAATCCTAATAGAAGAATTGAACTCACAACTGACAGGCGGAATGTTGTGTTATCTCAACTGAATAAATACGAATTTATTCCTGATTCTTTATATGACACACTAAAATACCAGCCCATAGTTCTCGACTTTAAAAAGGCTAGCCACAATGAAGGGTTGGCCCCTTATTTTAGAGAGTATTTGAGAGGAGAATTAAAAGAATGGTGCAGCAAACGCCTAAAACCAGATGGTACGGAATATAATTTATATACTGATGGCTTAAAAATTCACACAACAATCAATTCCAGAGTGCAGGGCTTTGCTGAAGAGGGAATGAAAACTCATATCTCTGCATTGCAAAAAGATTTCAACAAACATTGGAAGGGTTATAGCAAAGCGCCATTTCCTAAGGATTTTGAGTGGGAACAAATCAATGAGATTATAGATCAGGGTATGAGACGTTCGGAAAGATACAGAAAGTTAAAAAGGAGCGGAAAGTCAGAAAATGAGATTAAAAAAGTTTTCAAAACAAAAGTGCCCATGACTATTTTTTCATGGAAAGGTGAGATAGACACTATATTATCGCCAAGAGATTCCATTAAATACAATAAGTTTTTCATTCACTCTGGCATGATGAGTATGGATCCTAAAACTGGATTTGTAAAAGCTTATGTTGGTGGAATCAATCACCGATTTTTCAAATACGACCATGTCGTAGTAGGGAAGCGTCAAGTGGGTTCAACCTTCAAGCCTTTTTTGTATTCTTTAGCCATGCAAGAAGGTTATTCTCCTTGCTATGAAGTACCCAATGTTCCAGTGGTTTTTGATAAAGAAAAATGGGGACTAGAAAAAGATTGGATTCCACAAAATTCTGATGATAAATATGAAGGAAAATTACTGACTTTAAAGTTTGGTTTAGCCAATTCTATTAATACTGTAACAGCATACATAATGAAACAATTTGGACCTCATGCAGTAGTTGATTTGGCTAAAAAAATTGGCATACAATCAAAGATTTTAGCTGTTCCTTCCCTTTGTTTAGGCACCTTTGATTTATCTGTTTATGAAATGGTAGGGGCCTATTCTACTTTTGTAAATAATGGCGTTTGGACTGAGCCTATTTTTATCACTAAAATAACGGATAAACATGGAGTAGTTTTGGAAGACTTCAAGCCAAAAACACAAGAAGCTATGAGCAAGCAAACTGCAAATTTGATGGTTCGTATGTTGCAAGGAGTTGTTGATGGGGTGTATAGTAAAAATGCAAAAACCACTATGGGAACAGGGGTTCGTTTGCGATTTAGGTACGAGTTTAAAAACGAAATGGGAGGGAAAACAGGTACAACACAAAACAATTCTGATGGTTGGTTTATGGGAATTACGCCTAACTTGGTGACAGGAGTTTGGAGCGGCTGTGAAGATCGAAGTGCGCATTTTCGTACTACTCATTATGGGCAGGGCGCGAATATGGCATTGCCGGTTTTTGCAGAATATATGCAAAGAGTTTATGCAGATTCTTTAGACAGTGGCATCTATCCAATTAATTTTAATGTCCCTAAAGTAGTGGATGTAAAAATGGATTGTGGCGAACTATTTAATACAGAAGAAAATAATAATTTTGAAGAGGATGAATTATGATAAATAAAGTAGTAAAGAGTATAGAAGAGGCAATTGCTGGCGTAAGAAGTGATATGATATTTATGGTTGGCGGCTTTGGACTTTCTGGCATTCCAGAAAACTGTATAGCAGAACTTTCCAAAAAAGATATTTTTAGCCTCACATGTATTTCGAATAATGCAGGAGTTGATGATTTTGGTTTAGGACTTCTTTTACAGAGAAAACAAATCAAAAAAATGATTTCTTCTTATGTTGGGGAAAATGCAGAATTCGAAAGACAAATGCTTTCAGGAGAATTAGAAGTTGATTTGATTCCTCAAGGGTCTTTAGCAGAAAGATGCCGAGCAGGAGGGTCTGGAATACCAGCATTTTTCACTCCAGCAGGTTACGGTACTGAAGTTGCTGAAGGCAAAGAAGTGCGTGAGTTTAATGGAAAACCACATATTTTGGAATCTGCCCTTACAGCTGATTTTGCTTTTGTAAAAGCTTGCAAAGGAGATACAGCAGGCAATCTTATTTATAAAGGAACGGCTCGTAATTTTAATCCGCTTATGGCTATGGCAGGAAAAATTACAGTTGCGGAGGTAGAGGAGTTAGTGCCAGCAGGAGAACTTGATCCCAACCAAATTCATACTCCTGGAATATTTGTGCAAAGAATTATTCAGGGGAAAAAATACGAGAAGAGGATAGAACAAAGAACTGTTAGAAAAAACCAATAATGGCTTTAGATAAAAACCAAATCGCACAAAGAATTGCTCAGGAATTAGAGCACAATATGTATGTAAATCTAGGGATTGGTATTCCAACACTAGTTGCCAACTACATTCCTGAAAGCATTGATATTGAGTTTCAATCAGAAAATGGAGTTTTAGGAATGGGTCCTTTTCCATTTGAAGGAGAGGAAGATCCAGATATGATAAATGCAGGAAAGCAAACCATTACCACCATGCCAGGAGCAGTACTATTTGATTCTGCTACTTCCTTTGCTATGATAAGAGGGCAGCATGTTCAGCTTACCGTTTTGGGCGCTATGGAGGTGGCTGAAAATGGAGATATTGCCAATTGGAAAATACCAGGCAAAATGGTGAAAGGAATGGGAGGTGCAATGGATTTGGTAGCTTCTGCAGAAAACATTATTGTGGCTATGATGCACACCAACCGTGCAGGAGAAAGTAAAATCTTAAAAAAATGTACTCTACCTATTACAGGTGTAAATTGCGTTAAAAAAATAGTAACTAACTTAGCCGTTTTAGAGGTGACAGCAAACGGATTTAAACTTTTGGAAAGAGCTCCAAGAGTAAGTGTTGAAGAAATTAAAAATGCAACAGCAGCAGATTTAATTATTGAAGGTGAAATTTCTGAAATGCAGTTTTAATCATTACTACCTAGAAAATAAAATAGTTTTTTCAGCAATAATTATACTTTTGGCTTTACTCATAATGAAATTTAATTAGTTAATAAAAACCCCCTTACTTTCTAGGTGTCTTTTAATATCTTCTAATTTACCTTCAGGGATAGCATCAATTAGTTTTTGCGTATAAGGCGTGCCAGGTTTGTTGTAAATTTGGTCAGCATCTCCCATTTCTTCTATCTTACCGGCTTGCATCACCACCATTCTATCACTCATGTATTTTACTACAGAGAGGTCATGAGAAATAAAAATATAAGTCAATCCAAATTCTTCTTTCAATTCATTCAGCAAATTCAAAACCTGTGCCTGTACAGAAACATCTAAGGCCGAAACCGACTCATCACAAATGATAAATTTAGGATTTACCGCCAATGCTCTAGCAATTCCAATTCTTTGTCTTTGCCCTCCAGAAAACTCATGTGGATATCTGTAAAAATGAGAAGGATCCAAACTTACTCTTGCCAATAATTCTTCTACACGCTTTTTTCTTTGCTCATCATTTTCTAAAATATCATGCACTTGCATAGGCTCCATTATGGCATTTCCAATAGTCATTCTTGGGTTTAAAGAAGAATAAGGGTCTTGGAAAATAATTTGTACCTCTTTTCTAAACGCCCTTAAACCCTCCGCATTCATTTTGGCAATATCTTGTCCTTTGTAAATCATATGCCCTTCAGTAGGCTCTTCTAGTCTTAAAATGGTTCTACCACAAGTTGTTTTTCCACAACCGCTCTCCCCAACAAGCCCTAAAGTTTCGCCAGGATAGACATCAAAACTGATATTATCTACTGCTTTCACATGTCCTGTAATGCCTCCAAAAAATCCATTTCGAATAGGAAAATAGGTTTTCAAACATTTAATTTTCAATATAGGCTCTTGCGAAAACAACTTTTCTTGTTTTGCTTTTCTATCACTATCCGGAATGGCTAAATCTTTGGTAAATTCTTCAACAGAAATGTTGTTGTCAATAATCTTTCCACTATCATCAACTTGCATAAAATCAGAAACAGTTGGTAAGAAAGTATAACGCTTATCCAGTGGTGGACGACAGGCCAAAAGTCCCTTAGTATAAGGATGTTGAGGTTTAGTAAAGATATCCCATACATTGCCTTGCTCCACTATATTTCCCTGATACATTACCACCACTTTGTCGGCCAATTCTGCAATTACACCCAAATCGTGAGTGATAAACAAAATGCCCATATCGTGCTCTTTTTGTAATTTCTGCATCAGCTCCAAAATCGTTTTTTGTACAGTAACATCTAGTGCAGTAGTTGGCTCATCCGCAATCAGTACAGATGGTTGACAACTCATGGCCATTGCAATCATTACCCTTTGTTTTTGCCCTCCAGAAATTTGATGAGGATAAGTAGAAAAAATTCGTTCAGGATCTGGCAATTGTACTTCTTCAAACAATTTTATGGTAAGCGATTTGGCTTCTGCTTTAGTCATGTTTTGGTGCAGCATAATGGCTTCCATCACCTGATCTCCACAAGTAAATACAGGATTTAAAGAAGTCATGGGCTCTTGGAAAATCATAGCTAAATCATTTCCTCTGTGCGCTCTCATTTCCTCCTCAGAAAGCGCTAACAAATCAACTGTACTTCCGTCATTTTTGTGAAAAATAATTTTACCACCACTAATAATACCTGGGGGTTTTGGAATCAAACGCATTGCCGAAAGAGAGGTAACCGATTTTCCCGACCCTGATTCTCCAACAATACCAATGGTTTCTCCTTTATTCAAAGTGAAGCTAATCCCATTTACAGCCTTCACTACTTGGCCTTCTGTGTGAAATTCTGTAACTAAATCCTTAAATGCTAATAATGTATTACTCATCATTTCTATTTTTTGAGGGGCATAAAAATACCGCTAATAAACCATTTATACAAACTCAATGTTTTCTTCTTTTATTAAATCTTCCCCTTTGTATTTTAAGAGCAATTGAGCGACTGTTAGCGTGTCCTTTTGACAATAGGTTTTTATTCTTTCCAAATCTTTTTCTTCATAATATACTCTAGCAACTTGACTTCCATCAATATCATCTTTTGGGGTTGGGATATTAAAAATTGCAGAAAGTAATTTGATGGAAGTGTAATGTTTATAATCGCCAAATCGCCACAATTCCATAGTATCTAAATGATTGACTTCCCAAGGTTTTTTACCAGAAATGTCTAAAAGTTTAGGCAATTTTAATTGGTTTACTAATACTCTTCTTGCTAAAAATGGAAAATCAAACTCTTTACCATTGTGTGCACAAAGCAGATGAGATTTTGTATTAAACCCTTCGTTTAAAAGAAGTATAAATTCTGAAAGCAACTCTTTTTCCTCATCTGCATAAAATGATTTAATCCGAAAATGATTTTCTCCTTTTTCTGAAAATAAATATCCAACAGATATACAAACTACTTTTGCAAATTCTGCCATCACCCCCGCTTTCTTTTTATAAAATTCAGCAGGAGTAAATTCCTCTTTTCTTTGCCAAAGTGTTTTTTCCTCCCAAAGTTTTTTATACTCTGGAGAAAGCTCTTCAAAATTATATTTTATAGGAACCGTTTCTGTATCCAGAAAAAGGACATTATTTAATTTTAAATCAGCTAACATTAGTTGTACATTTTTAGTGCAGCATCTACAAATCTATAAAAATCGTGACGATGGCCATCTGCTAAATACTTTCCATATTTTCTACCCAAACGAATCACAATCATGTCTAATTCAGGAATACATATAACGTACTGCCCCCACAATCCTCTTGCATAAAACAATTCAAATCCTTGTCTTTCTGCAAGCCAAAATTGGTAACCGTAATTTATATTTCGTTGCCCATCCACATCCAACAAATTTGCTGCAGAAGTAGCATCATTTACAAAAGCAGAATCAATCAGCTGAACCCCATTCCAATTCCCATAATCTAAATATAATTTTCCTAAACGAGCAAAATCTCTAGCATTGGAATTGATACAACAAAAAGCTTTTTCATCTCCATTTTTAGTATCTGTACTCCAGAAAGCGGAATGTTTTGCTCCCATTGGTTTCCATAATTTTTCAGATGCATATTCACTAATGGTTTTACCTGTAGCCTCTTCAAGAATAAATCCTAATAATTGAGTGCAAGAACTATGGTATTTAAACACTTTCCCAGGCTCTTCCACAACTTTTAAATTTATTACTAAGTCCCTAAGTTTTGTGCCATAATAAGCTTCAGCTGTTTGCCCAATAGGATTGTAATAATCTTCCGTCCAGTTGAGCCCAGAACTCATGTTTAATAAATGTTTGATGCTTAAATCTTTTTCATTTTCGCCACAAAAATTTGGTAAAAATTCACAAACTTTTTGATCGACACTTTCAATTTTTCCTTCTTTAATAGCAACGCCTATTAATGTAGCTGCCCAGCTTTTTGACATAGAAAATGAATTACTTAAACTATCAAAAGAATATCCGTGCCAATATTCCTCAAATAAAATACTATCATTTTGAATCACCATAAAAACGGTGGTTTCTAAAGAATCATTTAAATCTTGTATAAATTGAGGTAAGTTGGCCTTGTTATAGTTTGAAGAAACAACCCATTCCTGATGTTCTCCATTTTCAATGGTGCTGGCTGGAAAATAAATATAATCATGAATATAAGATGAAGCATATCCTTTTAGGTAAGTAATTGATATCGCTCTATACATCCAATTTTTACCAGTTAACACAATCAGTAAATTTAAAACTACAAAAGTTAATAGTAAATACTTTAGAGTTTTCTTCATCTAGATTAATTCCATTTCAAATAACTCTGCAATATGATTTTTTAGCTTGTTCTTCACCTCTTTTATATCCATCTTTTTATTTAGTTCTTTTTGTAAAGAGGTAACTTGTTTGTCTACTATACCACATGGAATAATATTTCCAAAATAAGATAAATCTGAATTTACATTAAAAGCAAGACCATGCATACTAACCCATCTACTAGTTTTTACTCCAAGAGCACAAATTTTTCTTGCTTTGGGAGTGCCAACATCAAACCAGACACCCGTTTCTCCATCAGACCTTTCTCCTTTTAATCCATATTCTTTTAAAGTAAGAATTACCGCCTCCTCTAATAATCTAAGATATTTATGAATGTCTGTAAAAAAATTTTCTAAATCTAGAATAGGATACCCCACAATTTGTCCTGGTCCGTGATAGGTAATGTCTCCCCCTCTATTAATCTTATAAAATGAAGCTCCTCTACTTTTTAAATACTCTTCATTTACCAACAAATTATTTTCATTTCCACTTTTACCTAATGTATATACATGAGGGTGTTCACAGAAAAGAAGAGTGTTCTTAGTTTCAATAGATGTGTTTTCTTTTCTGTTTTTAGTTTTTAATACTAGGTTTTTAGCAAAAATATCTTCCTGATAGTCCCAACATTTTTTATAATCTATCAGTCCTAAATCTTCAAAAATTACTTTTTTATTCATTAGATTTTTGCTAATTCTTCTTTTAAATAATTTATCACATCAATTTCAATTGCGTCTACATTATTCATTTCTGATAAATACCAACTTATCCAATCACCAAGATTAATATGATATAACGTGTTTTCAATAACAGAATCTCCTTTACTCCATACCTCAGAAATGTTTGATGTATATTTGGAAATCACCTTTTTATTAATATCCATTCTTACTTGATTTCTATCAAAATCCAATTTGTTACGGAAGTAAACCACCGCTAAATTTTCTACATTGGTTCTCCAACCTAAAAGTTCATTGTGATTCATTTCTGGAATTACATGATGCCAACACAACATCTTACTGTTTTCATTTATTTGTTGTCTGAATCGAACCGCAACCCCTTCAAATCCTTGGGCAACATAAATTACAGGGGTTTGCTGATACATTTTTTTTGCCAAATCTTTAGCTTGAGATTGGATGTCTGCTTTTTCAGCATCTAATAAATTAATAGCTTTTTCAAAATCAGCTTTGAACGCCTCATCAATAATCCCATAATGAGTTAAGACATAAAAAAGTTCGGTAAAGGCATAGCCGAACATTGCTCTTGGCGGTTGCTCCCCAGGAATTATAATATGGTTAAAATTATTTTCTTCTGCAAGATTCTTTAATTTCCCTCCAGAAGTAATAATACAAACTTCAGCATTTTTTTTTATGCATTTTTCAAGGGCATAAAGCGTTTCTTCCGTATTTCCAGAATAAGAAGAAGCAATGACTAAGGTCGAGTCATCTACAAAGTTAGGAATGCTATAATCTTTTGTGGCAAGAATTGGAATAGAAACCCCAGAAGACAATACATCATTTACTATTGTTCCTCCAATTCCAGAACCACCTAATCCGCAAATCAGCACATTTTTGAATGTTTTGTTAGATTTTTTTAATTGTGCAGCACTTCCAATCTCCATTGCATCTTTCAATTGATTGGTAAAATCATTGATATAATCGTTCATTTTCATAGTTAATATTTTTGTAGTTAAAAGAAGCCGAAATTACGAAATAATAGGATAAAAGAATTCCTATCTTTGCAAAAAAGTAACAGCATGACAAGAGCACTTTCAGAACAAGAAATAGTAAGAAGAGAAAGCTTACAAAAACTTTTAGATTTGGGCATCAACCCCTATCCATCAGAGTTATTTGATGTAAACACTACATCTAAACAAATAAAGGATAAATACAAAGATGGAGATGAAATGGAAGTTGTTTTGGCAGGAAGAATTATGAGCAGAAGGGTGATGGGGAAAGCTTCTTTTGCTGAACTACAAGATAGTGAGGGTAGAATTCAAATTTATGTGAATAGAGATGAGATATGTGAAGGAGAAGATAAAACTTTGTACAATACAGTTTTCAAAAAACTACTTGACATAGGTGATATTATTGGCGTAAAAGGAGCGGTTTTTACCACAAAAGTTGGGGAAACATCTGTAAAAGTTAAGGAATTAACTGTTTTAACGAAATCCTTAAAACCACTTCCTCTTCCAAAGGTTGATGCTGATGGAACGATTCATGACGCCTTTACAGATCCTGAAAAAAGATACAGACAGAGGTATGTAGACTTAGTTGTTAACCCTGAAGTAAAGGATGCTTTTATAAAGAGAACACAGCTAACAAATTCTATGCGTTCGTACTTAAACGATAAAGGGTATTTGGAGGTAGAAACACCTATATTACAACCTCTTTATGGTGGTGCTGCTGCTCGCCCGTTTAAAACGCACCATAATACTTTGGATATGGAATTGTACTTAAGAATTGCAAATGAACTGTATCTTAAAAGATTAGTTGTAGGTGGTTTTGATGGAGTATATGAGTTTTCAAAAGATTTTAGAAATGAAGGGATGAGTCGTTTTCACAATCCAGAATTCACTCAAATGGAGCTTTATGTTGCTTATAAAGATTATGACTGGATGATGGGTTTAGTAGAAGAAATGGTAGAGAAAATTGCTTTAGATTTACATGGAAAAACTGAGGTAGAGGTAGGCGATAACTTAATCAACTTCAAAAGACCATGGAAACGCTATACCATGTATGAAGCTATTGAACATTTTACAGGAATTGATATCTCAAAAATGGATGAGGCTACTATGGCCGAAACAGCTAAAAAACTAGGTGTTGAGTTAGATAAAAGCATGGGTAGAGGAAAGTTAATTGATGAAATATTTGGAGAAAAATGTGAAGGACAATTAATACAGCCTACTTTCATTACCGACTATCCTGTAGAAATGTCGCCATTAGCTAAAAAACACAGAGAGTATGAAGGTTTAGTGGAACGATTTGAAGCTATTTGTAATGGAAAGGAAATTTGTAATGCTTTTTCTGAGTTGAATGACCCAATTGACCAAAGAACTAGATTTGAAGAACAATTAGAACTTGCTAAAAGAGGAGATGATGAAGCCATGGTACTAGATGAAGATTTCCTTAAAGCAATAGAGTATGGAATGCCACCAACTGCTGGTCTAGGCATTGGAATTGATAGACTAAGCATGATTATGACCAATTCTAACTCCATTCAAGATGTATTGTTTTTTCCACAAATGAAGCCTGAAAAAACGGATTTGGAAACAAGCGAATAATTTTTTGAATAAAAAATCTAAAATAGCGGTAATTGGCGGAGGAAGCTGGGCTACTTCTATTGTAAAAATGCTTTGCGAAAATCTAGATGCTGTGAATTGGTGGATGCGCAATGAAGACGCCATTGCACATATTCAAAAATTTGGACACAACCCCAACTACATCAGTTCTGCTGAGCTAAAAAAGAGTAAGATTAACTTATCATCCGACATCAATACTGTTGTAAAATCAGCTGATTGTTTAGTGTTGGCAATACCTTCTGCATTCTTGAAAGAAACACTACAAAAAATAGAAGGTTCAATAAATGACAAACTAATTGTTTCTGCAATAAAAGGAATAGTTCCAGAGAACAATACCATTGTAGGGGAGTTTCTGCATAATCAGTTTGATGTTGAATTCAAAAATATTGCTGTTTTAACGGGTCCTTGCCATGCTGAAGAAGTGGCCATGGAAAGGCTATCATACCTTACTATTGCCTGCCAAGATTTGAAAAAGGCAAATTGGTTTGCTGAAAAAATTGCTTGTAGATACATTAGAACCAATATTTCAGATGATATTTATGGAACGGAATATGCAGCAGTTTTGAAAAATGTAGTTGCCCTTGCAGGAGGTATTTGTCATGGTTTGGGCTATGGAGATAATTTCCAAGCAGTGCTGATTTCTAATGCCATTAGGGAGATAAAACGCTTTGTAGATACAGTTCACCCTATTAAAAGGGACATTAAAGAATCAGCTTATTTAGGCGACTTATTGGTTACAGCTTATTCTCAATTCAGCCGTAACAGAACTTTTGGCGAAATGATAGGCAGAGGCTACAGTATTAATGGCGCACAAATGCAAATTAAAATGGTAGCTGAGGGTTATTATGCCGTAAAATGTATTGCTGAGATAAACGAAAAACATAAGATTGAAATGCCTATTAATCAAGCAGTTTATAATATATTGTATGATAAAAAATCAGCTAAAAACCAAATGCGATTACTTACGGAAAGACTGAATTAAGTTTGTTTTACTTTTCCCAATCAATTTTTCCAACTCCTCTTTCTTAGCAGCTTTTGCCTTTTTAACCGAGCCAAAATGCTGCATTAATTTTTCTACTGTTTTTGAGCCAATGCCATCAATCTTATCCAAAGAAGTACCCAAACTATCTTTACTTCTTTTATTTCTGTGATGGCTAATGCCAAAGCGGTGCGCTTCATCCCTTAACCTTTGAATGAGCTTTAAACTTTCAGAGCGTTTATCTAAATAAAGCGGCACACTATCCCCTGGAAAATAAATTTTTTCCAAGCGTTTTGCTATTCCAATAATGGCGATTTTTCCTCTTAATTTTAATTTTTCTAAACTCTTTACTGCTGAGCTCAATTGTCCTTTACCTCCATCTATTACAATAAGTTGTGGCAATTCTTTCTCCTCTTCCAAAATACGTTTATACCGTCTGTATACCACCTCTTGCATAGATGCAAAATCATCAGGCCCTTCAACCGTTTTGATGTTAAAATGTCGGTATTCTTTTTTGTGCGGGTTGCCATTTCTAAAAACCACACAGGCTGCCACAGCATTTTCTCCTTGAATATTAGAATTGTCAAAACACTCAATATTTCTTGGTCTATTTTTTAAGCGCAAGTCTTTCTGCAATTGCCCCAAAACACGCTTGTTGTCTTTACGTTCAATATTGTTGATTTTGTGTTTTTGTTTTTCCAATTGTAGCTGTTTCGCATTACGCAAACTCAGCTCAATCAACTTTTTCTTATCCCCAATTTTCGGAACAATGATGCTTAAATTCTCCCATACATTTTCCAAAGAAAGCGAACAATAAATACCTTTAGATGTGCTATTAAATCTTTGCCTTAATTCCAGAATTGCTAATTGCAACAAAGCCTNATCTGTTTCCTTTAATTTCTTTTTGAGCTCCATGGTGTGCGCTTGAACAATTGCTCCTGAATTTATTTTCAAATAATTTACAAAAGCAGCATTTTCATCTGATACAATAGTAAAAACATCAACATTATTTATTTTAGGATTTACAATAGTTGATTTGGCCTGATAGTTTCTTAATAGCTCAATTTTTTCTTTTATCGATTGAGCTTTTTCAAAGTCTAATTTTTCAGAAAAAGAGAGCATTGCAGTTTTCAAATGCCGAATAACAGCATTAATATCTCCCTTAATAATTTGTTTAATGTGCTCAATTCCTATCAAATAATTTTCATTTTTTTGCTCACCAACACATGGGCCTAAACAATTGCCTATATGATACTCCAAGCACACTTTGAATTTTTTGTTTTCAATGTTTTTAGCAGTTAGATTCAAATTGCAATTTCTCAACTGATAGAGCTGGTGAAAAAAAATTAAAAGCGTTTTTATTAAACGAACAGAAGTGTAAGGACCAAAATAAGTTGAACCATCTTTTACCACATTTCGACTCATGAAAACTCTAGGGAAAGGCTCATTCTTGATACAAATCCAAGGATAAGTTTTTCCATCTTTCAATAGCACATTGTACTTAGGTTGATGTTTTTTAATGAGATTGTTTTCTAGTAGTAGAGCATCCATTTCAGTAGCAACAATCACATATTTTATGTACTGAATTTTACTTACAAGCGCTTTTGTTTTGCCATACTCTTGCTTTTTGGAAAAATAGGAAGCGACCCTTTTTTTGAGGTTTTTGGCTTTTCCGACATAAAGCAAAGCTTCTTTTTTATCATAATACTGATATACACCGATTGTCTCAGGAATGCTTTTGATAGTATCAGCTATGTGGGCAGGAAAGGGCATTATCTTCTTAACNCCACTACCTCTTTATATCGATCTACATTTCCACTTCCGCTTTGACCTCCAATTTTCACAAAATAACCATTTAGGTTACCACTTAGATTTTGCTCATCAGCCACCAAATATATTTTTGAATAATTCGAGGTAGATGGAGAAAAATCCATTTGAACATCAAACTCCCAGCTCCCATTCTCAATGGCATTACTCTCTGTTGCTAAATAAGAAACATTTGCAACCGTATCATTTAAGTGTAATTGAAAGGCAGCATCTACTTCAAAGCTGCCCATACTCCCGCTCCATACAGGATTATTTGTAAAATCTCCATCTGAGAAATCATCAGTAAATTGGGAAAATCCTACTATGGATTGTATTGAAACTATAAAAGTAAACAACTGTTTTCTCATAGTGTGTAAATATACTATTTTTGAAGCGTAAAAATAGCAAAATGAAATTAGCAGTAGTTGGTGTTACAGGTATGGTAGGAAGGGAAATATTGGAAGTGCTAACAGAAAGACGTATTCCAATTTCTGAATTCATTCCTGTTGCGTCTAAGAAATCATGCGGGAAAGAGATCAAATTTCTAGGAGAATTATATAAGATTATCTCATTGGAAGATTTAATGAAGCGAAATGTTGATTTAGCACTATTTTCAGCAGGGGGAGAAATCTCAAAAATTTGGGCCCCAAAATTAGCAGAAAAAGGCTGTAAGGTTGTAGACAATTCTTCTTATTGGAGAATGTGTTCAAAGCATAAATTAATAGTTCCAGAAATAAACGGAAATCAACTTTCAAAAGAAGATATGATTATTGCCAACCCTAATTGCTCAACAATTCAAATGGTTGTGGGACTTGCACCTTTACATCAAAAATATCACGTAAAAAGGGTGGTAATATCTACTTATCAATCCATTTCAGGTACGGGAAAAAAGGCAGTTGAGCAATTA
>NHFY01000074.1:0-5361 GCA_002170165.1 Flavobacteriales bacterium TMED123
AACAAAGCTCTGGATAGCATAGCCGATATCACCGAGGGTTGCCCCGGGTTGGACAACTTCAATGCCGCGCATAAGTGCTTGATATGTAATTTCAACCAACCTCTTGGCTTTAACCCCGATATTTCCAACGGGGAACATTCGGCTAGTGTCTCCATGCCACCCATCAAGAGTGACTGTGATATCGATATTCACAATGTCGCCGTTACGCAGCACCTTTTCGCCAGGTATACCATGACATACCACATGATTAATTGAGGTGCAGATTGATTTAGGGAAGCCACGATAGTTTAAAGGTGAAGGGATAGCACCATGATCAATGATAAAATTGTGACACAACTGATCAAGTTTACCGGTGGTCACGCCAGGCACGACGTGAGGGGTTATGAAATCAAGGACTTCGGCTGCCAGTTTTCCGGCCCGACGCATTGAATCGAAGTCTTTTTCTGTATGAATTGTTATTAATGATTCTTCCACCAGTCCGCTCGCCTATTCCTTTAATATTTATAAAAATTATATGGGAAACATGGACTTCCCACTTCGTAACCTTAAACTGGACTGGCCAATTTTGTTAAAAGACGCATCCTATAAATTATGCGTGATAGAATACCTCGTTTTAAATTTACCGGCTAGTTGTTCTATTTATCTCTATCCCCAGTAACAACGTAACGGTTTTCGAGATTATCAAGATAATCAATACCAACAAGCTTGTTAAGGTCGTTGAAAGGAACCAGGAGGTCCGGGCGCTCGACGGGTTCCTCGCCTTCCATCATTTCACCCAAAGCGTCCATGGCATTCATCATTCCACGCACTGCGCCAGTTGACATTAGACGCGGGTAGCTAACCATCGCTACCCCCATTTCCTCTAATCTCTTGGGATGAATAAGTGGCGTAGTGCCGCGAAATAAAAGGCCTAACCCCATATTAACAGTCAGAGGTTTTGGCACATTTTTTGCCGCATTTGCGATATCGTTTTCTGATAATAGAGCGTCGGCAAATAGCACATCAGCTCCGGCTTCGGCATAAAGGTTCATGCGGTCAATCGCCGCATTTATCCCGAGGGGACCGGCCGCGTCTGTCCGCGCTTTAATTACGAAATTTTGATCGCGTCTGGCATCGGTGGCAGACTTTACCTTGTCGACCATTTCTTCGGCAGGTATCACAGATTTACCCTCGAGATGGCCGCATCTTTTTGGCCATAACTGGTCTTCGATCATGACGGCCGCCATTCCAGCGGCTTCAAATCCGCGTACAACGAAGTGAACGTTTACAGCGTTTCCATAGCCGGTATCGGCATCGGCTTGCAGCAGAAGGTCTTCTGAACAGTCGGCGAGCGCTCGGCATACCCGGACATTTTCTTCGTACCCCATTATACCCTTATCTGCCCAGCCCAGGTGGCACTCTGAAACGCCTGCACCAGAAATTACTGCAGTATCATAGCCATACTTCGCCGCAGTGCGGGCGCTAAACCCATCGTATACGCCAGGACAAATCAGAATTTCAGGTTGTTCGATGAGTTTCCGAAGGAGTTGGCCTTTACTTTCCATCAAATTTTTTCCTTTCGTAATTTCCCTTTTAACAATAGGGAAAAAGTCGCTTTCCGGAAACTATCGAAACTTTCTTCCGGGGGTGCAAGTTTCGTATTAGCAGGCTATACAGAGCCCATCACAAACGAGAAAAAAATTATGGCCGAATCTAGAATTGTAAAAGCCTGCCTTATTTTAATCGGAAACGAAATCCTTTCAGGTAGAACCCAGGATAAAAATTTAGCTTTCATCGCTAAGGGGCTTAATGACGTGGGGGTTCAGATGGACGCTGCTTACGTCATTCCCGATGTGCGAGAAACTATTATTGCACTAATTAACAAGACGCGAGCAGAATTTGATTACGTTTTTACGACCGGTGGTATAGGACCCACCCATGATGACATAACAACAGAATGTGTCGCTGCGGCATTTGGTGTGGGCTTATGCCAGGATCCGGAAACGGTTGCCGCGATGACTAAGCGCGTCGAGGAGCGCGGTGAGGAAATGAATTCCGCCCGACTTCGGATGGCTACCTTTCCGGAGGGAGCTGTTTTGCTGAAAAATGAAATAAGCGTCGCTCCTGGATATATGTTGGACAATGTCTTTGTAATGGCGGGCGTGCCAAAGATTATGCAGATGATGTTTTTTGAGGCGAAAAAACATATTGAGGGAGGCTCTAAGGTTCTATCACGCGGATTAGGTATTGATCTTGGTGAGGGGACAATCGCAGACACCCTAACTGGTCTTCAAGAGGTTTATCCCGATATAGATATAGGGAGTTACCCGCAAATGCGCTCCGAGGGGGGGTTTATGGTATCTCTCGTTTTGCGCGGCCGGAATAAAGAGCGCCTTGATGAGGCTCATTCCGCCACAATGCAAGCGATGCGCGATCTGGGCGGTGATCCAGTGGAAGAGGATCCGGAGTTAGCACAATCTTCGGCAGAGCCCGAAGCCAAATGAATTGGGTTTCGACTGTCCTGGGCGCTCTTCTCGGTATCGGTTGCCTGTTTATCTATCGCGGTATTAGGACGATGCGTAATAAGGAACTTAGCAACGATGCCCGTCGTAAGGGGTTTTGGCCCCTTAATGGAGGCCTCGCCTTAATCGCGGTATCTATGGTTCTATTTATTCAATTTAGAGGCGGGTAAGCTTTGGCATTTTCGAATGTTGCCGAGGCTTGGAAACAACGAAACTTTGCCATTTATATGAGTGGTGCGGGTATTGCTTTAATTGGCATGTGGGCCCAACGCATCGCCGTTGCTTGGTTAACGTGGGAACTTACGCATTCTGCAACTTGGCTGGGTCTAATGGCTTTTGCAGATCTATTTCCAACTATTGTTCTGACGCCTTTCGCTGGGGTGATCGCTGATCGAGTTGATCGTCGAAAACTGTCATTGATCAGTCAATTTGCTGCATTTCTACAGGCCGTCATTTTGACCGTTCTCGTCTATACAAATCTAATCAATATTTGGTCACTATTTGTCTTAACTTTTTTACTCGGGATTGCAATGGCTTATGCGACAGCTGCCCGACTTGCAATGGTGCCTAATTTAATGGAAGCGAAGCATGTGCCCTCTGCCTTGGCAAGCGACGCCGCAATTTACAATTCGGCGAGAGTTGTTGGGCCAATGGTAGCCGCAGCATTGATTACCGTAATTGGAATAACTGGGGGTTTCTTGGTTAACTGCCTTACCTATGTAATTTTTTTGGTTTGTCTCTTGAAAATTCGCCTGGTGCGTAACGAATCCCGAGGACGAACCGGGGGAATATGGAGCCAAACTCTGGAAGGTGTTCGTTATGCAGCGCGACATCCAGGTATTGGTCCGATGTTGATTGTGTTAACCGCATTGGCAATGTCAGTTAAGCCTTTCCTGGACTTGCTGCCAGGACTAGCTGACGACGTTTTTAATAGCGGTGTAAATGGGTTCGCTCAGCTCGCAGCGGCTGGCGGCGCTGGCGCTGTAGTTTGTGCTATATGGCTCGCCTTGCGAGGACGAGTAGATGGGCTTACCTCGATTACACTTTCGGCATTAGTCGTGGGGCCGCTCGGTATTATTCTGATGTGTTTCTCCGATATATTTTGGCTTGGTATGTTAGGTTCATTTATCGCCGGTAGCTCAATTACGTTGACCGGTACTGGTGTGCAGACATTAATGCAGCATTCAGTAGACGGTGATATTCGTGGGAGGGTGTTAAGTTTATACGGTATGTTGCATCGCGGTGTTCCTGCAATAGGCGCCCTATTGATGGGTATCGTTGGGGATTTGGTTGGATTGCAGATGACATTAATTGGTGGCGCCCTACTTTTTTGTGTGCCAGTGCTGATATGGGTGTTCTTTTGCACGCGCAATTTGCGTGAGTCTCTAGAAGGATCGGTAGAATAGGGATAGGAATAGACACCCAAATTTTCTGAAATTCTGTTTTATCTTAAGACTATAAATTTTATGGCAAGATTTTCAAACCTAGATGCCATTTCCGCTGCCTTGAGGCAGCGTAACTTTGCCTGGTATTTTGCCGGCAGCGCTGTTGGGCTCGTCGGTATTTGGGCGCAAAGATTAACTATTGGCTGGCTCACTTGGGAATTGACACAATCTGGATTTTGGCTCGGGATCGTCGCCTTTGCCGATTTGTTTCCCACGGTGGTTCTGACGCCAATCGCTGGCGTTGTTGCTGACCGGGTCAATCGCCATAAGATGATGTTTGTGACCCAGTTCCTTGGCATGATGCAAGCATTTAGCTTGGCAGCGCTCGCTTTCGCGGGTTGGCTCAATATATGGTGGCTAGTGGGGCTGACCGCATTTGTTGGGACTGTTTGGGCGTTTAATACTGCTGCTCGATTGTCAATGGTCCCAAACCTAATGGAACGCCAGCATGTTCCGTCAGCGGTGGCAATGGATTCGGCAATATTCAATTTAGCGCGGTTTATTGGTCCGGTAATGGCCGCATATTTGTTTCAAGCGACGGGAGCAGGCGTAACATTTCTTATAAATGGCCTAACGTTTATGTTCTTNCTAGCTTGTCTTTTACANGCAAGGATGATCCGTGACGAACGCGGCGCTCGCAGTAAGGCAAATTTTTTCATTCAGGCTACTGAAGGGATTAGATACGCCGCAAAGCACCGGGGTATCGGCCCAATATTAATTTTNATCATTGCGCTAGCCGTTGGATTAAAGCCAACTTTAGAGCTGTTCCCAGGAGTAGCTGGNAGTGTTTATGGGCTAGGGGTAACGGGGCTTAGCGGCCTAGTGGCCTCTGCAGCCGTTGGCGCGACAATCGCAGCAGTTTGGCTGGCTCAGAGAGGTACCGTCATTGGGATGACTGGTATCGTCATTTCGGCACTCGCTTTGGGAGCAGTGAGCCTATTTGCATTCACCGCGACCAAAATCTTTATACTTGGCCTATGCTGTACTTTTTTTATTGGAGCCGCAATTGTGATAGGTGGAACAGGAACCCAGACCTTGATGCAAAATGCTGTCGACGGAGCAATGCGTGGCCGNGTGATGAGNCTCTATGGTATGGTATANCGGGGNGGGCCGGCTATTGGGGCATTGGCGATGGGTTCAGCNGCNGAATTAATTGGATTTCAGGCGGCTTTAGCTTGNGGNGGCGTTNTTTGCTCNGCNGTNTTTTTNTGGATCTTGCGNCNNCGNAAANNGNTGATNCAAAANTTAGAAGGAAANCCAGNCAAAGNNCTNTGATTGCNTTCAAATNACGGTTTTNNCNTTGTCNNAATNTTCAGTNNGNTATGGGGANNGAGATAANTGNNATNNCGGCNAAAGCTANACANNNNGTCCTAAAATTNCATGGCTAACANCAGAAAAAANCTNAATNNGNNNNC
>NHFY01000074.1:5366-8052 GCA_002170165.1 Flavobacteriales bacterium TMED123
CCANNCCAGGTGTNATNAGTGTNNTAAGTCAGTGGAATTACGGTNTTTACACCGCTGGNAGNACGATTTCTTTGTTTGGCTTGTGGGCNCACCGGTTAGCNGCNGCNTGGCTTGCTTGGGAACTAACTCANTCNAGTTTNTGGGTNGGAATGGTTGTNTTNGCGGACTTAATCCCCACNCTATTTTTAACACCGTTNGCCGGGGTCTTAGCTGATCGTTATGANCGNCGTCANATGAGTATTGNTAGCCAGNTNATGGGGATGTTTCAGGCTTGTGTCCTCGGCTATATGTATCTTGCGGGTGATTTCACACAAGAATCTGATATTTGGTGGTTAATCGGGTGGACCACATTTTTAGGTATAGCTTGGGCTCTAAATACCGCAGCCCGTCTATCGATGGTTCCCAACCTAGTTGAACATAATTTTATTCCGCCAGCCGTGGCCTTGAATTCAGCGATCTTTAACCTTGGGCGGGTTGTCGGACCCATTTCGGGGGCGCTCATAATTGATCAATGGAACGTCGGTGTGGCTTTCCTATTCAATGCGGTAACTTTTATATTTTTTATACTCGCGCTTTGTTTTATACGTCAGGTCCGCAGTGAAGAAAAACCAGCCGGTGGTGCGGGTGTCTGGGCACAGTCAATTGAAGGGTTTAAATACGCAGCCAACCATCCAGGTATTGGACCAGCAATGGTTTTGTTGATCGCAATGGCCGTAGGTGGAAAAGCGTTGTTGGAGGTGCTCCCGGAATTTGCCGATGAAGTATTCGCGCGTGGTGCGGCCGGTTTAGGGGAACTTACGGCTGTGTCAGGGGTTGGTGGCCTAATTGCCGCGATTTGGCTTGCAAGTCGCGGCGATGTAATAGGGTTAACTCGGATTACTATTATTGCGTTGCTTGTCACGGGTCTTAGCATTTTTGGTTTTGTTGCTACCAATTGGTATCCACTTGCCTTGTTAAGTATATTTGTTCTTGGAGTGGCAGGTATTTATGGTGGCACCGCAACGCAAACCTTAATGCAGCATGCCGTTGAGGGGGCGATGCGTGGCCGTGTGATGAGTCTCTATGGTGTGATCCATCGGGGTGCCCCGGCACTTGGCGCACTTGCCATGGGTGCAATAGNTGAAATAACCGGCATCCGCTGGGGTGTTTCCTTGGGGGGCGTATTATGTTTAATAACCTGGCTATGGATGTTGAAACGTTCGAAGGTCGCGGCAGTTGCGCTTGAAAGAAATAGATCAATTAGTAGCGAATAGTTTTTTGCTAAGCTAGCTTCTTTCGGTTTCCTTGTACGGTGAATTTGCGTTAGTTTCTGCCGCAGTTCTTTTATAGAGCGCTGGTTAGTGCCCGCTTGGCGGAATTGGTAGACGCAACGGACTTAAAATCCGTTGTTCGAAAGGACGTCCCGGTTCGAGTCCGGGAGCGGGCACCACCATTTTAATAATAAAATCAATGAAGCTATCGAAAAACACAAATCAAAATCGGCGATTTTTATCGATGTGCGTAATAGTTCGGACATCAATAAAACAGGCACCATCGCTGATGCATTAAAAATCCAACGGGGGTTAATCGAATTTGTAGCGGATGAAGCAACAGGGCTTTATAATGACGCGTTGAAAAAAGAATCAGAGTTGATCCTGGTTTGTGGCGCTGGGGGACAAGCAGCCTTAACCGGTAAGACCCTTATAGATATGGGTTATAAAAATGTTTCAAATGTCGGTGCCATCGGAGATTGGGAGAAAAACGGAGGTCCAATGACCAAATCGTAAGAGGCATCCACGCTAATAGATATTGAAATTTAGTTCGAGTGGGGGAGTGGGCTAAAATTTATATATTATAATAACAAGTAAATGAAGAAGGGGCTNTACGGCCCTTTTTATTCTTTCNAAATTACAAGCGGTATAGAACTCATTTTTAGTGGACAGAGTGCGTTCACCCTTGAACGGCGTTGCGTAGGAATTGTGTGATTAAAGCTTTTATGCTGCTGGCGCACTTTCCGCCTCGACTTGACAGCGGCGTAAAAGCCGGACCTCCCCGTTAGAGAAATTTGTTCGGGCGTGGGATGAACAAAAGTTGTCCCACAATAATAAATCACCGGGTGTCCAAATATGCTCGTACACATGCTCGGGTCGTTCGGCTATATCGAACATCAGGCTCAGGATATCTTCACTATCCTCGTTCGGAAGACCTTGAATTTCGGCGGTCATTAGGCGGTTTACATAAAGTGCCTTTCTGCCTGACCGTGGGTGGGTGATTGCCACCGGATGTGCGCAATTCTCAAGCAGTGCCCCTGCGCCCTCCGCCGTATTGCGTTCGCTAATACGGTCGTAATCATATAGATGCAGCGCTTTGCGACCTTCAATTTTTTGTTTAATCTCAATTGGTAGTGCGTCATATGCCTTGTAGAGATTAGTAAATTTTGTATTTCCTCCAACAGACGGAACTTCAATGGCATAGAGGAGTGTCCCGATATGTGGGCGCGGTTTATAAATGGTGTCGTGATGAAACATCATCTCGCCATCAGGTAGTGTGCCAATGGGCTTACCATTTTCACGGATATTAGTGACTAGCATAAATGCGGCATCGAGCTTGGTATAGTCTTCAGGCCGCGCCTCTTTGGGCTTGGGCCGCTCCCCAATTTTTCCAAAGCACGATGCAAAGCGCAACTGTTCGACCTGCGTCATATCTT
>NHFY01000075.1 GCA_002170165.1 Flavobacteriales bacterium TMED123
AGATTTCGAAAAAGATATGAGGCCTTTGAAGCTGCAATCTACAAAAATCTATGATGACCGGGTTCAGGGGCACTATATGACCATTCATCTGGGAGGGGAGATGGATGATCCCGAGGTTAAGCACTTCCTGAAAAAGTATTAGAAAAGGTGCAGATGGGAAGTATTAATAAGAACCTAAAAAGTAGCCTTCGTAAGCTGGCCGAATAGCATTTCAGAAATTTGTTTCGACCAGTCTGGAGCTATGGATGAACTAACACCCAGAGCCGAATAGGAAGCAAAACGGCGGTATAGCCTCAATAGATGGGGGAGAGCAGCATAATTAAGCTTGGGCCAAACTCGGCTTGGAACGATGATCGCAACATTTTTGGACCGACATCCGCGTCAATTTTCTCGACTAATCGCCGTTGACGGGTTGATGACCTTACGTGAAACTTGTCGGAACGGACCTAACGAAAGGCGCTGATCGATGCCGAAAGTCTTGAGCGAGGAACAGGTCGACCGCTTCCACCGGGAGGCCTTCATTGCTACCATCCCAATTCTATCGGCGGACGAAGTGGCACGATACAGGGATCATTTGGAAGCATTTGAGGCGAAGTTCCCGGAGCATCGGCGTAAACTGAAGAGCAAGTCACATTTTTTGTGCCCCTGGGTCGAGGACATCGCGCGAAACGATCGTATTCTCAACGTCTACGATGATCTGATTGGACCCAACATCCTGTGCTATAGCGTGGCATTCCGTATCAAGGAGCCGGACGGCAAGACTTTTGCCGGGTGGCACCAGGACGGCGCCTACAATCCAATCAAACCAATTCTCGCGATCGGTGCTCTCGTTCTGTCCGAATGTTCAGTCAGCACCGGATGTCTGAGTGTCATTCCGCGTTCCCACAAGGGTGGAACGCTCTCGCATGAAGATACGGGCAATCCTGTCAGCATCCTCTCGCGCGGCCAGTACGTCACGGAAGATTTTGATAAGTCGAACGCCGTTGACATCGAACTCAAACCTGGCGAAATCGGCATTTTCTATTCTGAGATCATTCACGGTTCCCGCGTCAACCGTGGCGATGACCGCCGGATCATGCTGCTGGTCGAGATGATGCCAACACACGTAGAAGCGCGAGCGCATCGCGATACCAGCGTATTAGTGCGCGGAATCGACATCTTCGGCAATGTCGATATCGACCGCTCGCCAGAAGTGGAATTCGGCCCGGACGAACTAGCGGCCTGGCAGAAAGCCACCCGCAAGACCGGCAAGAATGTCTTCTCGGACAGTCCATTGCCATTGACGAAAGTGTATGGCGGCACCGTTTCGGTTAACCGCTGAGGGCGCCATCCAAACCAAACCGGAAGTGATCGCGTGCTGAGAAAAAGTACTATGAAACACAGATCAAGGCCAATTTTTCACTAAGCGGGAATAAAAAGTTTCTAATTAACTATCTTATTCATGGCACTATAATATGACAGATCTTAAAATAAACAGACGCCTCTCTGCCATAGTCATGGCAGATATTGTTGGATATTCACTTTTGATGAATGAGGATGAAATAGGCACTCTAAAAGTAATAAAGAATATCCAGAGTGAATTAATCAATCCCCTCGTTAATTTACACGCTGGTCGTGTTGTTAAAACTATGGGTGATGGGTTTTTAATAGAATTCGCGTCCGTTATAGAAGCAACACAATGCTCTATTGAAATCCAAAAATCTATTTTACAACTCGATATAAAAATTGGAGGCAAAGGAAAAATTTCGCTAAGGATTGGTATACATATGGGTGACATCATAGAGACCGAAAGCGATATATTTGGGGACGGAGTGAACATTGCCGCAAGGCTCGAGAGCCAATCCTTGCCAGGAGGTGTTTGCATAAGTTCGACTGTTCATGATCAAATTTATGGAAAGATAGATTACTTATTCAAAGAATTTGGGAATTTAAATTTAAAAAATATAAAAAATCCTGTTACGGTCTATATGCTTGATAATGATACAATTAATGCCAAAATGAACGATGTTGCCCAAAATTATGGGTTATACGAGCCGAACAGTTTTGACTTAAGTGCAGCGGAGCGCCCGTCAATTATTATAATGCCATTTAAAAATCTAAGTGGCGATGACAATGAAGGGCTCGCAGATGGTATACGATTAACGTTACATTCTATTTTAATCAAACTTCCTGGCCTGTACTTGATACATACAGCAACAGTGGAGAAATACAGAGGTCAAGAACCATCCTCTCAAGAAGTAAAAAAAGAAATTCATACAAAGTATATAATAAATGGAAGTATTCAGAGGATAGGGAATCGAATCAGAGTTACAATAGAAGTTACAGATACCGCGCAAGATCAAATAATATTAAGTGAGCGTTATGATCGAATTATTGAAGATGTATTTTTTCTTCAGGATGAGATAGCTTTTGAAATAACAAAAACCTTAGGTGTTGAGTTCTTAAGCTTAGACAATATTTCTGACGAAAATTCATCGAGAATTTCAGACCCTGAAGCACAGGAAAACTTCCTAGTTGGATTAAGTCATTTGTATAAAGGAACTCAAACGGATAATCATAAGGCTCGGTCATTATTCCAAAAAGTATTAGATATAGAACCGGACGCCGGACGGGTTCACGGCCTTATAGGCCTTACTTATTGGCGTGATGGAAAACTGGGTTGGTCTGACGATAAAGAAGAACAATTCAAAAAAGTGAAAAAATTCGCCGATCTAGCAATAAAAAATAATGATCCGGACGGTATAGGAAATATACTTATTGGGAACTTACACTTGCATAATAAGGAACACAAAAAGGCTATTGAGGCATCAAAAGTGGCCATGAGTAAGCGACCAAGTTGTCCGCTCGCAAATGCGTTATCAGCAGAGATACATCAGTACACAGGCCAACCAGACGAAGCAGTTACATATTTAAAGAATTCAATTTATCTTGCAAAATCATTTCCCCCTTGGATGATAAATATACTGGCATCCTCTCTCCGAGATAAGGGTGATATAAATACATCAATTGAAGCAGCAAATGAGGCTATTCGACTCAATACGGGGCCGAATAGAATTGATTCATTAGTCACCTTATGTTGCAACTACCGTCGATTAGAAATGACGTCTTCAGCACAACGTGTGGCTGAGTCAATAACTTCAATAGACATCAGTTTCTCCGTTGAAGATTATATAAGAAATCTGCCATATACCGATAAGGGAACATTAGATGGGATTGAAGAGGCTCTGCTGTGCGCGGGGTTAACCAAGTAGAGAATTTTAGAATTTTAAGAGTTTTAGTTTTTTCTACCAAATAACTACAGATTATTTTCAATCCGGGGTCTAAATGAGAGTCTAGAGGGAATTATTACAGTATTGGTGTTTATAGGGACTTCAATTGTCACAATCGACATGGATGGTTTAGTTAAACGTGTTTGGTAATCGTATGGCCTCCAATAAGTCTCGTCCTGGCAACGAACATCTCCGAAAGATTAGACATGCGCGATGATTGTAGGTTCTTTACTGGAGCATGCCCCGCAACCAACCAGACCCTACCGCCGTTCTGAGAAATGAGGGTGGCTGTATTGTTTTGGGCGAATCAGATTGAGACACGCAACGCCATTCCCTAACTTTGACGGATGAGAAATAAATTCCGCTATTTCAACAGTTCACCCGAAGAAATCCGCCTGACGGTGATGATCTATGTCCGATATGCCTTATCACTGCGCCAGGTCGAGGACCTTTTTCATAAACGAGGCAACGGCTTTGTCTGGCTCAAGCCGATTTGCTCTGGCACTGCCTCCGCGCCTCACCGAACTCGTTAAAATTACGAATGCCGCGTAATCNAATCTTGCTATTATGTTAAGACTTTAAGAGGTTCTGCCCTCCACAAAAGTTGGTACGCTATTGTCAATACAAGCCCAATTAGGAGCGCTACCAGTCCAGATGTTGGTAACAACTTTCGTTCCTGGCGCTTAGGAAAGAGCGTTGCCTTAAAATCCTATATCCCAGGGATGCCTTCGGATGCTGATTAGATTTGGCTGCCGCAAACGTCACAAAAATGGCGTTCAAGATTATTGCCGCTATCTGCGACCTCTTTGAAACCTTTTGTAGTGCCGTTTGCAATTCCACTCTCACCATCAGGCACAATACAAAGGTAAGACGCTGGGCTACCACTCGCCTTCTGACAGCTTGTACAATGACATAAAACTATTCTACTAGGTTCTGATTGAAGTGTTACTTCAACCTAACCGCAAAGAAATTGACTATTAACGTTATTTTTCCCTCATACGCAGCGCACAAGGACCGTAGCTACCAATTTAATTAATTAGGCGGATGATCTGCCTCTTTTTAACGGACACCAATTTGTACAATTCTGCGGCGATGCCGTCGGCTGCTACAGCATCGTAAGCGCTCTCCATCGCGCTTAATGATGGATAGCTCGCCCCAAACAAGAAAGTTCGACCATCCGCTTTATCTCCAATGGTTATGGGGCCGTATCTTCCAGAAATCGCGCCGTTTGAGGTGAGGACATCGGCAAATTTTGAAATTGTGTCCACTGCGGGGTCATCCGCCGTACCTATTGTAAGTACAACATACTTTGCTTGCGTGGAGAGGTGAGTGCCAAAATCATAAATAATTTTTTGGACTTCTCTGTAGGAAATAGAAAACTTTCCACTTTCTTGCGCTTTCTTGAGCAGGTTTGATTCAAGTAATGCGTCATATGCGCTCTCGACATCTCCCATATTTTCGAAAAATTGGAGAACAGCGAGTTTTCCAACATTATTGCCGGAACCAAGCATGCCAATCCGGGCACCTGTCGCCCCGTTAGCCAGCGTAATTTCTTTCAATTGATTTATAATAGAAATCGCCTCATCGCGATAATCNGGCGCCGTTTTAAACATTGTAAATATTGCATATGACATCTGTTNCCCTCATTTNAGTCNNANNNACCAATAAGGGTATGNCGGATGTGCATCGCTGAAAGGGCGAATTTAGTGAAAGAAAGGATCATCGCGTTGCACGATTTCCAGACCCCTATTTTTGAGTTGTATCAAGTTTTCCGCCTCATGCTGGGTTTCAAGCATCCAGAAATTACCACTCAGCATTGTTGAATTCTTCCGCCCCCAGCACTCGAGAATATCTTTAGGAACCCTGTATNCCTTATGCTTTTGAAGCCATTACGGTTAGTCCCCATCAAAAAAAATACAAATGCTGCCGCATGCCGAGGGACCGCATATGGTCACCGGTCGTAAATTCCTGCAAGAGGACTCAGGTTCCGAGATCGGCGTTCTCATCCGTGATTTCTGGCCAAGCNGAACGCTTANGGAGAATACGCCGTGAGCAAGGAAGTCAGCATTATCACAGCCCCCGACCTTGTCGGAAGACGCCACGAATTCGTGCTACGGGAGGATAGGGTCGGCCACTACGACGAGTTCTGAGCGTTTTCGTGCTCACCTTTGACCTCGACCGGATCGGCCTTTCTGAACCCGGTCATCTGCGCGCGCCGTCCGGGATGGAGTATGCCGCAGTGTTCCTAGGCCGCAGCGGCGAGCCGTTTCCTGCTGGGGTAGAACTGTTCGCCCTGCCGGAAGCCCTGGAGCCGCTCGANGATGCNAGTGTCGACCGCGACCTTTGGGCCATCATGGGCTGGCTGATNGACGGTGTCGGCCCGCCCTGGACGCNGGAAGACCTGGAGACGACGGGCCGCNTCTATCGCGTTCNGNCGGCTTTGTGAGNAGCTTGGGNCTCCTCACNNAAACTCGGCGAGCTTGGCCTTCAACGCGCGGAGGGCGCTCTTGTTTGCGCCCCGAATGGTGTCCATGGCTGGCGCTTCGCGGCTGATATCGCCGAGNTTGGCCANCACCTCATGCACCGTGTCGTGGCCGTCGACTTGCCTCATCTCGTNCAGCCAGCGCTGCACGNTCGGATAGGGCGTAAAATCGTAGNCATTGGTNAAACCTGGCTGAAGCTGGCCGATCTCCACATANGCCGCGAAGTCTGCCAGGCTCAGNGNGTCACCGGCCAGAAAGCGAGAGNTCGCAAGCCACCCCGTCTCTATCGCCTCCAGCGCGCGGGTCAGCGTTNTCTGCGCGGCCTGCTGGGTGGCCTCCGAGATATCGAGGTCTTTGCGGATCTTCGGCGCNANGAGCCCAACCGAGGCNTCTCGCACTGTGCGGTGGTGATAGTGNAGGTACCAGTCCACCTTGGNCCGGGCCTGGAAATCGGNGGGGTAGANGTCNNTCCAGCCATGCCGGTTGCTGAGATAGCACATGATCGNATGCGCCTCTGCCAGCACAAAGCCGGTCTNCGGCTCTTCGATCATCGGGATAGTGCCGCCNGGGTTCTTCGCNAGATAGNCCGGATTGCGGCTGCCATTTTCCCCTTTNGAGCCGGGATTGATCAGAACCATCTCGAACGGTAATTGCTTGTAGAGCATCAGCCACATCACGGCGCGCACGGGCTGAGAGAACGGAACGCCATAGAGAACGACCGGATTTTTTCTGCTATTCATGGCGGATAAGCTTTTAAATAATTTCAAGTGAGTTGTCAGGAAATCAAGCCCTACAATCTGCGCACCCAGCGTGATCGAAACAAATCTCTGAAATCCTGTTCGACCAACATAGCCACGCTCGCGCTAAGATGTCGAGCCCCGCGATCAACCGTCCACGTGCCTCGTGTACCGTGACCCGTTTCACGCCAGCCTGTCTCGCTACATGCTCCGGCAGAGTCAGATCTGATCCGGTCAAGTGGATGCTACACGACAGATGATATTGCCGTAGGGCTCCATCGTCGTTGCATTTATTATGAAGAAGATGGTGACCCCTACGGGACTGCCCTAACCCATATAAATCAATAACTAAGATAAAGGTTTGTAGAAATACTTTGGCACCAGAAAGCATGGGGTTGCATAGGAAATCTATAAATCTTTATTGACCCACTCTTTCGAGCCATTCCTTTGCGCTTTCACCTGGCAGCTGATCCTCAAGATAGCGCTCCGGAAGCGTCTGGATCGCCAGCGCATGGGACGCGATCGCGTCCTGGGCCAGTTGCAACGCCTACTGGATTAGTTTGCAACGCCTACTAATTTATCTTCCGTGAACTCGAAATGTTGAACTTGAAATTCTTAAATTTCAAAGAGGAGGTATTGTGAATGGCTGACGGAAAAACGGTACCAACAGCGACCTTGGAGTCTGTTGGAACAATTCAGATACAATTGGGCGAAATGGTCGAGGTAGGAGGCGGGCCCAAAGGAACTCGTGTCGTTGTAGATGTAGTCTCTGCTGAGATGGAATCGGAGAAGATTAAAGCCTCCCTTGCAACAAACGACGCTGCTGACTGGCTTACGGTTTCTGCTGATGGTTCAACTGGGTGTTTAGATGTACGTTTAACACTTAAAACAGATGATGGAGAATTTGTTTACGTTGAATATCAAGGGCGAGCGAATATGGCTGAAGGCTCAATTGCTACCGCACCAACCTTTCAAACTGGTTCCGAAAAATATAGCTGGTTAAATAGTGTCCAGGCAGTAGCTGCGGGCAATGTTAATCTCGAAACTGGCGATCTAATTTACCATTTGTACGAAGTCAAAATCGATATATCTTAGCTCCGTACTCGTAGTTTTTAGATTTACACTTTCAAACTTTAGAAAAGAGAAGGAGCGGCGTTTTAGACAAAGCTATGCTAATGACCCGACCGAAAGGTCGGAGAGCGTTACCAAAAGGTTTAGTCTTCCTCGACATTCGTTCGATCCAATCCTTCGCATACTCGTAAGGCAGCAGATCCTCAAGATACCGCTACCGGAGCGTCTGGATCGCTAGCGGGTAGGCAACTTCTTCCGGGATGCCGTTAAGGCAGCGGGCCTCGACGGGATATCCGTGCACGGATTGCGAGAGGCTTTCGCAGCGCAACAGGCCGAACAAGAGAGTTCGACGTCTGAAATAGCTGCTCACGGTGGCTGGGATAATCTCAAGCAGGTCTAACACTACACCAAATCGGTACGACGCCAGAAGTTACTCGAAAATGTGGTGAGTCGGCGGGAAAAGAGGGCGAAGGACGAGTAAGTGATCTCGCTATGTGAGACGAAAAGAGAACAAAAATTGACTAACCCTGCAAGCCGAATTGACTAACCTTCATTATTATCTATAAATATCAAATGCTTAGTATATGAGTGGTGACCCCTACGGGACTGCAACCTTTCAATAATATCAATGACTTATGGAAAGGTTAGGAACTTTTAACTGGCATGAGGACGCATGGGGTTGCACGGAGAACTTCCTAACCTTTATTGACCCGTTCTTTCGAGCCATTCCTTAGCACTTTCGCCTGGCAGCCGATCCTCAAGATAGCGCTCGCGGAGCGTCTGGATCGCGAGCGCATAAGAAGCGACCGCGTCTTCTGCCCAATCGTAATCGTCAGTCCTTTTCACGCGCAGCTCTTATCCGCTGACGCAGATCGCCATAGTCGATGACCAGGCGTTTCAGTGCAGAGCAATCGCTGACGTTCACCGTGGATATGGACCGCTAAGCGATTTCATTTCCGCGGCTGCGGTGGTCTATAATCCGTGTGGGGTTTTCTAGCTTCACGCTCAAATAAGACACTCATGACCTTCCGGGCGTTCATGCGGCAGCCGTTCAAAACAATAGGCGCAGAACCACTCAGGATACCGCTGGCAGTAATGCAGCTCGAAATCCTCGACATTACGCGGCTCGGGGTTCTGCCACCCCGTCGCCTCAAGGCTCTCAATATCAGGCGTGTCTTCGATTTGGTGCGCGTCCAATTTGGACAGCATTTCATTGCCATCGAAGCGTTCGATCTCCCACGCACGACCTTGGTAGTAGAATATGAGACTCCATTTGGCATGAGCGTGGCGTTTTAGGTAAATGTGCTGCACCTCCTGACAAAACGCCGGACCAACATATTTATGGCCCACATAGAATACGCGTCGGCGAGGTTTCGCACGCGGGATAGGCTTACGTTTTGGTTTTGGGAAAGAAATAAGTTCGGCACGCATCGCGCTGCTCCTCTCTTTAGTGCTGTGGCGTAATGCCGGGGGCACAAGCTGAAGTTCAAATCCCCGATCCGTGTGGTGGATCAATCCGGATAACAAACGTGGCGCCTATTTATCAGATCAATTTTTCTATCAGGGCGCTTTTTTGAATAGCATCTCAACGGGTGCTATCCAGCCATCCTTTATTGCATCGATCATATTTTTAATTTTTGTCGGAGTGTCCGGTCCCATAACNAAATNNAGNCCNACCTGAGATGGTCCATTTTTTTCNGTNTCCGCTTTGAGTTTNTTAAAGAANTCCAANGCAAATTCTACACGGGCTCGCTCNGCTAGCAGNANNAATCCAGCTGCCTCAGCCGCAGAACGATATTTTTCTGGAGGTTCGAGAAATGAACCANCTTTCGTGGATGCCCATGGTACGGGAAAATTNGGATGATTNTNNGCAATACTCATCACATCATAAACTGCGAANANACCCNCTGGNCGCAAAACTCNNGCTGTNTCAGTGAANAGCNNCGCCTTATCAGGCAAATTCATGCCNACATGGATTAGTGTGGCGAGATCAAAACCTCCATCNTCCAANGGTATATCNAGCGCGCTACCAACATGGAAATTNATGTNTAATTTGCACAAATCGGTAAGCCGTGTGGCTGTTTCCACAAACTCTGGNGTCAGGTCNATCCCGGTAANCTTCGCGNCNTAACGNGAGGAGATGTGCCTNGCAGGGCCCCCGAGACCAGAGCCGATATCGAGAACTCTTGTTTCAGGTCCAATGTCCAACTGATCTAAAAGGTCATTTGTTGCTTGTATGCCCCCNATATGAAATTCGTCAACTTCCACCAAATCTTCCACCGTGATTGCATCTAGATTTTTACCTGCGCTTTGCAGCGCGTCAGTTATTCGCTGATACAAATCAACGTTCTCGTAGTGACTTACGATTACATCGTTTGGAGCTGTCACTATAACCTCCCGTGCAGAAGTCTACGGAGTTGGGGAAAAGTTTTGGATGGTACCACGGGGTCAGTAAAGACGCCACAGCGCAAATCGGGCAGCCCCATATCTGTTTTGTCATGGTTTTGGAATTGCTCAGAAAACTACTGAGACATCTGCGCCGAGGTGGTGATGTCTGCGTAAGGTCAGACTGAGAGTAAATCCAAACCTTCAGGGTCACTCAGTGTCTGGTCCTAACTCACTGGCACAAGAGTGGCACAAGTGAAGAACCAGCAGCTTTGTCGGTTACCCCTTCCTTCGATGCTCTTAAGATCGCTTCACGCTTGAACTCGGCACTAAACCGCTTGTATCGCTTCGGCTTCGTCATCTGACACCTCCGTCGAGCACATGAGGCTCATTCTAGGTGTCCATCAAATCCGGGAAAGACCAGATGACCCAAAGAGGACCAAGAGGTTTATCCTCCGGAGCGCAGGCTATCCGGTCGGAACCGGCATCACTTAACCATCGGATTAAGGCAAGAGGTAGACGGCTCGAATTGCGGTATCGCTTCGATTAAGCGTTTTGTGTACGGATCGGTCGGGTGCCTCAATACGTCTTCAGCCGATCCGCTCTCAATGATTCGGCCTCTGTTCATCACGATGTCCGCTCACATCACCGCGGCTCTATCGGTCGAACAATCGTCGCTAGACATTCGAACTTGTTGGAACACTTGTCCTATACCGAGAAGCACCGGACCCTTGAAGTTTGGCAACCCTCGGATTGATGTCTCTCCGATCGTTGACCGAATTACCTTTTCCTCGGGACGCGTCGCGCCGGCAACGGCGGTGATTGGGGTTAGCGGCGAAAGGCCTGAGTCGAGTAGCCGCCGTGCCACGTCGGGCGCCGTGCGACCGGCCATGTAGAAAATCAGGGATGTCTCGGGGTCGGCCAGGCCGTCCCAATCCAAATTTTTGGAGAACTGCCCGTCTTTACCGTGACCCGTTACGAACCGAACCGAATGGGCGGTGTCGCGATGGGTCAAAGAAATGCCGAGACGGGCTGCCGCGCCGCTCGCCGCCGTGATGCCCGGAACGATTTGGAACGGGATGTTGTGACGGTCCAGATGCTCAATCTCTTCTCCGGACCGCCCGAAGATCGAAGGGTCGCCGCCCTTCAGTCGAACCACGTGTTTGCCTTGCTTCGCGAGCTTCACCATCAGCGAATTTATATCGTCTTGGCGGCAAGAGGATCGCCGGCCGCGTTTGCCGACCAGCATGCGCTTGGCTTCACGTCGCGCGAGATCAAGCACCTCGTCCGACACTAAAGCATCGAAGAGAATGACATCAGCACATTGCAGGGCGCGGATTGCTTTTACAGTGAGCAACTCAGCATCGCCGGGTCCCGCACCGACCAAGGTGACGCGACCACCGAATGAGGGCGATCGGTCGCTCGGCAGCGCCAAGACTTCGCGCTGAGGGTCGAACTGGGCTTCACTATACAGCTCGCCCGAAAGAGCTTTCTCCGCAAACCGCCCCCACACCCTTCGGCGTTGGTGTCGATCTGGAAACAGTCCGGCAATCCGCGCCCGCAGCGTTTTCGCCGCCCGACCCCATTCCGGAAGCTGTGACGGTAGGAGCGCTTCGATCCGACGGCGAATGGCTTGGCCGAGAATCGGCGCACCGCCGTCGGTGGAAATTCCGACGACCACGGGAGAGCGATTGACGATACTGCCGAACTGAAAATCGCAATAAAGCGGTTGATCGATCACGTTAACCGGAACACCGGCTTTGCGAGCGGTTGTTGCGAACCTGAGGGCTTCCGCATCGGTCGCCAGGTCCGCGATGGCCACCGCCATCCCTTCGAAATCCATAGTCGTCCAATCTTCACAGTCGACGGCCCGGACGTTCGCGCCGGCGGCCGTCAGCAACTCAGCCTTCCAAGCGGCGGCTTGCGATCTGCCGACGACAAGGCATGGCTTGTCCTTCAGGTCGAGGAAGACGGGAAGTTTGGCCAGCGGGGCAATGCGCCCCGGCGACATCTCAGACGGCTTCGCGAACGGCGAGGTCATTTATAATTCCTTGGATTTCCGAGCGGCAGGAGCCGCAGTTTGTGCCGGCGGACAGGGCATTGCCGACAGCGTCAACACTCCGGCAACCGCCGGACGTAACCGCTTCCGCTATCTGGTTGATGCCGATGCTGAAGCAAGAACAGATGATTGCACCGGGCTCCGAGCGGCCCGGCCCACCCCGGCCCGCGAGAATCCGGAGGCGGTCATGTGGCGCGATCTCCACCTCACGGAGCTGTTCAATGAGCCAGGATCGGGATGCCGGTACGGGTTCCGGGCCGACGAAGAACGCCCCTTGCAAGCGTCCGTCCCGATAAGCGGCAAATCGAACTCGCCCAGTGGACGGATCACTAAAGGAGAGAAGTTCAGCATTATCTCCTAGAAGGTTTTGCGCGAACCCGACCCAATCCTCCTCCAGGTTCTCGCCGGCAAGTTCGATACGCCATCCCTCAATGCAGGGCGCGATGGCCCAGTAAGAGGCAGACAAGCTCCCTGGCCGCGACCGCGTGACCGCGAAACCATACCAAGCGGCCTTAAACGGCTTCACAGCGACATGCGCCATCTTAAGGGCCGGCTGACCCGATACGGGGTCGACGGCGCCATCGATCACCGCACCAATGCGGCCAGCGCTTGAGAAGCGGCCCGTCCAATGCATCGGCGCAAAGACGGTACCTTCCTGTTGCCGCTTCGTGACCAAGGCCCGGACAACCGCGCGCCCCTGGGAGCTTTCGATCTCCACCAAAGTGGCAGGTTCGATCGCGAGGCGCGCGGCGTCCCCCGGGTGGATTTCGCAATAAGGCTCGGCCATGTGCGCGGAGAGGCGTGGGGACAGACCCGTCCGGGTCATGGTGTGCCAATGATCCCGTACGCGTCCGGTGTTGAGGACGAATTCGGTATCTTCGATACTCAGCTTTTCTTTAAGCGGCGTCGGCACCAAACGACCCTTAGTGTCCGGGGTGAAGAAGCGTCCATCGGCGAAGAACCGCTTCTCCCAGGGACCGTCTTCAACGAGGTCCGATACCGGCCATTGAACAGGCGGGAAGTCTTCAAAGGCTTCGTCGGTAATATTGGCTAATCCACCGATGTCGAAATCGCGACGGCCGCTGTTCTCTTGCGCGGAGAGCATTGCGAATTCCCGAAAGATCTCGGCGACGGCCTCATAGTCAAAGCCCATGTGGAAGCCCATTCGCTTCGCCACATCCGAAATGATGCGCCAATCTGGCCTGACTGCCCCGGGCAGCGGCAGGAAGGGTCGCTGACGGGATATCCGCCGCTCAGAATTGGTAACCGTTCCAGATTTCTCTCCCCAAGCGGCAGCCGGCAAGAGAACATCGGCGTAACGCGTCGTATCCGTCTGGCGCAGTACGTCAGAGACGACAACGAAGGGACAGGCCTCCAGGGCGGCAGCCACTTTGTCGGCATCCGGGAGACTATCGACGGGGTTTGTCCCCATAATCCAGATCGCCTTTACCTTACCATCGGCAACGGCTTTGAAGAGGTCAACGGCTTTGAGCCCGGGTTTATCCGCGATGCGGGGGCTCTCCCAGAATGATTGGACGATCCGTCGGTGATCGGCATTTTCCAATTCCATATGACAGGCCAGCATATTCGCGAGCCCGCCGACTTCTCGCCCGCCCATGGCGTTCGGCTGACCGGTGATCGAGAACGGTCCCATACCGGGACGGCCGATACGGCCTGTCGCGAGATGACAGTTTATGATCGCATTGACCTTGTCTGTCCCGGTCGTGGATTGGTTAACACCCTGCGAATAGACAGTGACGGTCTTTTCCGTCGCGGCGACCATCTCGTAGAAGGCCGTCAGCGTTTCCGCTTCCACCTGGGTAGCATTTGCAACTTCGCCGAGATCGACGTCCTTAATCGCCCGAAGTGCGTCGCCCCATCCGCTCGTCTGATGGACGAGGAAGCGTTTATCCAACGACCCGGATGAGACAAGGTGATTCAACAAACCGGCAAAGAGCGCGACGTCCGTATCCGGCGCGATCTGTAGATGCAGGTCGGCGAGTTCCGTGGTCGCGGTCACGCGCGGGTCGATGACGACGACGCGCATCTCGGGTCTTTCCAGCTTTGCCGCCGCAATTCGCTGGTAGAGGACCGGGTGGCACCACGCCAGGTTCGAGCCGACCAGGACAACCAAATCGGCCAGTTCCAAATCGCGGTACGTACCGGGTACCGTGTCGCTGCCGAAGGCCCGCTTATGGCCCGCAACGGAAGACGCCATGCAGAGCCGGGAATTCGTGTCGATATTCGCGGAGCCGACATATCCCTTCATCAACTTATTGGCGACGTAGTAGTCCTCGATCAGAATTTGCCCCGATACGTACAAGGCAACTGAGTCCGGGCCATGTTGTGAAATCGTCTCACGAAAGGTCGAGGCGACGCGGTCCAGGGCCGTATCCCAGTCAACGCGCTCGCCGTCGATCTCCGGATGTAGCAGTCGGTCCTCAAGGCCGAGCGTCTCACCCAGAGCAGAGCCTTTCGAGCATAGGCGGCCAAAGTTTGCCGGATGATCCGGATCTCCTTTGATGGTCACGCTTCCATCTGGCTCCGGTGTCGCGATGACGCCGCAGCCGACACCGCAATAGGGACACGTTGTTTTCACAGAACCTGTCGTCATCACCTGCGCCCTAGGCGGCCCGTCGGCCAATAGCGGCGAGGTTCAGGTAGACGCGGCCATCATCGAGCTTCACATCCATCGTCCGCGCGCATCCTTGATCGGCCCCTTGCGCGGATCCATCCATTAAATCGATGACCCAGTCATGGAGTGGGCACGTCACTTTGTGACCGTGGACGATACCCTGGGATAGCGGCCCGTCCTTGTGCGGACACCGATCTTCCAGTGCGAACAGTTGATCATCGATCGTACGGAAGATCGCAATGTTGCCGTCAGGCGTCTCGACCACACGGGCACCTCGCCGTGGGATATCGTCGATCGAGCCGACTTCGATCCAATTGACCTTGCTCATTCCGCCGCCTCCAACACGTTGAAACTTGCCAGCGGTTTGAACTCTTCCTTCTCCGGCCCCTCGGTGCGCTCCGACCAGGGATCCGTCTGCAGGAAGCGTTGCGCGAAATCAAAGCGCGCAGCGAGGGCCTTCCGATTGGCATGATCTTCGACGACTTGCTCCCGCAAGCTCTCGATACCGACCCGATCCAGCCATTTCCAGATGCGCTCGAGATAGCGCGCCTGCTCGCGATAGAGTTGGACGATTGCGGCGCAGTACTCCATGACCTCTTCTTCGGTCTCGACGTTACAGAGTAGTTGAGTCGCCTTCACACTCATCCCGGCGGCGCCGCCGACATGGAGCTCGTAGCCCGAATCCACGCAAACGACCCCGAAATCCTTACATGTGGCCTCTGCACAATTCCGAGGGCATCCGGAGACTGCCATCTTCACTTTGTGCGGTGTCCAGGAACCCCAGAGGTATTTTTCCATGCGCACGCCGAGGCTCATCGACGCTTGCGTCCCGAAGCGGCACCATTCGGAACCGACGCAAGTCTTAACCGTACGCAGGGCTTTTCCATAGGCATGTCCGGAGACAAGACCAGCATCGTTCAGATCGGACCAGACGTCCGGCAAGTCTTGCTTCTTGATACCGAGCATATCGATCCGCTGACCGCCGGTAACCTTGACCGTCGGGATTTCAAACTTGTCGACCACATCGGCAATTGCCCGCAGTTCCCGCGAGTTGGTCAATCCGCCCCACATACGCGGCACGATGGAGAAGGTGCCGTCCTTCTGGATATTGGCGTGCGCGCGCTCATTGATGAAGCGCGACTGCTTGTCATCGACATATTCACCGGGCCAGGTCGCCAGCAGATAATAATTCAACGCCGGACGGCATTTGTTGCAGCCGCACGAAGTCTCCCATTCCAGTTCCTGCATGACAGCCGGGATCGACTTCAGCTCTTTGGCCACGATCAAACGACGGACGTCGTCGTGGCCGAGCGCCGTGCAACCGCACATCGGCACCACTTCCGACGGGTCATAGGAGTCACCCAGTGTCAGCATGAGCAGTTGCTCGACCAAGCCCGTGCACGATCCGCAAGATGAGGACGCTTTGGTTTGCGTCCGGACGTCGTCTAGCCCGGTCAGGCCCTGTCCATCGATAGCCTCAACAATGGCGCCTTTACATACGCCGTTACAGCCGCAGATTTCCGCATTATCCGGCAAGGCTGCAACGGCCGCCGTAGGGTCCAGCGGGGCACCCCCGGCATAACTCGGACCGAAGATCAGCGTCTCGCGCATCTCCGAGATATCGGCGCCATCTTTCAGCAGTTGGAAGAACCAGGCACCGTCGGCCGTGTCGCCATATAGGACCGCCCCGATTATGCGGTCATCCTGAAGCACGAGCCGCTTGTAGACACCGAGCGCCGCATCGCGAAACACGATCTCTTCCCGGTCGTCGCCTTCCGCAAAATCACCGGCTGAGAACAAGTTGATGCCCGTCACCTTCAGCTTGGTCGACGTGACCGACCCGGAATAGGCCGCTGTCTGATCGCCGGCGAGCTGCGCACCAACGACCCCCGCCATCTCATAGAGCGGTGCGACGAGACCGTAACACATACCCCGGTGTTCGACGCATTCCCCGACCGCCAGGATATCCGGATCGTCGGTAAACATGGCGTCATCTACCTGAAGGCCTCGCCCGACCGCCAAATCCGCGTCGTCGGCGAGGGTGATATTGGGTTTGATGCCAACCGCCATGACAACGATGTCAGCCTCGATAATCGTGCCGTCGTCCAACTTGACCGCACGGACAAACTCATCACCGATAATCTCATGTGTATTAGCGCGGGTGATGACATTGATGCCCCGGTCTTCAACGGCTTTCTGCAGCAGATATCCGGCCGAGGCATCGAGTTGGCGTTCCATCAATGTCGGCATCAGATGAAGAACCGTCACCTCCATGCCCCGCGCCTTCAATCCGGCCGCAGCTTCGAGGCCCAAGAGACCGCCCCCGATAACCACGGCCTTTGACCCCTCGGCTTCCGCCGCAGATATCATCGCGTCCACGTCGTCCAAGTCACGATATGTCAACACGCCCGGCAAGTCGGCGCCTGGAAGTGGGATGACGAAAGGCAGAGAGCCGGTCGCAATCAGAAGCTTGTCGTAATCAGTCTGCGTCCGGTCCGACGCGATCACTTGCTTCGTGTCCCGGTCTATCCGGACGATTTCCTTGCCTTTGTGCAGCGTGACATTGTGTTCAGCGTACCAGGCCTCATCGTGAATGATGATTTCCGCGTACGCTTTCTCCCCCGAGAGAACGGGCGAGAGCATGATCCTGTCGTAATTGACCCGGGGCTCCGCCCCGAAAATGGTCACTTCATATCGATCCGGGTCCCTTTTGAAGAGTTCTTCCAGAGCTCTCCCGGCGGCCATGCCGTTTCCGACAACTACGAGCTTTTCTTTCATGTTCTTCTCCGTCACGCCGCTTCGCTATCAAGCGCCGGCGCTTCATCATCTGATTCGGCTTCGGCTTTCGGGTCTGCCCCGCCTTCGTATTCTTCCAGGAAGGTGAGCAGCTCCTGGCGGTACTCGTAGTAATCCGAATGGTCGAGCAGCGCCTTTCGCGTCCGAGGACGCGGCAGATCGACATCCATAATGTTGCCGATCCGGGCATTGGGCCCGTTGGTCATCATGACGACCCGATCAGCCAGGAGGATCGCTTCGTCGACGTCATGGGTGACGCAGATCGCCGTCACTTGCGAACGCTTCCAGACGTCCATCAGAACTTCTTGGAGTTCCCATCGCGTCAACGAATCCAGCATCCCGAACGGCTCGTCGAGCAGGAGGAGCTTTGGAGAGAGCGCAAAAGCACGGGCGATCCCGACCCGCTGTTTCATGCCGTTCGAGAGGTCAGCCGCCGGTTTATTCATCGAATCGCCAAGGCCGACGCGCGACAGATAGTATTGCACAATATCGAGACGCTCGGCGTTGGAGGCATCGGGATAAACCTTGTCGACGCCGAGTGCCACGTTCTCCGCGGCGGTCAGCCACGGGAAAAGACTTGGCGCCTGAAAGACGACCGCCCGTTCCGGACCGGCACCGTCAATTTCCTTGCCATTCAGAATGATGCCGCCACCGGACAATTCGTTCAGCCCGGCACACATGGAGAGCACCGTGGACTTGCCGCAGCCGGAGTGCCCGATCAGGGAAACAAACTCACCGCGCTGCATCTTGAGATCGAAGCCATCGACTACGGTCAATGGGCCTTTCGGCGTCGGGTACACTTTGCGGACGTGACTGAACTCGACATAGCCGTCTGTGATCGGGCTGTGCGCCGCCTTCTTATATGCTTCCGGCAACTCATCGCTTTGGGTGATCGGGGTGACATTCGGCAGGACGAATTCTTCCTCCGCATCCACGCCGCGTTCCAGCCCGACCTTCATGAGATAGCTCGTGATCTCTGCCCGAAGCCTTTTAAAATCCGGATCGCTGTTCATTGCTGAGCGATCCCGGGGACGAGGTATATTGACGGAAAATTCTGGTCCTAGGGTCGCATTCGGGCCGGGGTTGAGGGGAATGATCCGGTCGGCCAGCAGGATCGCTTCGTCGACATCGTTGGTGATCAGGATCACCGTCTTTTTCTCTTCCCGCCAAATCTCCTCGATCTCGTCCTGCAGCTTGGCTCGGGTCAGCGCATCGAGCGCGGAAAGAGGTTCATCGAGGAGCAGGATTTCCGGACTCATCGCGAGCGCCCGCGCCACAGCAACCCGCTGACGCATCCCGCCGGAAAGCTCAGCCGGCCGACGGTCGATGGCGGGCGTGAGGCCAACCATGTCGACATACTTCCGTGTTCGGGCGTCCCGCTCGGCCTTGCTCTCATCCGCGAACACCTCGTCCACGGCCAGCGCGACGTTGCTCTCAACCGTGAGCCACGGCATCAAGGAATAGCTTTGGAAAACCACGCCCCGATCCGGGCCCGGTTCCGATACCCGCTCACCCTTAAGCAAGACCTCTCCCGCGTCTGGCGGTATCAGCCCGGCAACTGACGAGATGAGTGTCGTCTTGCCGGAACCGGAGAAACCAACGATGGCAACGAACTCGCCTTCCTCGATGGAGAGTGAAATGTCGGCGAGCACTTCGGTTCTGTCGGTACCGCTGCCGTAAGCCTTCGACACACCATTCAGTTCTAAAAAAGCCATAGCCGAATCTCCTATCGCGTTGCTGAGAAGGTGCACATGGACTGCACCGCGAGCATGACCCGATCGAGCAGAAAGCCGATCACGCCGATGGTCAGAACCGCGACCATGATCTTGGCGAGCGAAGAGGAGGAGCCGTTCTGGAACTCGTCCCAAACGAATTTGCCGAGCCCCGGGTTCTGCGCCAGCATCTCCGCTGCGATCAGCACCATCCAGCCGACGCCGAGCGAGAGCCGAAGCCCGGTGAATATCAGCGGGAGGGAAGAGGGGAGAACCAGCTTAACAATCTTCTTGTACCAGGAGAGCTGAATAACCCGTCCGACATTCATCAGGTCCTTGTCGATGGACGAGACACCGTGTGCCGTGTTGATCAAGGTCGGCCACAGCGAGCACAAGGTGACCGTGATCGCGGAGACCAGAAACGATTTCTCGAAAAGCCCATCGTTGGTCTTGTAAACGGCCGAGACCACCATGGTCACCAGCGGCAACCAGGCGAGCGGCGAGACCGGTTTGAAGATTTGAATCAGCGGATTGATCCCCGCGTTAACGATGTTCGACATGCCGCAAAGAATGCCGAGCGGTACAGCCACCAGCGTCGCGAAGATAAACCCGAGAGCCACCGTCTTTAGGCTGGTGACGATCTGGTCGAGATACGTCGGCTTGCCGGTATAGTTCCGCCATTTAACGCGGTCGTGCTTGCCGGCTTCGGCATAACGGGCATTCCGTATCTCTTGACGTTCGTAGAACTTCCCTTCTTTGACTCGTTCGGCCTTGTGATCCTCGTAGAGATTGACCGTTTGCTCCCAAACCTTGGCCGGCCCGGGTATGGCACCTAGAGACGTTTTGACGGTCGGCGCCAATGCGGCCCATGCCGCGAAGAACAGAAGCAGCCCGATCACCGGTATAAAGAAGCCGCGCCAGAGTTCGAGGAGCTGCGGTTTCAACTCGTCGCCCAAAGCAATCTTGATCATCGGCGTCAACCAACCGAGCCCGAGCATCGAAAGGTAGGAATCCGCCTTGTTGATCATGGCGAAGAGACGTTCTCGGCGGGCCTCTTTCTCAGCATCCGCCGCAACGTTTGCGGCCATAGTCGGATCAACAGTGCTCATTTCAAGTTCTCCGCATTTGGATTGGGGTAGGAATGGGGCAGCCGGAAAGCTGCCCCAACCGGTTAACCCGTGACGTCATTACCCTTTACGACCTGTTGTCCTTTCAGGCCGATCGGGAACTTGTCGATGTAAGCGTTTGGTTTGCGTCCATCGAAAGTGATGCCGTCAATGAACTCCGACTGGGGAGCACGATAACCGTCGGTATCCCAGGGGAAGTCCTCTTTCTTGGCCTTCCCTTCGGCAACCAGCATCTTCGCCGCTTTCAGATAGACGTCCGGCCGGTAAACGCGCTTGGCCGTTTCGTGATACCAGTTGTCGGGTTTAGCTTCCGCGATCTGCCCCCAACGCCGCATCTGAGAGAGGTACCAAATGGCGTCCGAGTAATAGGGATACGTCGCGAAATAGCGAAAGAAGACATTGAAATCCGGGACTGCGCGCTTGTCGCCCTTCTCGTATTCGAAGGTGCCGGTCATGGAATTCGCAATAACCTCGTAGTCAGCACCGACATACTCGGACCGCGCCAGTATCTTCACAGCCTCGGGGCGGTTCGCATTGTTGTTCTCGTCGAGCCAGATCGCGGCACGGATCATCGCCTTCACGACGGCGAGATGCGTGTTCGGATGCTTGTCGTGCCACCCTTTGGAGACACCGAAGACTTTCTCGGGATTGTTCTTCCAAATCTCGTAGTCGGTGATGACGGGAACGCCGATCCCCTTGAAGACCGCCTGCTGGTTCCACGGCTCACCGACGCAGTATCCCAAAATAGTGCCTGCCTCGAGTGTCGCCGGCATTTGCGGCGGCGGGGTCACTGACAAAAACGCATCGGCCTGGATTTGGCCGCTGATGTTTTCCGGCGAATAGAAGCCCGGACGGATACCACCGGCCGCAAGCCAATACCGCAGCTCGTAATTGTGGGTCGAGACGGGAAAGACCATCCCCATGTTGAACGGTTTGCCTTCGTCCTTGTACTTCTCCACCACCGGCTTGAGGTAGTCCGCCTTGATGGGGTGGACCGGCTTCCCGTCTTTCATCGGGATATGTTTCTTCATCTCCGCCCATACTTCATTCGACACGGTGATACCGTTGCCGTTCAGGTCCATGGAGAAAGCGGTAATGATGTGCGCCTGCGTGCCGAAACCGATTGTGGCGCCAAGCGGTTGCCCCGCCAGCATGTGCGCGCCATCGAGTTCGCCGGTGATCACACGGTCGAGCAAAACCTTCCAATTGGCTTGCGGTTCCAGTGTGACAAAGAGGCCTTCGTCTTCGAAGTAACCTTTCTCATAGGCAATCGCGAGTGGCGCCATATCCGTCAGCTTGATAAAGCCGAATTTCAGCTCGTCTTTCTCGACGTCGAGCGGCTCTGCATGAGCCGCCGGGAGGAGCGGCGTCGCGAAGGTCGCCATCGCAGCGACCGTTACGGCTGTAATGGACGACAAAAGGCGTCGCCGGGTTATTCGCCATTTCGTTTCCTTGGGATCGAAAGTCTTGCTCATGTTCCATGCTCTCCAAACAATAAACGCCGCGAACCTGAACCCCTCGTATGAGGGGGGTTGGTCAGCGGCGTTGCTGTAGGCCCATCGAGGGGCGTTTTGACGTTCTCGTCGGCGTTGACGATTACCCCTCTAAAGGCAAGGGCTGTGCCAACGTCCAAACGGCCACCTGTTCTCTAATTGAATCAATCGGTTATCGTCTGAGGAGCCAAAGTGCTCGACTGTGGGGCTCAGACGTTGTGCCGACAAGTTGCGCACTCTAATCGCACATTGGTCAGTTTTTGTGCAGTGCAGCATAACGTTCCGGATCGTCCGGGTCGCTCTTAGGAATGAATGTCGAATCCCGCGATATAGGCCTCAATCGCGTCGGGATCGAAACGCCGGCCATCGAAGAAGATATCCGGCCCAAGATACAAGCGCCCGGAATTCGACCCTACGGCCGTCGCTTCGACCAGCGCGCCTTCAACCTTGGCATTTGCCGATGGCATTGTGGTTCCCGTGCCCGCGAGTGCACGGCGATAAATGTCCGGCCTGTAGCTTCCGGCGGACGCCTCTTCGCCTTCGGCAGACGGCTCAACCTGCCCCCAGCGTACCATTTGCGAATAGAACCAGAGCGCTTGAGAGCGCCATGGAAACGTGGCGGCCCCTTTGTCAAAGACGATGTAGTCTTCGACAGCGGTGAAATCCAACCCGCCAGGGCGTAGGATTTCGCCCGCCAAGATTTTGCGGATGAGGTCGGCCGGCAAGTTCAGCGCGTTAGGTCGTGCAAGCAGTTGGGCGAGTTCGTCTCGATTGTCCGCATTGCCGGCCCAGGTCGCGGCTGCCTTTAACGCCCGGATGAGACCGTCCAATGCATCAGGGTGGCTTTCGGCCCACTCCGTCCGCACACCAAGCACTTTCTCCGGGCTGGCGCGCCAGAGCGCCGATGTCGGCACGATAACCCAACCGATCCCGGCCGCCACAGACAGGCTATTCCACGGTTCGCCAACACAGAAACCGTCCAGATGACCGCTATCGAGGCAATCCGGCATGTAGGACGGCGGCACGACGCTCAATCGCACATCGCGGTCGGGATGAATGCCCGCCTCGGCCAGCCAGTAGCGCAGCTCGTAGTTATGACTCGAATACGGATAAACCATTCCGAAGGAAAGCGGCGCCTCACCGGCCAAATTGCGGTTTGCCACAACCTGAGCTAACACGGCGCCCATTTCCTTTGGGCCTTCCGAGCCGCTGAGGCCGCCCAAACCCGCCATTTTCTCCCAAAGCGCGGTTGAAACCGTGATCGCATTGCCGTTCAGGCCGAGCGACATCGGGGCGATAACCGAGACCATCGGATTTCCGACCTTGAGCTGCGAGGCGACCGCCATCCCAGCCAGGAGATGCGCGCAATCGAAATGACCAAGGTTGAGTTTATCGCGGATATTCGCCCAGGAGGCCTCGCGGGAAAGCTCGAGGTTAATGTTCTGATTTCGTGCAAACCCCTTTTCGGCGGCGACGAGGAGGAGCGCACAATCAATTAATTGGATGAACCCGGCGCGGACCGTACGCATGCCTTCAGCCGCATTGGATTCATCTTCATCCGCTTCCGTACCCTGTCCTCGTAAATGGTCCACGAGCATTACCCCTCCCTCAACTTTCGTGATCGCTTGTCTGGAGCACGCGGCGCGCGACATCCGAGAGACGCTGCTTGGCGTCCATTGCCGACTTCCGCATCAACGCGAATGCGTCGTCCTCCGAGAGCTGATGTCGCGACATCAGAATACCTTTGGCCCGATCTATGAGCTTCCGGTCGACCAGCTCCTGCTTGGTCTTTTCCAGTTCTTCCTGCAGCTGATTGAACACATGAAAACGGCTGATCGTCATATCAAGGATCGGCTTGACCCTCTCCTTGCGCAGGTCGTTGACGATGTAAGCGGAGACACCCGCCCGCATGGCGGCTTCCGTCCGCTCCGCATCTGACTCGTCGACAAACATGGCAACAGGCCGATGGACCGCACGAGACACCTGGAACATTTGCTCCAACACGTCTCTGTTCGGGTTCTCCAAATCGATAAAAATGACGTCGGGATCGATGTCGACAATCTGCCGCAACAGGTCGACACGCTTCGAGAGCATCGACACGCGTTCGAAACCCGCCTCGCGCAATCCATCCTCCAGGATGGCTGCGCGAACCAGGTTCTCGTCAATAATCAGGATATGCGGATCAAACCCGATAACGACGCCCTCATTGCAGCGCAGCAATAATGCTGCATTGCAATATAACATACTTGATTTTGGCTATTCGGCAAATGTCAGGGCTAAACCAAGACCACTGTTGGGGAGTAACGCACGTTAGATCACAAACGGACTAGAGCAAGACAACGATTAGGGACGGCCCTTCGCATCGGGCATTCAGTTCCGGTTACTGATCTATCGCGGTCGACTCAGGTCGTAAAAAATTTTGTCCGCTTCTGGCCGCACGCAGCCGTTAGGGACAAATCAGACCAACAGCGGCCATCGGACGGTCTTGCACTTCCGCTTTCGCTCCAAAGCGGACACATAGTCTCGATGTATAATTGTCTATACGATCGCTGAGTTTAGTTTGATTGATCTAGCACGGGTCTCAAAATGACGATTGAAAAACTCATATGACTGATACATCTACGAACGCCAGTTTACACCTTTTTATTGTGTGTAATATTCATTATTATGACAAAACATCTAAATATTGATAAATATTCACTTGTAAGCGCTCTCATCCTTGCCTCCTCGCTTCGGTGAAGGACCGTAGATCGGCCAGGCTGATGCGAACCTGCCGGCCGAAGCGGTGATGGGCGAGATCGCCGATTTTCACCCATCGTCGGATGGTCTTCGCTGAAACACCGAGAAGAGCAGCGACCTGATCAACAGTCAGGAAGTCTGTCGGCGTGTTGGAGGCAGTTGAAGATTGGAGTTCGCTCATTGGCTCTCTCCTTCTCTCTGCTCGATCCCGTCCAGGCCATTCATAAAGTCGCGAGCGGCCTGACGGGCGAGGAGGCCGGTCAGGTCCA
>NHFY01000076.1 GCA_002170165.1 Flavobacteriales bacterium TMED123
AAGTTTACAGGGCTGGGGATGTTTTCGTATGGGATACCCCAGGGCTCCAACGCCCAAGTGAGATTTTCGGTGCACCCATGATCCGGCAGCTCCATATTTTGGCCGTGGAGGTATTCACTGAGACGACCCTCTTCTTGGGCTCGCTTGTGACGAGAGCGGCCACACATACCAAATTGCATGTCGTGGGTACCAATACCATCGAATTCATCAGTGATCACCGTCATCAAGGGCGCGCCGCGCCGCGATAACATCTGATGGCCTCGCTTCAAATAGATGCAGCCGCTAGCTTCCTTAGTTGGCGCTTGGTCGAAGGCCTCGCCATAATCCATAGCATCGAAGGCTACGAAATCGATGATTGTTCTAGCAGTAAGGCGTAACACCTGACCAACTTTCATTTCCGTTGCCCAACCGGTGTTTTTTGGAGCGAGATATTTCTCAACAATTCTCATACACAACCATCCTGGTAAGCAACCTAGTTTACGGAGCAATTTCGGGTGCACAAGGCTAATTCAAATATTCCATATAGATATGCGTAATTCCGGCTTCCTCGAATTCTGCACCAATTTGTTTAAAACCTAGAGTTTCATAAAAACTCTGAGCATGGCTCTGAGCATGAATCGCAATGGTACATCCCTTTTTGTTTTGAGCATCATTGATGGCCCGCCGCATAAGGGCTTGTCCTACTCCTTTGCCGCGTTCTTTTAACAATACGGCGACACGCTCTATTTTAATTTTATTGGGTTTATCTATTCTTAACCTCGCCGTGCCAATTGCTCGCCCACTTTGAACCGCAAGGTAATGCCGGCATTTTAAATCTAATCCATCGAACTCTAGTTGGGGGTCGACCTTTTGCTCATCACAGAAAACAATGCGACGAATGTTAAAGGCCTTTTGCATTTCTTGCTGTGACCTAATCTCGGTTACGTCGACCATAGTTTTTTCTCAATTACAGAAAAAATTAAATTTTTACCTTGTTATATTAGCGGCTGAAAAGAGAAGCGAATGGACCCTAAGCACGGGTAGGATTATGATGCTTAAACTTTTGACGTAAAGCCAGAAGATCAATAAGGGGGATTTTTGATGCGTATACTTGTTTTTGCTGGGTCTCTTCGCAAAGAGTCTTTGAATAAGAAGTTGGCCACCCTGATTGCCGGCAAATTAGGCGTTTTANANGTGGATGTTGATTTCGCAGATTTTAAAGAATTTGACATGCCCCTCTTTGACGGAGATCTAGAAGTTTCCGATGGNATTCCAGCGGGAACGCAAGAACTAGCTAAACGTATCACTGCCGCNGACGCCATTGTAATTGTCGCCCCCGAATATAATTACGGTGTTNCTGGTCCTTTGAAAAATGCCATCGATTGGTTGTCCCGTATTAGGCCTTATCCAACGATTGGCAAGATTTGCTTTCTCGCTTCGGCAGCTCCGAGCTTAGTTGGTGGCGCACGCGGTTTGATTGCAATCCGGCCTGCCTTGTCATTTATGGGCTTATGGCTTTCTGGCGATAGTTTTTCGTTGGCGCAAGCAAATCAGGCGTTTGAGGATGATGGTGGCCTTGTTGATGCTGACCTTGAGAAGATGCTTGACGGAATGTTGGAGCGATTTGTTAAGGTGACTGGTTCAGCTCAAACCAAATAGTTTCACAGCTAAACTGAATTTCCAATGGACCTCGGTACTACTTTTGACGTTGCTGTCGCCCGCGAACCANATGCCCTNGCACTGGTTGATGGCGATATTCGACGCGATTTTTTGTCGTGGCAAGACGAAATACGTCGGGTATCTGGCGGTTTGTCGGCGTTGGGCCTTACCAAAGGTAATCATCTCGTCTGTGTCATGGCAAATCGGTATGAAATGGCGACTCTTTATTGGGGTTGTCAAATGTTAGGGGCAATCTTTACGCCGTTTAACTGGCGGGCAACATCAGATGATATAGCATTCGTTCTGGCTGATGCAGAGCCTCATTTAGTAGCTTTCGATGACGTGACCGCTGCAGCTGTTAAGGTTGCCGCAAAAGAAGCGGCGCTCTCCAAAGAATCCCTGATTAGCGTTGGTGACAGTCTGGAGGGTACGAGTTTTTTGGATCTCCTGAGATTTGAACCCGTTGCTGGCCCTGTCGGGGCGGAAGAGAGCGACATNTGTNTGATGTTATATACATCCGGTACGACTGGTCGTCCCAAGGGCGTTCCGCGTTCTCATGGTGCGGAGCGCATAGCGGCATCGTCTGTTGTTGCACATTTACGTTANCAGTTTGGCGATAGCGCGCTTGGTGTAATGCCATTGTTCCATACAATGGGAATACGGGTTTTGCTTTGCTCGACCATGATTAACGGCGCTTTTATCAATATGCGGGGTTTTAACGCCGCTGAGGCGCTACGTNTGGTTGAAGAAGAAAGGGTTAATTCATTATTTCTAGTGCCTACAATGTTTCATGACATGCTGGCGCATAAAACATTCTCAGCAGCAGATGTTTCTTCTGTGGCTAACGTTGCCTATGCGGGCATGGCAATGACAAACGAGCTTGAACGTCGTTGTGTTAATTTCTTAAAGCCAAACATTTTCGCAAACTATTATGGTTCGAGCGAGATATTTACCTTCACATTTTGCGACCATCTCGACCAAAAACCAGGTGCTGCCGGTTGGCCAGGAATGAATCAAATGATCCGGGTAGTGCGCGCTGATGTTGATANTATGGTAAAGCCGGACGAAATTTTGCCGGCAAATGAAATTGGTGAAGTAATCGCAACTATGCAGAGCCCTGAGGCGTTCTCAGGATATTGGAACCGGCCGGACGCAGATTCTAAAGCCATCCGCGAAGGATGGTATTTCACCGGCGACCTTGGATACTTTGATGATGATGGTGAGTTATTTTTGTCTGGTCGGATAGATGACATGATTATCTCAGGTGGAGAAAATATTCACCCGGAGGAAGTTGAAGATATACTTTCTAATTGCGATTTAGTCTCTTCCGCTGCTGTGGTTGGGCTGCCGGACAAACGTTGGGGACAAAAGGTGGTTGCTTTTATCGAGGCGGCCAGCCAAAAAGCAACAGCTAAAGCGCTCGATGAATTTTTTACAAAATCAACTCTCGCGCGGTTTAAACGGCCACGAGCCTATGTGTTCGTTGATGCTTTGCCGAAATCTGCGTCGGGGAAGCTTTTACGGCGCAATCTAAGAGATTGTGAATACACCGTTTCAAAAGATTTTGAGAGCACGTTATGAAGGAAGCATAAGAATGAATAAAGATTACGCCACTGACCGAGCGTCTGTATTGAAAAAGCTGGATGGAATTAAAGTAGAAGTCGATGCGGAAAAGAAAATTGGTTATTTAATTCTGGATAGGCCGCCATTAAATATCGTCTCTTATACCGGCAGATCGCAAATCCGTGCGTTAATTGAGGCAATGGACCAAGATGACGACGTGGGTGTCATCGTCATACGCGGAGAAGGTGGTATTTATACGGCAGGCGGTGATGTAAAAAGTTTTCCAGACATCCCATTCGATGGCATGTCTGACCTCGCTTGGAATATTGGTGCGCCGGAACGTTGCAGTAAGCCAGTGATCGCGGCTTTGGAAAAATATGCGTTTGGGGTTGGCTTTGAGTTGGCGATGGCTTGCGATTTTCGTCTGGCAACAAAGGAAACACTGGTTGCGTTGCCGGAAATAAATCTTGGGGAAATGCCAGGCTCTGGCGGCAGCGTGCGTGTGGTAAAAATTGCTGGCCTCACTCGTGCCAAGGAGATGGTTATGTTCGGCAAAAGAATTCCGGCACTGCAGGCGAAAGAGTGGGGTCTGATTACCGATGTGGCGGAAGATTCAGATGAGTTGACTGTGTTAATTGAGAATTATGCTGCAAACCTCAATTCGAAGGCGCCACTAGCTCTAAGAGCTCTAAAACGCGTACTTAACTCGGTGTATGATACCAGTCTAAAAGTTGCCTTGGATATCGAGGGTCACTCCTATGAGAAGCTGAGATCGACAGCGGATTATAAGGAAGGTATCGATGCTTTTGCAGAAAAACGTAAGCCTAAATATACGGGTAGCTGAGGTTAACCAGTGGTAGAATTAGATCAGTGGGACTACTAGCTCTTCTTCAATACCATCATCTCCGTCGCCGGTTTGGGTTTCTAAATCAACTAGAACGGTGGGGTATTCTCCGGTTAGTGNCAGTTCAGCAATCCCGCNCTGAGGTGATTGCTCGAATATCTCAGGACCCGATGCCTTCGTTGTCTGCTGTGCATTGATCGTGCTGCCAGTTGGCGTGAAAACTTGTGATATCCCGACGCCACAAACGAGGCCAAAAATTGCCGCGGCAGCTGCTGACTTGTGCCAACTTGAATTTGTCCAGGCACCCTTACTTTTAAGCCTATCTAGGGAGCCACTATTTTCATTTGCAATAGTGGGCGGGGTGAAAGTATTGAGCACGGCTGCCTTAAGCCTCGGAGATGGTTTGGGTTGTGTTAGCGCATTGAGCTCGTCATCTAGCTTCTTTGCCTCTTCAATGAGATTTTGAGCGTCAGAAGATGCTGCGATAAAATTGAGTGCGAGATCACGCTCTGGAGTNGGCCATCTATCGGTATTTGNGCCATATGCATCTATAAGTTGTTTTGTTCTATCCAGAGAGATCAATTTGATTTTATCTACCATTAGCTTTCTCCAAGCAATTCTATGGAATGCGGCCCAAGTGTTTGCCTAAGGTTACGACGGGCCCGCGCTAAAAGAGACTCAACGGCCTCAACAGAAATACCCAGTAACTTTGCGGTTTCAGCACCAGAAAGCCCTTCATAATGTACCAAAACTATAGCGGTTTTCTGACGCTCAGGCAGTGAACCAAGCGCGGTCTTTACTGCGTTTGCAATATCAATTCGCCGGTCCGTTGAATTAACATCTTGAGGGTCTACGAGGTCGTGGGCAGTCTCAACGGGGTCGGGTTTTTTCTTGCGCTTATAGTCGATACATAGGTTCCGGGCTACTTTGAATAGCCAGCCTTTGAGAGTTGAGCTGCCCGGTTCCCAGGTGTGTGCTTTTTTCATGAGGCGGATAAATGTTTCCTGCGCGACGTCTTCACTTAGCGCGTTGTCACCCAGTATATAGTTTGCGTAGCGGCTAACCGCTGACAAATACCGATCTGTGATCATCTCCCAGGCTGCTACATTCCCACTGCTAATTTGCGCAAGGAGTATGTCATCTGAAATAAAAACCTCTCTCACAATATTATTTTGAAAATTGACGATCCCATCTCGGGGAACAACACGGTTCAAAACTTGCCTCCTGGGTTTGTTTAAGCCTACCTAAATTGGGGTCCACGTTGCTTGCCTCGGCGCTTATATCTTTTGTTCTTTACCTCGTTATTTACTATGAAACCATCACCATTAGCGTCATATCGTTTAAACCAACGTTTCATTGGTGCGGATAATTCTTGAACAGAAATTTTTTGATTACCATTTGTATCCAGAAGCTCAAATAGTGTTGCAGACCGCCAAATTCTAGGTTTTCTACCACGCCGGCGCATTTCATTCACTGAAAGGCCTTTGTCCTTATTTACGTCATAGCGTTTAAATAAGCGCTTCATTGGTGCAGATAATTCTTCAGCAGAAATTTTTTGATTGCCGTTCGAATCCAGAAGATCAAATAGCGTCACGGACCGCCAAATTTGCAAGCTTCTCCCACGTCGGCGCATTTCGTCTATTGAAAGGCTTTTATCGTTGTTGAGATCTATAGCGTTGAGCATACGGGCCTGATCATTAGCTATTTCGCCAGTCGTCACCTTGCCATCATTATTCGCGTCATAAAGGCGCATAAAATACCTGCCCTGCCGTCTCCCTTTCCNTTTTCTGTATTTTNCGGTTTTTGAAACTTTTTCCATTTGAGCAAGCTGGAGAGCTTGGGAATTTCGNTTATCGTTNGCANTGCCAGAATTCGGCAGGACCAGGAGCAGCGATAAAACTGACAATGTGGAAATAAGGGACAAATGGTTTGGCATAATAAAATTTCTCCATTCCAACGATTTAATTTATAACAATCCCACTGGCTTTCTAACCAATAATTNTTTGTTCGTTTAGCTGTTTTGTATATAGGGGACACGAGCATGGGCAGTTAAACCAGTCGCAATATCGTAAAAAATAATATGNAACCTTGCGTCTGCTGCCGGCTTGTTTCACTCTATACCTATCGTAAAAAGGGCTGTTTAGCGACCAATGTCCCCAGTTGTTTTGTCTTCAATAGAAACCTTTGATGGTGACCGGTGCGTCGATATTTTTGAGCGTGAGGATGGGACATTCGGTTTTGATGAATTTCGGCGGGACCCCGAGACGAAGACTGGTTGGTTTAGAATAGGATATTTTGAGGGTGATGTTTTCGCATCGCGTATTAAGGCAATTGAAGCGGCAAAGCAAAGAGTTGTATGGCTCGACGGGNTTTTAAAAATTTTNGCGGAGCACAAAAATTCTGATGGTGAAAAAAAAGAATGAAAGCTGGCACTGGTCACAAGATGTTCACCAGCTTTTCAGACAAATTGGTATTAAACAGGTCGCATACGTTCCCGATGGTGGGCTCGCCAGGCTAATAGACCTCTGCCAGGCTGATCGGTCGATACGTTCAGTCGTCCTGACCACGGAGGAAGAGGGGGTGGCTCAGGTGGCTGGTGCCTGGCTCGGCGGTCAGCGCGGCGTTTTGCTCACCCAGTCTGGTGGTGTAGGAAACTGTATAAATATGCTCTCCATGATACAGGAATGCCGGATCCCTCTCTTGGCGATGGTTTCGATGCGAGGCGAGTGGGGAGAGACTTTTCCATGGCAGGTACCGATGGGNCAAAGTACGATCCCTGCGTTGGAGGCCGCCAAGGTCATAGTGCATCACGTGGATCTCGCAGAGAAGGTTTCAGAGACAGTAAATGCAGCTGCAAAAATGGCGTTTGATTCAAACAGAGCGGTCGCAGTCGTAATATCTCAGCGGATATCTGAGAGTGGGGGTAAGGGTTAATGGGTTTACCAAAAACAACGAAATTTACTCTACAGCGTCGTAAAGTGGTCCATCGAATTTTACAAGAACGAGGTGACGCGGCTGTGGTGACAGGGATTGGTAATGCAGTGCATGATGTCGCCTCTGCGAATGATGACCCCAAGAATATGTATCTGGCAGGTGTAATGGGCGGAGCGACTATGGTGGCATTTGGTGTAGCACTGGCNCAGCCAAAGCGTCGCATTTTGACTATTACGGGCGATGGTGAACTTTTGGCAGGGGTCGGTAGCCTTGCGACCGTCGGTGTTGAACAACCTAAAAACCTATCGATTATTGTNATTGATAATCAGGCATATGGAGCGACGGGAAATCAACATACCCACACNGGTCGAGGCGTTGACCTTGTTGGTATAGCANAAGCNTCCGGATTTAAACAAACGGCCCTGATTACAACAAATGCTGACTTAGAAAATGAGCTGCCTCTTATTTATAGCGCGCCTGGTCCCTACTTCGNTGTAGTGAAGGTATTGAGCAAGTCCTCCGTAAGGATAGACGCTCCAAAAGACGGTACATTTGTGTCACGTCGTTTTCGGAATGCCGTAGCGGTTGAGGGTATATAACGGAATGACAAAAAAGCAAAAAAACTGGTCTAACGATGTTTTTAAAATTCTTAAGGCGGCAAATGTGCGTCAAGTTGCCTATGTGCCGGACGCAGGTCATTCATCGCTGATCAAAATGGCTATAGCAGATAATTCCATCAAACCTGTACTACTGACATCTGAACAAGAAGGCGTGGCTGTTCTATCTGGTGCATGGCTGGGCGGGGAGGCGGGCACATTGTTGATGCAATCTTCCGGTGTCGGCAATGTGATAAATATGCTCGGTATGGCAAATGAATGTCGTTTTCCGCTCTTAATGTTGGTTACGATGCGGGGTGAATGGGGCGAATTCAATCCGTGGCAGGTGCCAATGGGCCAGGCCACAGAATCCGTCCTGACGGCTGCGGGTGTTATTGTACACCGCGTGGATGACGCATCAGAAATTGCGGAAACTGTTGAGGCTGCCGCCAAACTTTCCTTCGAGGGTGGGCGCATGGTTGCGGTATTAATTGGCCAGCGGGTGGTTGGCTTTAAGGATTGGAAGAAATAATGGCAGCTCGAAAAAGAATCACGTTAGATCGTCGCAAAGTAGTCGCAAGGATTTTAAAACAACGCGATGACTTGCTGNTGGTAACTGGGCTTGGGGCGCCCACCTGGGATGCCGCATCTGTTGAAGATCACCCTAATAATTTTTATCTTTGGGGNGGGATGGGCGGCGCAGTTCTTACCGGTTTAGGGCTTGCNNTAGCTAAGCCGAANCGCCGGGTNCTTGTCATTACCGGCGATGGAGAGATGCTCATGGGTGTTGGAGGGTTAGCAACAGTAGCAGTTCAAAAGCCCNCCAATCTTGCGATTTGTATTATCGACAATCANCGGTATGGCGAGACNGGAATGCAAGAGACACACACCGAGCACGGTGTAGATCTGGCTATGATGGCCTCGGGTGCAGGATTTCAAATCACCTCGACTGTCTATACAGCAAAAGAGCTGAGTGAGGCTATAAATATACTTTANAACGCACCCGGGCCTGTGTTCNTCGNCGTCAAAGTAACGGGGGTTGGNCAGCCAATGATTTTACCACCGCGGGATGGTCCAACATTGAAACATCGTTTTCGGGAAAATCTTTTGGGGTCTGTCTGACTCCTCCAATAACGTCACATTTAATAGGAGAAACAAATGGCCGAGCTAGAGAAGTTCAAAATGGCGATTGGCGGCCAATGGGTTGGCGCCGCAAGTGGTGAAACATTTGAAAGTTATAACCCATACACGGCGCAGCCCTGGGCAGAGATTCCAAAGGGCGCTGCCGCCGATGTCGACGCCGCTGTAGAGGCCGCTTATCAGGCGGGCCGCCCCGGCAGTGAGTGGCGGTCGATGACGGCNTCGGCCCGCGGAGCCCTCTTACGGAAATTTGGTGACGCACTTATGGAAGCCGCTGANCATCTTGGCGAGATGGAAACCAGAGATAACGGTAAGCTTATTGCTGAGATGGGTGTCCAGTGTAAATACCTAACCCAGTGGTATCAGTATTATGGCGGTCTTTGTGATAAGATTGAAGGATCAGTGATCCCAATCGATAAGCCCGCAACATTTAACTATACTGTTTGGGAACCACTTGGTGTCGTCGCCTGCATTGTGCCTTGGAATTCCCCTCTATTACTGCTGACTTGGAAACTAGCGCCCCTGCTAGCCGCTGGAAATACGGCTGTGATTAAGCCATCAGAATACACATCAGTTTCAACTTTAGAATTTATGAAAGTAGTTGAACAGGTAGGATTTCCGCCCGGAGTCATAAATGNAGTTACTGGCTTTGGCGCAGATGTAGGCGCTCCGTTGGTTGAGCACNCAAAGGTTGCTAAAGTTGCCTTTACTGGATCCGATACTACAGGCTCGCAAATTTATCAGGCCGCGGCCAAACATATGAAGCACGTTACGATGGAGCTTGGTGGCAAATCACCTAATATCGTTTTCGATGATGCTGAGGTCGATAATGCTGTAAAAGGAGCTATCTCCGGTATCTTTGCGGCAACAGGCCAAACATGTATCGCGGGTTCACGTCTTCTTGTGCAGGAAAGNATTCACAACGAGTTTGTCGACAAGCTCGTGGCGCTTGCGAAGACCGCTAAAATGGGTGACCCAATGAATATGGATACCCAGGTCGGGCCAGTTACTAATATCCCGCAATTTGAGAAGATCCTTGACTATATCGATATTGCTAAGGGCGAAGGTGCAGAGGCGGTACTCGGCGGCGCAAAGGCTAATTCNNTGGAATGTGGTGACGGTTGGTTTGTCGAGCCTACTATCTTTACTGGTGTAAAAAATTCAATGCGAATTGCTCAGGAAGAAGTTTTCGGTCCAGTNTTATCCGTGATCCCNTTCAAAGACGAAGAGGAAGCTATCGAGATTGGAAATGATGTTGTCTACGGTTTAGCTGCNGGTGTTTGGACCCAAAATATACGCCGAGCGATGATTATGGCGGACCGATTAGAAGCGGGAACNGTTTGGGTGAATACTTATCGAGCAGTGAGTTATATGTCGCCATTTGGNGGCTACAAACAATCGGGCATAGGGCGGGAGAGTGGACAAGAGATGATCAAGGAATACCTCCAGCAGAAATGTGTTTGGATCTCTACCGCAACCGAAGTGCCAAACCCCTTTGTTTTGCGCTAGGGACTAGCCATTTAGGGTTATGATATCACCGGTGCCAGTTTGGCCCTGGGATCGAAAGTGCCCAATTTTCTNTAGAAGAGGGGCATCTGTAACGCTATATAAAATAGCGCTGGCAGACTCGTTTAAATTGACGTGTTTTCGCCAAAGATGATTGGGCACTAAAAATATGTCGTTTTTATGCCATTCTAAACGTTGGCCTCCTACTTCGGTATATCCGTGGCCATCTATACAGCAGTAAAGCGTGCTCGCAGTTTGGCGGCACGGCAGGGTCTCTTCGTTTGGCCGCAATAGCTGAGCGTTATAGCCAAGTGTAGAGAATACTGGAGTGCCGTCGGTCGGGTTCGTGAATTTGATTTGTATCGCTTCGTACGGATCGCCTTCTTCCTCTTTTAGTCCTTCAAGGGTATCTCTTATATCAACCCCTTGATAATGCATAAGTGGCGAACTTCCTTCTCCAGTGCCACGATTATAGGGTGCGAAAGTTGGCACTATGCCGCCTTCACCGTAATGTCGTTTGGAATATGCGGATGAAAAACTAGGCGAATTTGCCGTTTTGGCTGGGTCTTCGTCTTCTATCCAGATGCAATCAAGTTGCTCTAACAAGGGCCAGTCCAGTATATCCATCCATATTACCGGTTCGTCACTATTGTTCCCATGCCCATGCCAGGTACCATTTGGAGTAAGGATCAGATCACCGCGTTTTGCATCGCAGATTTCGCCATCGACAGTCGTATAGCCACCCGAATTGGATAGAATTGTTCGGCTGGCATTTGGTGTGTGCATATGACTCTTAGCCTTATCACCGGGTTTATATATAGAGATGGCAACCCTAATGGTATTGGTGACACGCAGGGCACCTCCGAGGGCAGGGTTTAGCAATAAAAATTGCTGCCTATCCGTGAATTCCAATGGGGCTATTTCGGCGATCCGGTGGAGGTATGGTTCTATATCAGT
>NHFY01000077.1 GCA_002170165.1 Flavobacteriales bacterium TMED123
GCCGTTGCGGTTGCGGAGGATCTTGGCATCCCGCGCGTTCTGGTGCCAGCGAGCCCCGGCGCCTTCTCTGCTTTAGGACTCCTCTGCGCCGACGTGGTTCATGATTATATTCGATCAGATCTTCAGGATTTGGATGGTATCGATACTGAACATGTTGAATTGGCCTTTTCAACCCTCAAAAACCGCGCTTTAGGGGAACTCCAAGAAGAGGGGCTTGGCGATGAAGATAAGTTTTTCTCGCGTGAGGTTGATTTACGTTATGCTGGGCAGGGTTACGAACTTCGGGTATCAGTAGAAGGTATTCCAACGCCTCTCGACACTTCTGGATTTACGACTTTAGCGGAACGTTTTCATGAACGGCATGAGGCTGTGCACGGTCATGCTGCTCGCGGCGCTGTGATTGAAATTGTCAGCTTTCGTTTGCGGGCGGTTGTTGTCGTCCCTAAAATATCAATGGCGCCGCCAATCGCTCAGGAGCCTATAAGCTCTAAAAAAAAGTCTGGGAAACGAAGGTTTCGAAATGCTCGAGGTCAATCAATAGAGGCTGCCGTTTGGCGCCGTGAAAATCTTCCGGTGGATGGAGATGTAAACGGTCCAATAATTGTTGAGCAGCTCGATGCAACAACAGTGGTTCCGGCAGGTTGGGCTGTCCGAATCGATAATACCGGAAATATGGAACTCCGTCGGGAGGGCTTGGCATGAGGGTTAAGCCAAATACAGAGGTTAATCCGATAACCGTGCAAATTTTGCGGAATCGGATTGGAAGCCTAATGGATGAGATGCATCATCATTTTTTCCGCTCCGGCTACTCTACAATTGTCCGTGAAAGCCGCGATTTTAGCTGCGTCATACTCGATGCGCAGGGAAGGTTACTTGTCGCTCCGCCGATGTTTTTTCATTCTACCGCTTACCGGTACTTTGTTCGGCGGATATTTGAGCTCGTTGGCGATGATGGGTTGTGTGATGGCGACGTCTTTATCTCGAACCACCCTTATGACGGCAGTATGCCCCACGTGCCTGATATGGGTGTTATCGTGCCTATCTTTCAGAGCAAAGAGCTAATTGGCTTTGCCGGCTCTATCGCACACAAGGCGGACGTTGGCGGTACTATGCCCGGTTCTACATGGGGTCAGGCAACGGAATTATTTCAAGAGGGTATCGTTTACCCGCCAACTCGCCTCTACCGCGCTGGGGTTTACGACCAAGGCATTGAACGGTTAATAGCCGCAAATAGTCGTCAACCGGAACTTACGCTGGGTGACCTTAGAGGGCAGGTGGCATCTTGTTTCATTGGGCGCGACCGGATGCGTGAGATTTGCAACGAATATAATATCGAAGAGTTAAGTGCTTCCCTCGACGCAATGATTGAGGCAGCAGGTATTGAATTTCGGGAGGCATTGTCGCAATTGCCAAACGGAACTCAGGAGGCCGAGTCATACCTTGATAGCGATGGCATTGATCGCAATAAACCGGTCCGGATGCATGTCCGAATGACCATTGCGGATGGTCAGGTCGAATTTGATTTTACTGGAAGTGATCCGCAGGGGAGAGGGCCAGTTAATATACGCCGGGCATTAGTGGAGGCATGCTGTTATCAGGTGCTCATTGGCATGATTAACCCTCACCTGAGGTACAGCGATGCCGTACGCGAAGCGGTAACAATTAATCTCAAAGATGGAACAGTACTAAGCCCGACACCCCCAGCACCGTGTAGCTCCTATATGAAAACTTGTATGACTGTAATTGATATGTTGCTTGAGGTCTTCGGAACGTTTTCGACGGATCGCGCTGCTGCATATAGCGGGGGCAGTGGGGGGGGACTTACGGTCGATTGGGGTCCCGGCCCTCGTAAGCCACGCGGTAATCAATATGAGATTTATGGCTCCGCCTATGGCGGATCCTCTTCTCAAGATGGGGCGTCAGGGACGACGGTTCACTTGTCGAATATCTATGTTACGCCAATTGAGATTGTGGAAACAGAATTTCCCTGTCGAATAACTAAATTCGAAATGATCCCTGGGTCAGGCGGTGATGGAAAGCATCGCGGTGGTTTAGCCTTGCGTCGGGAATACGAAATGCTCCAGCCTGGGTTGGTGATTTTTCGTGGTGATCGTGCGGTCCGCCCGCCAAAGGGCGTCGCCGGCGGTGCACATGGACGGCCCAGCCGGTTTATTGTGAATCCTGGGAAACCTAATGAAAAGGAAATGCCAATCACGACTAGTGTAAAACTTGAAGCTGGGGATACTCTGGTGATGGAAGCGGCGGGTGGCGGTGGTTATGGCGACCCGGCAGAGCGTGATCCCGAAAAACGCGTAGAGGATATTCGTCAGGGCTATTTGACAAAAGATTAGGGGGTAATTTGCGATGACCAACGTAGCCACTGAGTTCAGTAATACACATCGGATCTCTGTTTTGTGGACAGATGCTGATCCTGCAGGGATAACGTTCTATGGAAATTATTTTAAATGGATGGATGAAGCATCCTATTATTTATTCAAGGCTGCAGGAGTTCGTTGGGAGGATTGGGGAGAGAAGTGGAACGCGCTTGGAATTCCAATTTTAAGCGCACATGGCGACTTTAGTTCGCCAAGTAAGTTTGGAGATGAACTGGCCGTTAAGAGTTTTATCTCTGAATGGGGTAATAGTTCTTTCACAGTGACGCATTGTTTTAATATTGACGAGCGGAAGGTCGCGAGGGGCTATGAAAAGAGGGTGTTTTGTCTTGGAGAGCCGGGAAAACCAGAGACTTTTAAATCAGCCCCTATTCCGGTAGATATCCGCAGAGCTCTCGGTGGCTGATTTTATTGGCGGACGGTTTTCTTAGAGGTTTCCAATCAGGCTTTTAATATTAGTCGAAAAGTTTATCCTAACTTCTCGCCCGAANCGTAATTGGTAAAGCTAGCGGTAATTTTTCTATCACCCTCAACTAATTCTTGATATCGTCTAGGGCAGATATTTTTGGAGGCTGCCCAGGTAAATTCATTTCTTGCCAACGCGCCACGACGCGGTCATGGACCGGCCTTCGAATCATAGTGCGAACCGGGAATTCAGAAAGATGTTTGTGGGGCTTGCAGGCGTCGATTAGAGCCTTGGAACCGTANGGCCGATTCTCTGGTGGAAACTGGCTGGGGTCNAGGCCCGTAGACCAGGTTTTGTTTTGAATATCTATGTCATCGGTGGGGTTAGACCTGGTACTNAGAGCCCAGAGAACCTGGTTGATTTCAGTCGGGTCGACGTCTTCGTCCACCGCGATAATCCACTTGGTGAAGTAGGACCCTGCTGGGCATTGAGCGGCCNCAGAGAGTGTTTGGGCGATATGGCCCGCGTACTGTTGCTTAATGGAGACAACTGTCATGCCCCAGCTCGAAGCTGCGGCGGGATGACAATAAACAGCCTGCACACCGGGGATGCCGAAGCGCTCGAGATCATCCCAGATCGCGGCCGATCGCATGACCGCGTAATAGNTACCAATCTCACAGGCTGGATAATCTGCCATAAGCGCTGCCGTCATGATCGGTTGTTTNCGCATNTGNAGTGCTTTTACTTCGATAACCGGCTGCGGGGATTCAGGGCGTCCGTAATAGCCGGTGAATTCNCCCAGCGGGCCTTCCATCTCTAAGTCNCCTTTGGAAACCGTNCCNTCAATGACAATTTCAGCACNAGCGGGTATAGGGAGGGATGTCGCGACACCTTCGGTCAGTTCCATTGGTGAGCCAACGAGGCCACCAATAATATCAAGTTCGGATACGTCGCTGCCATAGGATTGCGCGGCGACCATGAAGGGCACAGGGTCGATCCCATAGGCGACAACAACTTCGCAGTCCTCTCCACGACGCCACCAGGCTTCGCGGTCGAGGAGACCATGTTTGCCGGGTGAGCAATACATTCCGACGCGACGTGGCCCATGAAGCATCTGACGATAACAGCCGACATTAATGCGCCCTGATTCTGGATCNNTGGTGAAGGTGATATCGCCGGTCCCGATATATTTACCGCCATCTCGAGGCCAGAAATGTGGCACGGGGAGTTTGGTTAAATCAATTTCATCATCCGTGAGAATGATCTCGTTGACTGGTGCGGTATTGGCTGGCACTTCGACTGGCGCCAATGTGCGNTTGCTNCGTTCGCGAGTTGCCAAAATTAACTCGCGCGTCGNGAGGTTGGGGTCGAGCCCCACAGCTAGAGCGTAGCGGCGCTTACTGGCACCCAGCATATTACTGAGGATNCGTATNCCGCTGTTATCGTTTTCGATGTTTTCGAAAAGTAGGGCCGGNGAATTTTCTTCTTGGGCAACCATGTAGGTTGCNGCGGCCAACTCTTCCTGAACGTTTATCGGAGCGGAGACGCGGAGAAGGCTGCCATCGGCTTCAATGGCGTCCATCCACTCCCGTAAATCACGCGGTCCCCGTTGATTGTCAGTCGCCGCTGCTGAAGGTGTTTTGTTTGTCTCTATCATGGACGGATNTTGCCACGCGGGACCGTTAGACGCAAAGGGGNTTGGCGCACATACTTTTCGTTGAGGTTGTTGTCTTATAGTGTTTAGGGGTAATACCATTATTGCAGGAGGTTTGTTCCATGCCAATNTTGACCCGTGTTGACCATCTCAATGTACAGGTGCCGCCTGACAGAGAAGAGGANGCTCTTAAGTTCTATCGAGACCTTGTCGGTTTTAAACAACTCAAAAAGCCTGACAGCCTTGGACCTAGAGGCGGGCATTTCTGNATCTCAGAGAAACCCTGGTACGAACTGCATGTGGGTATTGCACGAGGGACAAGCGCCGCAGATATTGATTTCAAAAATACGTTGCGAAACCATCTGGCATTCCAGGTCGAAGATCTGGCCGACGCCCGTGCTAAATTTGAATCGACGGGCATTGAAATTTTGGAGGCNGAGGCTTCGTATTCAAAAAGTCGGGATTTTCATCAGGACCGGTTTTTTGTCCGCGATCCTGGCGGCAATTTGCTGGAAATTATGGAAGGACGACGCANATATAATGCAGTGCCGCANTAACTCGTTAATTTTTTTGCGTTTNTAGGCAATCCGTTATAAAGAATCCTCACAAATAGCTGACAGATTATTGTGACTGAAACCCCATTTATTATTGACCAGCCCGAAGACATGGTGTTCCGACTTAATCGTCGTACACTAGCTGATCCGGAAATCCTGATCCGAGAACAAACTAAGATCTTTGACAANTCATGGATTTACTGCGGTCACGAATCNGAAGTTTCTAAACCAGGTGATTTTTGTACNAGGACCGTCTGCGGTCGGCCGGTTATTTTNAGTCGCGACAGTGAGGGGAATNTCCGCGTTTACCTTAATGCGTGCCGTCATCGTGCCGCGATGGTGTGCCGTGAGGCATTCGGTAATACCCGGCGCTATAATTGTTTCTATCACGGCTGGAGCTACAATCGGGATGGGGAGCTGGTGGGTGTTCCCGGAGAAGAATCATACCCGCCAGGTTTTGATAAAGCGAATTTTTCTTTAGCTGAGCCGCCCCGAGTAGATTCCTATCGCGGGTTTTGGTTCATCAGCTTNAATCCCGCTATCATGGANTTAAAAGAATATTTATCAGGGGCTACGGAATACATCGATCTTGTTGCCGATCAATCCCCAAGCGGCGAAATGCAGATCATTAAGGGCACGCAAGAATACGATATTCGAGCCAATTGGAAGTTACTGGTTGAGAACAGTTTTGATGACTATCATCTCCTCACCACGCACAANACATGGCTCGATTATATGAAGGACTCCGGCGTTCAGGTTGANCCGCCGAAGGAACAGGGAATCCTGCTGCCGTCAAAGGGTATCGGGAAGGGTCTCGGCAATGGTCATGCGGTGATTGATAACGTCAACTTCCGGGGCCGCCCTGTTGCCAAATGGATTTCAATCTATGGCGAAGATGCCAAGGAAGAGATTAATGAGATTAGGGCCGAGCTAGTTGAACGTCTTGGTGAAAAGCGGGCGGCGCGAGTGGCAGATACTAACCGTAATTTGGTGGTCTTTCCTAACCTCGTAATCAATGATGGCTCATCCGTTACCATTCGTACGTTNTGGCCAGTGGCAGCTGATCANATGAAGGTGACTGCCTGGGCGTTGGGAACTATGGAAGANTCCGAACNGGCGAGAGCACGTAGGCTTGANAGTTTTCTAACATTTTATGGGCCGGGNGGNTTTGCAACGCCAGATGATGTCGANGCGTTGGAGGCGGTACAGGAGGGTCTAGCGACCTGGCGNGAAACTGANTGGTCCGAGATGACNAGAGGNCTCAATAAAGAGGGCGAACAGCTCAACACGGATGAAGAGCATTTGCGNGCCTTCTGGCGTCAGTGGAATTCCCTGATGACGGCTGATCTATGAGCTTGAACGATATAACCCGCAGCGCAGTTGAAGACTTTCTGTATCAAGAAGCAGCATTATTGGATGAGTGGCGCCTTGATGAGTGGCTGTCGCTGTTGACTGATGANGCGATCTATCAGATCCCGTCAACGGATGCGCCGGACAGCCAGGCTCGTGANGCGTTATTTTTGATTGCNGATGATGCTATNCGGATCAAGGCCCGCGTTAAGCGGCTAAACGATACGGAGGCCCATGCAGAATTTCCNCGTAGTCGGACNAGGCGGATGATTTCTAATGTTCGGATTATCGAGCGGGATCGTGACACGCTAGCGGTGAATGCTAATTTCTCGGTGTTTCGTTATCGACGTAATGCTCCNCTTCGTCAATTCGTTGGCCGATATGAGTATCTTCTGCGGGTTACTGCGGAGGGATTACGTATCGCGGAACGGCGCGTCATCCTGGACCCAACAGAACTNGGAATGTTAGGCGCTGTCAGCTTTATCCTATGAATATCNTGGGGTTANGGTTGGTATTTCTCAGGGGTCTATTGCCATTCGNTCTCTAAAGACAAACTTGAAACAAATTGTTNTCGTATATGGANTACCTTCAATGCAGGATCGACTTTCCCGTCTGGCGCTCATAGGTATTGCTTTGATTGGGGCGGCATTTGTCTCAACATCACTCCCTGCCAAAACCGTTAAAACTTTGCTCCATGACTTCCGGGTTGTACAACTCGCCAACGGGCTCGAGCATCCCTGGAGCATCGCNTTCACGCCGGATAACAGTATCCTTGTGGGTGANCGCGCNGGTCGTTTAAGGNTATACCGAGAGGGCCGNCTCGATCCCGAACCAATTGCCAATGTCCCGAAAGTCGTTAACCGCGGGCAGGGTGGATTATTTGATGTCACTCTGCATCCTGATTTCAGTAGTAANCAGCTTCTCTACCTGGCTTATGCTGCGGGNGAAGAGGGCGGCGTGCAGACACGTGTCACCCGCTATCGTTATGACGCTGAGACACATAAACTTTCTAATGCAAAGCTGATTTTTGATGCAAATCCAAAGCCTTTCGGTAGCCGTCATTTCGGGGGGCGGATGGTCTTTGATTCCAAGGGCTATCTCTATATTACTATAGGTGACCGAGGAAAAATGGGCCTAGCCCAAGATATCTCTGGTCATTCCGGATCAGTGATCCGCTTACATGATGATGGCGGNCTTCCAAGCGACAATCCTTTTTTGACTAAGAAACGGGCTAGACCAGAAATTTACAGTTTTGGACATCGTAACCCGCAAGGCATGGCGGTGCATCCACAAACCGGGGCAGTCTGGACCCATGAGCACGGCGCNCGTGGCGGAGATGAAATCAACATCATCGGACCCGGGCGGAATTATGGCTGGCCAGTTATCACGCACGGGATCGATTATGATGGATCAAAAATTGGCATCGGTAGATCAGCGCCAGGTCTGGAGCAACCTCTTTACTATTGGGTNCCGTCAATCGCGCCGTCTGGAATGGCATTTTATACCGGTGACAGTTTCTTNAAATGGCAAAATAGCNTATTTATNGGGGCATTGNGAGGCGAAGCTTTGATACGACTTNAANTCAANAGTAACAAAATTGTGAAGGAAGAAAGACTTCTCCATAACACTGTAGGTCGGGTCCGTGATGTGCGGGTTGGCCCGGACGGCTTTATATACCTCGCGACAGACGACCGCGATGGGCTTCTCCTGCGTCTGGANCCCGTAAAATAGAATANTCCCCTAAATCGATTTTATATGACCAACATGAANAAANTGCCGATAGACCNCCGAGNCTTTNCTCATNTTTGGACGAANACTCTTGCCAGGCTTTCCTTNCGCTAACATTAATACTCTGTCGCTAGCTGACCCCTGATTTNCTTTACTTAAAAATTTCCTCGGGCAGAAAATCCTCGAGATCGACGCTATCAAAGTTTTTAGGCATTGCCCGCGCAAAGCGGTCTCGNTGATCTTGGCGGCTAACCGCTGGCATCGTCGCGTCAATGAGCCATTTTGTTCCCATGCGTTCAAACTGATGACCACCTTCTGGGACNGGCGACACCTTATCCAGGGCAAAGGTCCGTGTATTGGGGATCANGGTTACGTCGTCTGCGGCATTTACCCNCGTGGTCATAGACCACATAACTTGCCGNAGATCATTGGCATCTATGTCATCATCTACGGCNATNGCTAATTTCGGGTGCAGGTATGGACCGGAGAGGGCGGCAAGGAGCGCAGTCTTTGCNTGNCCNGAAATTTTGGGCCGCAATTTGACAACAATCATCATCAGGCCGGCGGCGGCATGACANCGGATATCAAGAATATCCATNCCTCCTTCTACCTTGCTTAGATGTTCCCAGGTCGCGATTTCGATACCAATCCCGGTAGTTGCTTGGGTGCAGGTGATTGGGGCGCCGCAGTGAAGGGCGTAATAGATTGGATCGCGGCGGTGCGTAATGGCTTTTAAATGAAAGACGTCACATTGATCTGCCTCAGCGTATGTACCGGGTACCTCCCCGAAGGGTCCCTCATGGCGTGTCTCNCCCGGAATAATTTCCCCTTCGAGAATAATTTCGGCGTCTGCCGGCACTTCGACATCAATTGTCTCGCATTTAACAAGGCGCACCGGATCGCCAAGTATGCTTCCCGAAACTGAGAGTTCATCTACGCCATATGTCGTCGTAAAGGCGGAGCCGAAGAANATCGCTGGGTGGGCTCCGATAACGACAGCNACCGGCATTGTCTCGTTACGCGAAGCATATTTTTCGTTAATCCGGCGAGCCTGCCGAGGTAACATCAAAAAGCCTGTTGTTTGAGCGTCAAATACCTGCTGTCGGTGGATTGAAATATTTCGAATACCTGTTTCGGGATCCTTTATTATTGCCATACCGGCAGGGATGAATGGGCCACCATCATCTTCCGAAATTGAAACAACTGGAATATCAAAGAGCGATGCCTCTTCACCAATTTTAATAACTTCCTTACAGGGTGCTCCCTCTGGATCTTGGANGACGGGTTCAATGGGCTTGGCTACCTTTCGCAGCATCCCCTCAAGAAACTCGTCTTCGGTAAGGTTTACGCCTAACGCCCACTTCTTTCGGTCTGTCAATATCTGACTACATACCTGCCAGTCGGGGTGATCCTTTACATTGTCAAAAATTGTTGCTTTNCCGTGCTGGTCGTATGTTTTCCATTCAATCGCTGACAGGTTACTGCTGGGATCAACTTCTTTTGTTACGCGGACCATTTCTCCGGTTTTTTCGAGTTTTTCAAGAAACGTCCGGATACCTTGATCTTGGGGATTGCGTGCNGGTGCGGGTTTTTTGGCGTTACCCTTGTTCAAATCACGCTTATCGAGATCACCTTCTTTGTTTACATCTCGCATAAAACCGCGCAAGCCATCATCGCCCATNAGGGTCTCCTTATAAGAGTTTTGTTTGGTGTTGAACTTTTAGAATAGGATCCGAGCTATTTCCACCCTATTTTCAATTGTTATTGGCCTTTAAATTTTGCCTGTCGCCTTTCACGGAATGCCGTCAGACCTTCGGCTCTGTCTTCTGAAAAATTTAGCATATGGGCAAGGTCGCCTTCGCCTAGAAAACCATTAAACCGGCTTTGATCCAACCCNCGATTAATTGCTTGTTTACTCATCATCACACCCAGAGGCCCGTTTTTCGCAATACCGCTGACAATTTCTTTGGCTTTCTTGAGTGCTTGCCCGGCCGGAACAACATGATTGACGATCCGATANTCTTTGGCCTCCGCCGCTTTTAGACGGCGGCCAGTCCATATCATCTCCTTGGCAAGCGCAGGGCCTATTAACCTTGGTAAGTTCTGCGTGCCTCCGCCACCGGGTATTAGGCTGTGGCGCACTTCCGGCAGGCCGAACTGAGCGTTTTCCCCAGCAACAATAAAATCNCCCCACATTGCCGTTTCAAACCCACCGCCTAGACAATAGCCTTCCACAGCNGAAATTACAGGTTTCGTATAAAAGCATAATATTCGATAAAGTTGTCGATTGGGCGCGACGTTGAAACGTTCGCGATACATATCNAAACGATCTTCCGGTTTGCTGCCCATTCGGCCAAGGTCGGCACCAGCGCAGAATGCCCGTTCATTCCCACTTAAAATTATGGCTACAATTTTACGATCTTGTTCNACCTCGACAAGANCCCTNGAAATTTCTTCTGCCATTTCGACATTCATAGCATTGAGAAAGTCTGGTCGATTGAGCTGAATACTGCAGATGCCATTCCGCTTATTGACAAGAATGAATTTATATTTTGACTTACGTTTGGCTGTTTTCTTCTTGACTGTCTTAGCGCCAGCTTTTTTTGCAGCAGGTTTTTTAGCCATTGGTAACTCTTCCCTTCGGTGGTGATTTTGCTGGTTTTGAATCTTGAGGAGGGATTTTCGAAGGACAAAGTCAATCCGTCAACCTTCAGACGGATCAAGAGAGTTTGNNGTATGGNGAAANTTTGAGCACTACGCTATANAGAGCACGANAGATTTGAATGGAACGGACTAAGTTATGGAAACATATAAGATGTATGTCGACGGCGCATTCGTCGATGCAGAAAATGGTGATTGTTATAATTCGATTAANCCCTTTAACGGCGAAGCAATTGCTAAAATTCCTCTCGCTAGCGTTGGGGATGTTAATAAGGCGGTAGCTGCAGCTCGTAATGCCTTTGATCATGGTCCATGGCCGCGCATGTCTGGNGAAGAACGCAGCGAATTTATCGGTAAGGCAGCCGCTATTTTAAAAGACAGAATGAAAGAATTTGCACGTCTAGAGTCACTCGATTCTGGTGGCACAATTAATAAAACTGGAGCAGATGCATTCCTCGCATCACGACAATTGNCNTTTTTTAGTGAGCAGGCNAAGCGATTTAACGAAGAAGCTGAGCCAATTGATGGGATGATGCGGGAAGGGCGCTCCTTTAACTATACCATTAGGGAGCCCATGGGTGTCTGCGCTCAGATTATTCCCTGGAATTTTCCTTATATGATGGCAATTTGGAAGCTTGGCCCTGCTTTGGCGACCGGTAATACAGTTGTTTTGAAGCCTGCTTCCGATACCCCGGTGATGGCGCTAGAACTCGCTAAAGTTTTCGATGAAGTTGGTTTTCCGCCGGGCGTTGTNAATATTATTAGCGGTCCTGGCGGCGTTATTGGAGAGGTGTTAACGACACATCCAGACGTCGATAAAGTCGCCTTTACNGGATCCACAGAGGTTGGNCGAGAAATTATGGCTAAGGCGGCAGGCACACTAAAGAANGTCACCCTGGAATGTGGGGGAAAGGGCGCAAATATTATCCTCGACGATGCTGATCTTGATATCGCGATTGACGGGTCAATTTGGGCTTCTTTTTATCACCAAGGNCAGGTCTGTGAATCTGGTACACGGTTGATGCTCGATGCTAGAGGCCATGATGACTTCATCGAACAAATGGCAGAAAAGCTCAACGCCATGNAAATTGGAGACCCGCTTGACCCCGCGACGCANNTNGGACCGGTGGTGTCACAGAGACAAATGGAGTCAGTNCTCAACTATATTGAGATCGGTAAGCAAGAAGGCGCNNNGGTGNGGTGCGGCGGNGGTCGTGCNACNGGNGGAGATCTGGATAAGGGGGCTTTTGTGCAGCCTACACTGTTTACCGGTGTGACTAATGACATGCGCATAGCGCGCGACGAAATTTTTGGCCCGGTCTTAGGTGTTCTGAAATATGAAAGTGTTGANGATGCGGTGGATATGGCAAANGACTCTATNTTTGGNTTGTCCGCTGGNGTCTGGAGCTCTGACATCGAAAAAGCNAAGAGGGTCGCGTCACGCTTGCGGTCAGGAACGATCTGGATCAATGAATGGCATATCCTTTCAGAGAAGGCGCCTTTTGGTGGTTACAAACANTCAGGTGTGGGACGTGAGTTTGGAGATGANGGGCTCCACGAATATACCGAGCTTAAGACNTTGTATGTGGATGATGCTAAAACNCGGGATAATAAGCCTTGGTATGATATGGTCGTAACGAGGCAAAAATCTGACGCAGTGTAACTAATNCNTAAGNCTGNNGATNCCTNAGACCTAGGCACNGCCGGGGTGTTGGCTTTTGCGGGTGCAGTATGAAAAAAGAGCAAGAATTACAACGAAGAGAACTACTACACTTATTCCCAAAGACCAGTGGATGCCGATAAAACCNCCACTGATTCCCACGGTAAACCCACTGATGGTTCGCATTCCNAGGCTNCCGACGTTGAATAAACCGATGGCTCTTCCGCGNAGATGGGANGGTGCATGAATTTGTGCAAGAGTTCGCGTCATTGCATTGAACGCAAGGTCAACGAACCCAGCACAAAATAACAAAAATACGGCCANATAAAAGTTAGTNGTGATGGCAAATCCACCAATCATTAAGCACCAGATAAGGGCCAATATAAACGCTGTATTTACCTTGGCTGGCAGTAAACTCTTTGATTCTAAAACGATACCAGCGGTGAATGCGCCAGTGGCGGCAGCTGCCAGCAAGAAACTGTAGCGAACACTCGTGTCTGAAAATCCGAAATCATACGCAAATTCNGGCATCTGCGCCTGNTGGGCGTTGCCAACAATCATTGCTGCGACGCCCGCAAGTGCTGTCATTGAAAAGACTATTGGGACGGTCGAAATTTCTTTAATGGCAGCTTTAACATCAGNAAAATTATTTACGGCACGCTGTCGTCTTGTTTGTGTCNCATTGTCCCTAAATTTGGGTCCGTATGGAGCTTTCCATAGCCACAAGGTAAGTGGNAGATAGATGGAAATATTTATGAGAATTCCTACTGCAGGTCCAAACGCTAACATCAAGCCACCCCCAATAGCTGGTCCCATCAGGAAGCCAAGCATTCGTGCGGATGACATCATTCGAATAGCACTTTGCAGCTGCTGACCACCGACCATGTCATGCACTAAAAGTTGGCCGGCGGGGTTCCATAGGACCCCGGCCATGCCATGAATAATTAACAGTATAGCGGCGTGCCATTTTTCTAAACTGTCAGTGAGAATAAAATATCCCCAGCCAAGAGAGCCTAACATAAATAACGCCATGCCTAGTTGTATTACTCGCCGCGGGTCGAAACGGTCAGCAAGGGAGCCAGCCCAAAAGGAAAAGAATAGGAAAGGGGCCCAGTGAGAAATAATCGCAAAGCCGCCCAGCTCAGGCGATTGAAACTTTTCAAAAATGACCCAATAACTAATTACATGTTCGACGCTGTCCCCTAACATTGCAAGGCAAGAACCTATTAAGTAAATCCGCGCTCCCGGGTGTCGGAGAGCCGCAAATGATTGAGGTGTTTCTGGATTATCAGTTTTAGAATTCATAATTTTCTAATATTCTATAATGGAATCTGACCGACGAGTTGACGATAAAAATCGTTTTTATTTGAAGGTTTATTTAACTCAAGTTTCGGAAACATTGATAAGGTTGCCATCAGGATCCGCCAGTGAGTAATCGCTGTAAGGGCACCTTTTTAGTAGTGCGAGGCGAGCCTTGCCCTCGTCATTAAAGCCTATTGCGCGTGGAGCAATATGTGGGTTGTCATTTGTTAACTTTTCGGCTCGACTAATAAATGCATCGAGATTGGGGACACGAAAACCTATATGATCCATCGCGGGTTGTTCTATTCCTGAACCATTAAAATCCGATATTTTCCACGGCAAAACCGACATGGTCACGCGACCATCTGTAAATCGATATCCGTTATCTTTGCCGGGATCGTTTTTGGGCTCTAAACTAAAAATCTCGGCATAAAATGCAGCGACACGCTCGGCTTCCCTGACACGAATCCCAAAATCACTCACGGTAATATCCTGCTGCCAGCTATCCATTTCATATACTTCCGAACGATTGGAATGGCCGATTTGCGAGAGGTCGAAATAATTCCCCGCTGGGTCGTGTGTACTGAAACTTGCGAACGGGCGTCCGCTTGGACGTTCTACAACCTCAATATTAGGATACTTTTCTGATAGCTTCGCGCATGTCGCCTCGAAATCGACAACCTCAATGCCAAAGTGATCGATGCCAGCGCGACGGCCTGCACGGCGGCGCCGGCAAACATCGTGCTGGATACGCCGCCGCCGCCGCCGCCGCCGCCGCCGCCGCCGCCGCCGCCGCCGCCGC
>NHFY01000078.1 GCA_002170165.1 Flavobacteriales bacterium TMED123
TATTGAAACTAGTGATGACGATCTCTACAATGGTATGTATGTTTTTGGTCAAATTATTGTTGGTGAAATTGAAAAGACTTTTCAGCTTAAGAGAAATTTAATTAACAATAAAAAAGTATTTACTATAGTAGATAATAAATTAGTTTCAAAAGAAATAGAGGTAGTTCAAATTTTTGAAGAAAATGCAATAGTAAAAGGGCTTGAAAACAATGATAGAATACTAAGTGAGCCTATAAAAGGATCATTTAATGGTATGCAAGTAAGATTCAAAAAATAAGATGAGAAACTTCATAAAATACTTTGTCAAGTATCCAGTTTCAGCAAATGTTATAATGCTACTTATTATAATATTTGGTTGTATGGGGCTATTTAATCTAAGAAAAACTTTCTTTCCTGAAAGGTCTGCAAAAATAATACTTGTTGATACAGTTGTTCCTGGTGCTTCACCCCTAGAAATTGAACAAATGGTAACTCTTAAAATTGAAGATAATATAGATGGAATAACAGGAGTTAAAAGAATTACATCTAAATCTCTTGAAAACACAAGCAGTATAATAGTTGAAATAGAGAATGATGCAAGTAATCAAGTAGTGATTCAGGATATCAAAAATGCTATTGATAGAATTAATTCTTTCCCTGATGATATGGAATCTCCTTCTATATCATTAATGGAAGATTTAAACCCAGCTATTTCATTTGCTATCAGTGGTAAGGTGCCTCTTATTCAACTAAAAAAATCAGCTGAAGAAATTGAAGATGATTTAAAAGCAATGGATGGTATCTCAAAAATAAGAATTTCAGGCTATCCTGTAGAAGAAATGGAAATTTCAGTAAGAGAAAATGATTTAAAAAAATATAATCTTTCGTTTATTGACTTACACAGAGCTATCTCAAATGAAAATATTGATATAACAGGTGGAACTATAAAGAGCAAGGATGAAAACTTTAAAATAAGAAGTAATAATAAAAAGTATGATGAAAAGGAAATAGCTGAAATTGTTGTCAAAAAAATTAATGATAGAATTATCAAAATTAAAGATGTTGCAACAGTAAAAAGAATTTGGCAAGATGTATCAAATAGAAAATTTTACAATAAGACTGCAGGCGTAGTTATTAATGTTTTCAACACCAACAATGAAGATATTAGTACTGTAGCTGGAAAAACAAGAGCATATCTTGAAAATTTTAACAAAGTAAATCAGAACATTACAGCAGATATCATTCAAGACAATTCAATTATTATTGAACAAAGAATTGCTCTTCTAACCAAAAACGGAGTCATTGGATTTATACTTGTACTATTAATATTAACCTTATTCTTACATCCAAGTCTTGCTGCATGGGTTGCAGTAGCAATACCAATTTCATTTGCTGGTATGTTTGTTTTAGCATCATTTTATGGGATTACTTTAAATGTAATTTCATTATTTGGCATGATTATTGTTATTGGTATTCTAGTTGATGATGGAATTATTATCGCAGAAAATATTTATCAGAGATACGAAAAGGGTGAAGATCGAATAAACGCAGCTATTAATGGTACTTTAGAAGTTCTACCTGCTGTATTTTCTGCAATACTAACTACTATTGTAGCTTTCTCTTTATTTTTTATGCTAGATGGAATGCTTGGAGATTTTTTCCCTGAAATGGGCTTTGTGGTAATTGGAACATTAATTTTTTCTTTAATTGAAGGTGTCCTTATACTTCCAACACATATAGCACATTCAAAAGCGTTAAAGGGAATTCAGCCAAACATTCAGCTTAAAAAAGTAATTGATAAAACTACAGATTTTTTAGACAAGATAAAAATAAAATACTATGCTCCTGTTCTAAAATTTACTCTTAATAATCCGTTTACAATCATTTTAATATTTATATGCTCTTTAGTTATTACTGTAAGCGCTATGAGTGCTGGTTTAATCAAATCTACAGTATTTCCAAATATTGAGGGTGAGAGTGTTATTGTGAATTTAAAATTTGAAGCTGGATCTAGTGAATCAAAAACAGAAAAATGGATAAATTTCATAGAAAATAAAATCATAGAAAAAAATAATGAAATAAGTAAAGAATTTAATGAAGGATCAACTCTAGTAAGAGCAATTGAAAAAACTATTGGAAATAATCAAGCAGCAGACCAATGGACTATTTCTTCAGCGCAAAGCTCTGAGAAAAGCTATTTAAATGTTTTATTAATTCCATCTGAGGAAAGAACTATTGGAACCTCTGAAATAACAAATTACTTCAAAGATGCAGTTGGTGAAATACCAGGAGCAGAATCTTTAACATTTGATATTGAAAGTCCCTTTGGAAAAGCTATTAGTATTGCATTGTTTTCTGAAAATAATGCTGAATTATTAAGTGCTGTTAAATTACTTAAGGATTATATGGAAAGCCTTAATGTAATGAAGAATATTTCTAGTAGCGATGAAAAAGGGCTAAAAGAAATCAAACTAGAATTAAAAAATAGAGCTTACCAGATGAATCTTACTACTGCTCAAATCTTAAATGAGATTAGAAATGGATTTTATGGTTTTGAATCACAACGCTTACAGATAGGTACTAATGAAGTTAAGATTTGGATTAGATACAATGAACAAGACAGAAATTCAATATATGATCTAGAAAATATGAGAATTAATGTAATGGGTAATAATTATTTAGTTGGAGATCTTGTGGGTATAAAAATTGAAAGAGACCTTTTAAGTATTGATCATTTAAATGGTAAAAGATCTGTACAAATTGATGCTGATTTATTAAATCCAAATCTTGATAATCCAATAACAATAACAGCAAATATTGAAGAGTTTATAAACTCAAATATTAAAACAAGTTACCCATCAATTAAACATTCAGTAGAAGGACAAATTAGATCACAAGCTGAAACAGGAAATTCATTAAAATTTTCAGGTCCAATTGTGCTAATATTAATGCTTACCATTATTTTATTTACTTTTAGAAGTATACTTCAAACATTCGCAGTTTTTATTCTTATTCCTTTTGGATTTATTGGTATAGGATGGGGGCACTTTATTCATGATTTCCAACTATCAATGTTCTCATATTTTGGAATGATTGCATTAATTGGAATCTTAGTAAATGACTCTCTTGTTTTTATCAGTAAATTCAATAAAAAATTAAAAGAAGGTTTGAAATTAGAAGATGCGATTACTGCAACTGGAATGTCAAGATTTAGACCTATTGTTTTAACATCTATAACAACAATCGCTGGCCTAGCTCCTCTTATTTTTGAAAAAGAACTACAAGCTCAATTTTTAATCCCAATGGCAATAGCGATTTCTTATGGCTTAATACTAGCCACACTTTTAACCCTAGTATTTTTGCCAGCTTTTTTAAAGATAGTTAATAAAATAAGATTTACTAAAGAATGGATATTTACTGGAAAAAAACTCAATAATGAAGAAAGAGAGCCAGCAATTAAAGAATTAGAATATGAAAAGCTATAGGTTGTTAACGAAATTTATTCTTACAATTAGTATTATTTCAATACTTAATATAAATGGTTTTTCTCAGGAGGTAATGAGATTAGAAAATGCTTTATCACTGACATTAAAACAAAATATTAGTATTAAAATAAAAAATAATGAACTTGATCAAATAAAAAACAATGAAAAGATAGGTTTTTTAGGTACTCTTCCAAGAATAATAATAAGCGGATCAGCTTCAGGTAATAAAAGCACTTCAAGTCTTGAATTTGCAACAGATGATTTTCCTATTATAGAAGATGCAGAATCTGCATCAAAAAGTAAAAATGGAAATATTGGAATAAGCTATAATTTGTTTAATGGACTTGGATCTATCTATACATATCAAAAGTTTAAAAAACAAAGCGATCTTAAATCTGCTGAACTTTTAATTCAGATTGAACAAGTTTTATTAAAAACAACCAAAGAATATTTTGACATTGCTTTTTTACAGGAAAACTATAAAATAATTAGAGAGATCCTAGATATATCAAAAGAAAGATATTATAGAATTAAAGTTCAAAATGAATTTGGTAATGCATCTAATTTAGATTTATTAAGTGCCGAAATAGATTTAAACAAAGATAGTGTTAATTTAATGAATGCTGAGTTTGACCTTCAAGTTGCAAAGAGCCAATTAAATCAAACCTTAAATAGAGATTTAGCAACTGATTTTTTGGTTGAAGACAAAGTAGATATTAACATACACCTAAACTATTCTAATTTAAATGATGAGACACAAAAAAACAACAATAATATTTTACTTGGACAATACAAATTAGATATTTCAACAAAAGATGAAAAGATAAATAGTGTATCTATTCTTCCTAAAATTGATTTTTCAGCTCAATATGGATATAATCAAATGGAAAGCAACACAAGCATAATATTAGATCAAAGTAGTTTAGGACTAACAGGTTTTCTTAATTTTTCATGGGATATTTTTGATGGATTTGCGAAAAATAAAATAAATCAAAGCACAAAGATTCAAATAGAATCAAATAAACTTGAGCTGTATGCAATTAAGCAAGAAATTCAAAAAGAATTTAACGCGTCATACAGGCAATATGAAAACAACATAAATTTGATTAATATAGAGCAGAGAAATCAAATAACTTCAGAAAAGTTCTTTGAAAGAGCAAGGGAACAATATTATCAAGGTCAGCTTAGTAGAAATGACTTTAGAAAAGCTCAAATAGATCTAAGCATATCAAAAAATAGATTAAACCAAACGCTTTACAACGCTAAAATAGCTGAATTAAATCTTTATAGATTATCAGGAAAAATTATAGAAAAAACTAATAAGTAGATATCATTTCTAACTAACCGAGAATCTTTAAGCTAAGTAAAAGAACCGCAGCATTTTATGTGTGAATAAAAAAGTGGAACGCTTTCTAAAAATAAGATAGATTCCAATTTGGTTGACATCTCGGTCCTTATTTTGAATGTTTCAAGATATTTACCGACCTTTATTATTTACAAATATTGTTTGAATATCATTATCCATAGTAAATGTCAGGTTATATTTTCTATCTATGAGTTCTATCATTACAATATTGGTTTGATAACTATATAAGTCTAAAAAAAGGGTATTTTTTATTGTTATCGATTCTGCATTTTCTTTTTTATTATAATTAGGAATTTCAAAGTATAAATAAATATCATGTAAGTTATTACTCAATTCTTTTCCTACCCAATGATACTCTTGTATATTTTTGTCTGCTGAAAGTGTTAAATTGTTTATAAAGTATTCTACAATTAATTTTTCGATATTTTTCTTTTCTTGAGTCTCTAACAAACCGTCTAATTTTTTAGAATATCTATTCTCAATTGATTTTTCAAGATCTTCTATAGCAACTTTAATTGTTATTTCCATAGACTTTGATTCATCATTATAATGAAAAGTCGTATGCGTAACATGGAAGTCATGAAATGGAAAAAATAGTATGGTAGCTAAAAAAAAGAAATTATTTATCATTTTGTAATCTTTCTTCTACTTTTCTTNCTCGTTGCATTGGGTTTTCACTATTTCTTTCTTTTTGCTTGAACAACTGAAATCTTGTTGGTTCGTTTTTAGTTGGCCAATAGTTATTGTTTCTGTCAGTATCGGCTGTTTCTAAAAAAGGATCTAAAATAACATTTGAAAGTTCTTTTTCTAACATGAACACTTTCTTAACAGAGTTAGAATTCTTTTTCCATATTTCTGCAGGAATCCGAATATTTTCTTTAGTGCCATCTACATATATAAATTCTAGTATTATAGGCATAACTAATCCTCCAATATTTGAGAATTGCATCTCATAATAATTTTTATCAGAATCTAAGATTTGTTTTTCACTATCATCAAGATTTTTAAGGTAGTTAGAATAATCTTCTCTATCTAAAATATTTGTATTGTGTGGGTCAAATGTTGTATAAAAATCTACTGCATTTTCATCATATTCCGTTACTGTTTTCGGAATAGAGATTTCATTTTTGCTATATCCGATGTAGGTATTTTGATTTTTTTCATTTTTTCTTGCTATTGGCTTTTCAATGTCCGGATTTCTAGTATTTATTTTAAACCACTTTACTTTTTCAATAGAAATATCAACATGGTCGTTAGTATAGAACCAACCTCTCCAAAACCAATCAAGATCAACCGCACTAGCATCTTCCATTGTTCTAAAAAAATCTGCAGGAGTTGGGTGTTTGAATGCCCATCTTTGACTGTATGTTTTAAAGGCGTAGTCGAATAATTCTCTACCCATAATCGTTTCTCGTAATATATTGAGTGCGGTGGCTGGTTTCCCATATGCATTATTCCCAAATTGCAGTACAGACTCAGAGTTTGTCATTATTGGTACAATACCGCTTTTGTCTCCCTTCATATATTCTACAATGTTGGAAGGAGGCCCTCTTCTTGAAGGGTAGTTTCTTTCAAATTCTTGCTCAGTAAGGTATTGCACAAAAGTATTTAGTCCTTCATCCATCCATGTCCATTGTCTTTCATCAGAATTAATAATCATAGGAAAGAAATTATGTCCAACTTCATGTATGATAACTCCGATCATTCCATATTTTGTTCTTTTAGAGTACGTTCCATCCTTTTCGGGTCTTCCAAAATTAAATGAAATCATTGGATACTCCATTCCAATCCATTTCGCATGAACAGAAGTAGCTTGAGGATAAATATAATCTATAGTATACTTAGAGTAAGCTTTAAGCGAGTGGGCAACTACTCTTGTTGAATATTGACCCCATAAAGGGTTTCCTTCTTTTGGATAGTAGCTGTATGCCATGACTCTTTTTCCTGAAATATCAACTGCCATTGCATCCCATATAAACTTTCTAGAGCTAGCCCATCCAAAGTCACGAACATTTTTAGCTTCGAAAATCCACGTTTTTTTGGATTCACTTTTTGTTTTCTCATTTTCTATTGCTTCATTTTGNTTAACAATNATTACAGGATCTGTATAATTNCTTTTAGCNTTTTCTAATCGTTTAATTTGTTTTTTNTCTAAAACACTNGAANGATTCTTTAGNTCACCTGTTGCTGCAACAATGTGATCTGCTGGAACAGTNATACTTACTTTATAATCTCCAAATGGTAATGAAAACTCTCCTCTACCTAAAAACTGTTTGTTTTGCCAACCCTCNACTTCATTNTAGACTGNCATTCGTGGGAAAAATTGNGCAATNGTGTATATAGAATTANCATCTTCTTCAAAATATTCGTATCCGCTTCTTCCACCAATTTTCATTCTGTCATTAATGTTGTAGTAGTATTTTATTTTGAATGAGAATGTTTGTCCTTTTCTTAATGGCTTAGGAAGTTCTATTCTCATCATAGTTTCATTGACTATATATTGTAATTTATTGCCATATATATCAATTACTTCCTCTAGCTTAAACCCTCCATCAAAATTCATTTTATCATGCATTCTTTTAATGGAACCAAATCTCATCTTGTTTTTCATGCTACTTGTATTAGTCAGTTGGCTATGAGAATTTTTAGCACGCACATTTTGATCTAACTGAACCCATAAGTAATTTAAAATATCAGGAGAATTATTGGAATAAGTTATGGTTTCATTTCCTAACAATATGTTATTTTTTTCATCTAATTCAACATTTATTACATAGTCAGCTTTTTGTTGATAGTATTCATGACCTGGAGCTCCACTAGCTGTTCTATAAACGTTAGGAGTAGGAAGTTCTTGGTGTAATTGTTTGAATTTGCTTGTATTTAAATTTTCTTGCGCTATAAGAAAAGAAGTAGTTAATAGCAAAAGAATAGTAAAATTTATTTTTTTGTAATTGAATATCATAAATGTTTTTTTAAGTTATGCTAAAGTAATACTTAATTAAGAATAAAATCGCTCAATTGAGCGAGTTTTATTTGTGGGCATTACTTTACTAGTTTCGAACTTTTTTAGAAAATTATTTAGTAATTTTGACTTATGAAAAAACTACTCTTATTATTATGTTTTCCTTTTTTTGCTTTGTCACAACAATTAATTAATGAAAATATTTTTTACGATGGTAATAATAGAGAATATATTATCTACATACCTCAAAGCTATTCTCCAAGTATATCCTCACCAATATTATTTGCTTTTCACGGTGGTGATGGATATGCAATTGATTTTATGAATAATGAGGCAGATTTTAGATCAATTTCTGATACTGCCAGCTTTATTTTAGTATATCCTCAAGCATTAGAAGATCCAAATGATGGAGGCTCTACAAATTGGTTGCATAAGGATCCCACGGACCATAAGGATATATTTTTTATTGAAACTCTTATTGATACTATTGCCTACGACTATAATGTTAACATGAATAGAGTTTATGCAATAGGGTATTCTTTGGGAGGGATGTTTTGTTACGAACTAGCTTGCCAATTAAATTCAAGAATTACTTCAGTTGCTTCAGTTGCTGGAGCAGCTTTTTTAGGTGCTTTTAGCAATTGTAATTTAACCCATCCTACTGCTGTTTTAACAATTAATGGAACAATTGACGGTACTCATCCCTATAATGGTTTGCCGAATGTATATTTTTCAATTGCTGATATAAATAATTTTTGGATGAATAATAATAATACTGATGTTACACCAATTATAACTCAAATACCCAATATCAATGTTTCTGATTCAAGTACCGTTGAAAGATACTCATGGCAAAATGGTAATGGCTGTGTATCAATTGAAGAATTAAAAATTATTAACGGAGACCATGATTGGCCATCTCCTCTCTCTTTTTGGGCTAACCAAGATATTGATGCTAGCGTTGAAGTATGGAATTTCGTATCTAAGTTTGATATGATGGGGCTAATTGGTTGTAATTCAACAAATCATTCTAATATTGATATCGTAAATTCTAAAAGTCTTATTAGAATAGTGGATTTGTTAGGAAGAGAGTCTAAAGATTTTAATAGTAAATCTCTCTTTTACATCTATGATGATGGAACGGTGGAGAAGAAAATAATTATTGAATAAATAAAACCCACTTAAAAAAGTGGGCTTTATTTTTGGTGGACCTAAGCGACCTAATTTCGAACTATTTTAAAGTATTATTCTTAGCATAACACTTTATTTTTGTGAAATATTAACTAAAAATAAGAAAAAT
>NHFY01000079.1 GCA_002170165.1 Flavobacteriales bacterium TMED123
GCACCCACGCTACGGTTGTTCGGATACTCAAGGAGACAAACCTTGTGCCGGCAGCACATCTGACTTGTGTGAACGCAAAAAGGGAAGAAGTGGATGCGGTCGCTCGGGCTTATTGGCAGGCTGGTGTTCGAAATCTTGTTGCTCTAAGGGGTGACCCGCCGGATGGAAATAATTCTTACAAGCCCCATCCAGGGGGCTACGCGTATGCGGTTGATTTAGTTGCTGGACTGCGGCGGATTGGCGATTTTGATATAAGTGTTGCGGCCTATCCGGAGATACACCCGCAAGCCACAGGCGCTGAAGCAGATATAGATAACCTAAAGCGTAAGTTAGATGCAGGGGCTACCCGTGCTATTTCACAATACTTCTTCGGTGCAGAACCATTTTTGCGATTTATGGACCGTGTTCGCGCAGCTGGTATAGAGGTGCCAATTATACCGGGGATATTGCCTGTACAAAACTTTGCCCAGGTAGTTAAGTTCAGCAATCTTTCAGGGATTTCAGTTCCCCGTTGGATGGCGGAACTGTTTGATGGACTTGATGAAGACCCTGAAACGAGGCGCCTAGTGGCGGCGACGGTCTCAGCTGAACAGTGTCGCCAACTTCACGCCCAGGGCATTACGGACTTCCATTTCTATACACTCAATCGGGCTGATTTAACTTATGCTATTGCTCATATTCTTGGCTTGCGTTCGAACAATACCGCTGGCGATCTAAGAACACGTTCAACATGAGTGGCGGAGCATACAAATGTTGAAGGAGGTTGGTTTCCTATCAGAACAAAACTCGGAATTTTTTGATCCGATCATTCGAGATGAACGCATTCGGAAATTAAGGGAACAACTCGAAACCCGGATTGTGATTATCGACGGCGCAATGGGGACGATGATTCAATTAGAAGAACTTGAAGAGGCCGAATTTCGTGGTGCACGGTTCGCTGATCATCCTTGCCCGCAGAAAGGTAATAACGATCTTTTAACTTTGACTAAACCAGACTTGATCCGTGACTTTCATATGTCTTATTTGGAGGCGGGGGTAGACATAGTTGAAACAAATACGTTTTCCTCTACCCGCGTCGCTCAAGCCGATTATATGATGGAAGAAGCGGTATTTGACCTAAACCGCTGTGGGGCCAGACTTGCTCGTGAAGCAGCAGATAAGGTGACGGCTCAAAATCAAAAACGTCCGCGTTTCGTTGCGGGTGTTCTGGGTCCAACCAATCGAACGGCATCGATTTCATCGGATGTTAATGACCCTGGTGCTCGAAAGATCAGGTTTGATGAATTAGTGGAAACCTATTCCGAGGCCGTCTCCGGTCTTCTCGAAGGGGGAGCCGACCTAATTTTGGTTGAAACAATTTTCGATACTCTGAATTGTAAAGCAGCATTATTCGCTGTTGATAATGTTTCAAACCATTTGGATTTTGAAGTACCGGTTATGATTTCCGGAACTATAACCGATCAGAGTGGTAGAACTTTGACCGGCCAAACCACTGAGGCTTTTTGGAATTCCATCCGCCACGCAAAACCCATTTCAATAGGTTTAAATTGTGCCTTGGGAGCCAAAGAACTTAGGCCTTATATCGANGAGTTATCACGGATAGCNGATACATATGTTTCNTGCTANCCCAATGCNGGTTTGCCTAACGCATTTGGNGGCTATGACGAAACNCCAGAGGACATGGCAGAAACTTTANGNGAATTTGCNNAAGCNGGTTTTCTNAACATAGTCGGTGGCTGTTGTGGGACTACGCCCCAACATATCCAAGAAATTTCTGGTGCGGTNGATGGTGTAAAATCCCGCTCCGTTCCAACAATAGAACGTCGGCTTCGTCTTTCTGGACTTGAGCCNTTTAACATTGGACCNGATACNCTATTCGTTAATGTTGGTGAACGGACCAATGTNACCGGATCGGCAAGNTTTGCNAAATTAATCAAGGAAAATGATTATCANTCAGCAACAGATGTGGCNTTGCAACAGGTAGAAANTGGNGCCCAAATTGTCGATATCAATATGGATGAGGGGCTCCTAGATTCTGAAAAGGCAATGACNACATTCCTNAATTTGATTGCAGCTGAGCCNGATATTTGCCGTGTACCNATAATGATTGATTCCTCGAAATGGTCGGTNATCGAAGCGGGCTTAAAATGCGTGCAGGGTAAACCTATCGTTAATTCGATCAGCATGAAGGANGGANAGGAANCNTTTGTTGAGCAGGCTCGCCTGGTNCGCAGNTATGGTGCCGCAGTTATTGTNATGGCATTTGATGAGGAAGGGCAGGCCGACACNAAGGAGCGTAAGTTAGAAATTTGTACGCGTGCNTACAACATTCTCGTNAAAGAGGTNGGATTTNCCCCTGAGGATATTATTTTTGACCCTAATATCTTTGCCGTAGCGACTGGTATTAAGGAACATAATAATTATGCAGTAGATTTCATTGAAGCAACGCGCTGCATTCGGGAACGCCTTCCTCACGTTCAGATCTCCGGTGGTTTAAGTAATATTTCCTTTTCTTTCCGAGGTAATGAAGCGGTTCGGCGAGCAATGCACTCTGTATTTNTATACCGCGCTGTTGATGCTGGGATGACGATGGGTATCGTTAATGCTGGTCAACTAGGCGTTTATGCCGATATTCCAGATGATCTTCGGGAACGGGTAGAGGATGTGATCCTGAACCGACACGAAGAATCGACCGAACGATTACTTGAAGTAGCNGAGCAGTTTCAAAGCGGTNGCACCAAGAAAGAAAAAGATAATTCTTGGAGNCAAAAACCTGTGGCGGAGCGGCTCAGCCATGCGCTTATTAATGGAATAAACGCCCATATTATCGATGACACGGAAGAGGCTCGCATAAACTTTGAGCACCCCATCGAAGTGATAGAGGGCCCCCTAATGGATGGCATGAATGTGGTGGGAGACCTGTTTGGCGAAGGCAAGCTATTTTTGCCCCAGGTCGTAAAAAGCGCTCGAGTGATGAAGCAGGCAGTNGGCCATTTGATACCCTTTATAGAACAGGAAAAAGAAAAATCGGGTCAGGTGCAACAGACTAAGGGCAAAATCATAATGGCNACCGTCAAAGGGGATGTTCATGATATCGGCAAAAATATTGTCGGCGTTGTGATGCAATGCAATAACTTTGAGGTGATTGACCTTGGNGTGATGGTGCCCGCACAGAAAATTCTCGACAGGGCANTTGAGGAAAATGCTGACGCTATCGGATTATCTGGNCTTATTACGCCGTCACTAGATGAAATGGTGCATGTNGCCTCTGAATTAGAACGGCAGGGATTTAATTTGCCATTACTAATTGGCGGAGCCACNACATCAAAGGTTCATACAGCAGTTAAAATNGACCCAGCGTATAANGCACCAGTTGTTCATGTTCTGGATGCCTCGCGCAGCGTTGGNGTCGTTTCCGCATTAACTTCTGAAAANAAAATCATCCCATTTACNGAAGAGGTGAGCCNGGAGTATGACGCCGTTCGNGCACGTTACGAAGGGGCAGATANTNGTAATCGAGGGGTAACCATAGAAGAGGCGCGCACCAATAAATTTANTATCGATTGGTCTGATGTCTTGCCGCCAAGNCCGAANCTCATTGGTACTTGTGATTTCGAGAGTTACCCCCTTGAAGAACTNGTNTCATATATTGACTGGACACCGTTTTTNCATGCGTGGGAGCTACATGGTGCCTATCCCCGNATTTTAGAAGATGATGTCATTGGCCANGCTGCACGTGATTTGTTTGCGGATGGCCGTCAAATGCTTGAAANAATTATTTCTNAAGGGTTGCTCACNGCAAAAGGNAAAATTGGGTTTTGGCCCGCAAATTCAGANNGCGATGACATCNTACTNTTTGATNACNNAGAAAGNGCAGAAATTCTTGCAACGNTTCATACCNTGCGNCAGCAAGGAAANAAATCGGNGGGGCGCCCNCACTATGCATTATCGGATTTTGTCGCACCCAAAGAGACCCGCAAAGATGATTGGNTTGGTGGNTTCTCGGTTGCTNTNTTTGGGGCNGATACCCTNGCAGAACAATACGAAGCNGATAATGANGATTACAGTGCTATNTTGGTTAAAGCNNTCGCGGATAGGCTTGCNGAAGCTTTTGCNGAAAGANTGCATGAGCNGGTTCGAAAAGAATNTTGGGGCTATGCGGAAGACGAAGCGATCGAAAATGAAGGACTTATTAAGGANCGGTATCAAGGTATACGNCCAGCGCCGGGATATCCCGCTTGCCCCGANCATACTGAAAAAGAAACATTGTTTAGGCTGCTAGATGTATCCAGTCTGGGCATTAAGCTTACAGAGTCNTTTGCAATGCANCCTGCTGCTGCTGTTTCCGGNTGGTANNTATGGAACCCCGAGTCAAATTATTTTGGTGTTGGGAAAATTAACCAAGATCAAGTCAAAGATTANGCAATAAGAAAAAATATGAATCTTNAAATTATGGAACGNTGGCTATCNCCAAACCTTGGCTATAAACCCTAAAATTTAGCCATTGAATCGGGCTTTTCGGTTTTGTTTTCGATTCTTATAGCCCGCAACCTATTTTCTTTATTAAATTCATCTCATAACTAGGCCGCCATCAACATAAAGGGTATGGCCGGTCATAAACTTGCTCCAGTCAGAAGCTAAGAACAGGACGGGACCAGCTACATCTTCGGGTGTAGCAATTCGCCGCAAAGGGGTCTGGACAATGAGTTCCTCTTTGAAATGTTCCTTAGTCTTAAGACTCGCATCGGTCGGATAAACTAGGCCAGGAGCCACGCAGTTTACCCGGATACCTAAGGGGCCAAGCTCCACCGCTAAATTCCGACTGAAACCGATTAGCGCAGATTTTGCCGTCGTGTATTCATGATAGGGAATAGCAGGTCGAGCGACTAGGTCACTGGCAATGTTTATGATACTCCCTTGAGTGCGTTTCTTGAGCGCCGGCAATACCGCCTGACACAATGTGTATGTCGAGAATAATGCACCATCAAGTTGGCCCTGATAGTCCTTCCAATTTAGATCCCAGAATTGTTTCCGATTTTCTGGATCGAAACTGTAAGGTCTAAAGGCGTTGTTAACGACAATGTCGATTTTAGCAAAATTGCCCAACACTTCATCAATCATCTTGTGAATTTGTTCTTCAGAAGTTACGTCAGCTTTGCAAGCTACAGCATCGCCTCCTAATTTTTTACAGTCTGATACGACCGCTGCCGCGGATTCGGCGTTTTGGACATAATTCACGATTACAGTTGCGCCCTCGCTGGCAAATGCCTTGGCAATTGTAGCACCTATGCCCCGGCTTGACCCTGTTACGAGAACAATTTTTTCATTTAAGTTCATTAGGTTACCTAAATTTTCATTTTTAAAGTAGAAGTGTTTTTTATTTTTAGATAAAGACCCAGTTGCCAAAAAAGACGATGCTTCCTTATATGGAGGAGGTTTTATCGATATAAATTTTCAAATAGTATCAGTGTCTCATTTTTAACTTTTTAGTCGACATAGTTTGAGAATTCTTCTGCAGAGATTTCTGCCGACCGCTCAACTTCTGTCATTGTAACAAGATCCAGGAGATTAAAACGCCCATCATGATGCCAGCCGGCTTCCGGTATAGTCATGTGCTCTAATGCGCTAATACGTGTGACACCCACAAGCCCTAATAAGCCTGCAAGCCTGTGTAGTTCTTCAGGTGATGCGGCAATTCCAACCGTTTGCAGAAAAGCTTTGTATGGTGAGATTAGAGCAGGAACATCGTCGAGCTGCTGCACGGAAATTACCTTAGCCGTTCGATTTAGCCCCGACGGGGATAAGTTTTCAGGCGTTTCCGAAAATGAAACGCACCAGGTCCCATCTGTATCGCCCATAACAGCCCTACAATCATCAGAAAAAGTCTTTACCTCTTCCGATTGCTTCCACAGGGCGACGTCTTGGGATTCTTCAATTGTCAATGTTCGGCGTGGAAATTTCTTTTGGAAATTATCGAGTTCGCTGGCGACATATTGAGCGAACTGTTTCGGCGAGACCGCGCCGTTTTTTTCCACAAAGAAAAGATGTGGTGAATAGCAGCCTTGTTGGTCATAACGTACTATGTCATAGGCCGCTTGATGTGCCACGTTCCAGGCTTTAATGGGATCGAGAGCGGATTTTGATACCATGCCAAAGCTCACTTTGTGGGTGTATGTTAGGCAGCGAGTGGTGATAGGTGTGTGATCACGTATTTGTTGCAGTGTGTCGTTATTACCGTACGCAACGACTAAATCTGCCTGATTGAGAAGCGCTTGCTCGCATTTGGTATCGCCTCCCTTCCACCAAGTCACAGCAATGCATTCGCCCAGTCTCGGATCGGTTTCTGCGATAAGGCGCGCAAACCAGCTTGCCATAAGTGGCTCGGCACTTGAAACTTTACCAATATTACCTGCCTTAACGAGTAGGCCGGAAATTAGGCTCCATAGCGGCAATCCTGGAACATTTCCCGCCCATATATGTGCAAGGAGATCTGGGCCATAGGCTCGTCCATAGCCGCCTTTTGGTAATGGCTGAAATTCATCGAGTATTTTTGGGTTCAAGAAATCTTCTGAGAGAAAACGGCGGAGTTCCGACTGCCGGAAGGTTTTTAGGTAGCGAGTTAGTCCTAACCGCACCATTTCTGAGTCATACCCTGTGATCTTGGGCAGGTATTTCTCCGCCTGTTGACGGTAGGGGTCGCTCCGATCCAAAAATTGACCAATTGCCTTATCGATTGTTCTCAAAATTTCAGAAACTGGTAATGCCTTCAGATAGTGTCGACTAGCTTTTTTAATGTTGCTGGAAAGCTCTTTGATTTGATGGTCGCTAAGCAGCGGCACGGCAACCTCCGTTTTTTCTCCACCGCGATTAAATGTCAATGTTTGCCATTCAACGTCGTCAGGACTTAGACCCGGAAGATATCCTGCAGTTAGTATCACGAACTTACCCTTTTGCTACTTTTAGGAATTCATCTACGGCCATGGAGCAGCCCCTTGCCTCAACGCCTTCGGCGCGTCCCAATAATATGAATCCATCATCAACTTCCACCCCAGCGTCTTCGGTAAGAATTGATGAGACGCAGTTAAAATGAGCAAGGTCATGGTGTACTAGAACACCCCTTTCACCTTTTTGAATTTCTGCGCCGGTTAACGGATTAACAATTTGGCTGCGGACCCAATTTGGGCCAGATTTTGTTGAAGGGCAGCTAGCATTCCCGGAGTCATAAAATTGGGTGCTTAGCTCCGTCATACCATACATATTGATGCAGTTCTCACGTAAAACTCCGAAGCGGGACGAGAGGCTCTCGTAGAAGTCGTCAAGCTCAAGTTTACGAGATTGGCCTTTAAAACCACCGGTATCTAAAATCCGACTTCCTGCCGGCAAGGAAACCGACTTTCCGATACGCGCCATTTCGTCCATTACGTGGACAAAGCTAAAGCTGGCCCCCAATAGAGCGTATGGTTCACCGGATTGCTCCACCTGTTCCAGCTCAGTGAATAGCTCTTTCCAATCTATTCCGTCATTTGATAGCAGGTAACGGCTGTCCTCAGAGCCAAACTCTTTAAGGGCAAGCGCTAAATAATGCGCCAGAGATGAATTTGGCATTGCCTGCTCCGTTGGAAACAGAATACCCATGCGCAACCTATCGTGTTCCTCCATAAAATATTGCCGAAATGCAGCGATCATGGATGCATCGTAAACGGACAATGTAGGATGCCGACATTGACCACGTAGACCATCTTTGGTCGTGCCGCTGGTCAAAAAGGTGCGCTCCACAGATTTTGGATCACAACAGCTGAGGCATAGGTCCTTGTAACCGTTTATAGGGACAGCTGGGATATCTTTCCAATTTTTCGTGGTGCGTGGCGTTTGCTCACGCTGTCGGCAAAACAGCTGATACGGGCGATTATTTTGGAACTGATAATCAAATATCTTTAAAGCGAGGGCATTAAATTGCTCATCACTGGCGGAGTCAGACGCGATAAAGTCGAGCAGGGTTTTGATGATTTGCGCCTCAGTCACCTAAAAATTCTCCACAAAATAGTCCCGCAATATCCGTATTGGCGGCTAATAGAGAGGGGTGGTGCCTTTTGACATTTCCCTTTCCCTACGCCGGTATAACCCGGGTCAGGTTCGAAGGGTCTCCGCGTTTTTGGGCCAAATTTAACCCTTACGGCGAGATCTCAGCCTCCCAGCGAGGCACCCCTGGGAACAAGCACTTTTATTATGACCGCTGGCCGGTAGACGTCAAGGTGAACGGGACTGCAGGCGCGCATCAAAAAAATCAAAAATTTTCGTCCATGAATCCTTTGTCGCTTCTGGGTGATAGCGATCTTCTGAGACAAAGTCCTGAAAGCCGTGCCCCGCGCCTTCATAGTTATGAAATTCGTAATTGGTTCCTGTCCCCACAAGTGCGGCCTCTAGATCGACGACATCTTCCGGTGATGGATTGCCATCATCCTTCCCAAAAATCCCTATGACAGCACAATTCATTTGGTTAACTAGATCGATGGGCGGAGGATTACCCTTCCCCATGCCAATTTTGATACGACCCCCGTATAGTGTCCCAAGAACCTTGTATTGTGAATTGTGGCAAGCGCCGAGCCATGCCATACGACCACCCCAGCAGTGCCCCATAATTGCAATGCGATCGGTATCAATGCCGTCGATTTCCTCTAGTAAGCCGTATGCGGCATCCAGATCAGCTACCGTTTTGGCGTCGTCCCACTCTGCTCTTTTGATAGAAAGATCCGTCCCTGGAGGCCACCAATGAAAAATGAAAGGAATGACGCAGGCATATCCTTTGGCAACAAATTTATTACCAATATCAATAGTGAATGGGTCGGCTTCCAATCCGTCATGGGCGTTTGGAATATGTTGCGCTACCACAACGCCGGGGAAAGGCCCCCCGATTTCTGGTTTAAAGACAAGGCAGTCCATATCACTGCCCCAAACATTGACTGTTTTAACCACATAGGTCATGAGGGTCCTTCCTAAAAACTTATCTTGCTTGGAAGCGAGCCTAACGCGATAAAGAGCAACTCGCTAGATTGCGATACACAAAAAAGAAACGGAACAACAGTGTCAAATATCGACTCATTTTTTTCACCTGGTAGCGTCGCCGTGATCGGAGCCTCCGCTACACCCGGTAAACCGGGTCGGACCGTGATCGAGAACCTTAAAGCCAATGGTTTTAAGGGTAAAATTCACCCAGTAAATCCGCGGGGAGGAAAGATCATTGGCCTGGGAGTTTCAAAAACCATCGCTGATCTTCCTTATGGCATCGATATGGGTATCGTCATGTTGCCAGCCGCGCAGACACCCCAAGCAATAGAAGATTGCGCGGCGCGTGGCATTCAGTCTGTGGTTTTAGCTGCGGGTGGCTTTGCTGAGGTGGATCAAGCTGGTGAGGGCCTACAAGCTGAGTTAAGGTCGGTAATTAACAAAACCAAGGTGAGGGTCCTGGGTCCCAATACCGCAGGGCACATTTCGACACCTTCTAACTTCACGTCAAGTTTTTTCCCGTTGGGAAAAATCCCCAAGGGGGGCATTTCCTATATTGCCCAAACGGGCAATTTTACGGGGGCTATGATGCGCTCAATCATGTCAGGTGAATATTACGGCGTGGCTAGATGTATAGGTCTTGGAAACGCCGTCGATATTGATGAGGTTGATGTTTTGTCTTACCTTGCTGACGATCCCAAAACAGAGACGATATTTATATATCTTGAAAGTCTTCATCGGCCGCATGAATTCCTCAAAATCGCTCGCCGCGTAACACGAAAGAAACCGGTAATCATGTTGAAAGGTGGAGCAACCGAAGATGGCGCTAAAGCGGCGATGTCGCATACCGCGTCTTTAGGGTCTGATGACAATATCCTTGACGGTGCCTTAAAGCAGGCTGGGGTTGTTCGGATTGACGAATTTACACACCTATTTACAGCCGCGAAAGCAGCCGCGATGATGCCCATACCTGCTGGCAATCGAATTGGTTTTGTTTCGCCCTCAGGAGCTTTCATTGTCCATATCTCGGATATATGTAAGCAAAGGACCAGGTTGGAATTCTCTCAAATAAAAGCAAAAACGCAGGCAAGGTTAGAGGAAATCAGCCCACCCTTTATAAACATTACTAATCCTGTAGATGTATTTCCATCGGCGACGGTTAACGGTATGGAATTTGCCTGGCGTGAATCGATGAGGGCGTTACTTCAAGACCCAAATGTAGATGCTGTCGTCGCAATTTTGATTTTGGCAGATGAGCTGGGAGAGATGAACCTTAATTTTATTGTCGATCAAAAAAAGGATTACCCTGACAAGCCCATTTATATTTCCTTTTCCGGCGATGAATGCAGCAATGCCGCTGCTAAGGCGTTTTTGGAGCCAAAAGGCGTTCCAACATTTCCACGGATTGAAGACCCCTTCAAAGTGCTAGATATTTTGGTCCGTTGCCGTGAAAGTCTTAAATAAAAAAATTGCATACGGAAATGATACACCCGGCACCTCTTAAATTGTGGCAGGAAGTAATACAACCTGAATGGACCGATCATAACCGTCACATGAATGTAGCATTCTATACTCTAATATTTGACCATGCCGTCGACGCATTTTTTAATTATGTTGGTTTGGGTCATGAATATAGGGACGCGACAAATGGCAGTACCTTTGCGGTCGAACAACACGTCACATTTAACAAAGAGGTGTTGCAGGGAGATGAGGTAAGATGTGAAACACAGCTTATTAGCTTTGATAATAAGCGAGTGCATCACTACCACGAGATGTATCATTTAACGGATGGTTACCTAGCTGCAACATGTGCATTTCTCTCTTTGCATGTTGATTTAGAGACTCGACGGGTGGCAATAATGCCTCAAGAAAAACTGGAAGTGCTATCGGAATTATGCACGACGCATAAAAAATTCGCGAAATCGTCTAAAAGCCGCCGAATCATGACAATTTCTGAACACAGAGGATCTTAAACGGAATTTTTTTCGCATTTCTATAAAGTTTTAAAGTTAACAAAAAGATTTGCACTTTTCCCATGTTTCCTGAGGGCGAGCCCTCCGGTGGCGCAGTAAACTGTGAATTCAATGCTGGGGTGAATCATGATCTTTTTTCCCAGTCGCGAAAGGAGGAGCATGAAGCGTTATACGCTTAAATAA
>NHFY01000080.1 GCA_002170165.1 Flavobacteriales bacterium TMED123
ATATGATCTTTCAAATCCATTTTATCTTCTTCCTTAAAGTCAGCTCAATCCGGCGGAGTAGAGTTTGTTCCGATCTAAAGCGGAATCGTTCTTTCGGGTGCGGATCGACTCTATCGTATTCGGGGTGTAGGGGCGGGAGATCAAGATTTCCGGAATTCTCATAAAACGTTTTTCGCAGTTGGCGCGGTGGCCACAAATCCGAAGCGGCGTCCAGCGACGCTCCCTTTCCGCGCACAATTTAGCGGTCTGGATTCGCATCTGCAATGCGCCTTGCGCTTTTAGGACGTGCGTCATCATGCTATTCCGATTAGCGAAACAGCACGTCGTGGGGAGAGGTTGAGTTGGAAGAACAGGGGTGTTGGCTAAAAACTGCTGTTGAGGACCAAACACTAACCATACGCGCGGGTGGCGAATGGACCGTCGAACGCGCGGGAGAGCTCGATGAATTGGTCGGCGGGCTCCGCATGGACGGCGTGCAAACGGTTCGCCTCGATGTGTGGACCTTGAAGAAGGGCGAAGAAAACAAGCCACAGCGTCTGCGCAAAAAAGCGAACTGATCGACACGTCGAAAGGCTAGAAGCGAATGTCTCACGTATTTCACAGACACACCAAAACTGTCCCACCGGTCGCGATTTCGGGCGATGGCGTTTATATCACCGACGCGGCGGGAAAGCATTTCTTGGACGCCTCGGGTGGTGCTGCGGTCTCCTGTCTTGGGCATAGTCATCCGCGAGTGATAAAGGCAATTCGGGATCAAACCGAATCCATTTCATTTGCCCATACGGGGTTCTTCACGTCGGCGCCGGCGGAAGAACTGGCCGACAAGCTGATCGCGAAGGCGCCAGGAGACCTTGAATACGTTTACTATGTCTCGGGCGGGTCGGAAGCGGTCGAGGCGGCGCTCAAGCTTGCGCGGCAATATTTTTTGGAGACGGGTCGCCCTCAACGCAAACACATCATTACCCGGCGACAAAGCTATCACGGGAATACGTTGGGGGCGTTGGCGGCGGGTGGAAATATGTGGCGGCGTGAGCCGTTCGCGCCGCTTCTGATCGAGACCCACAATATTGCGCCCTGTTTTTCTTATCGCGAGCGGCGCGACGACGAAAGCGATGTGGAATACGGGCTTCGCGTCGCCAATGAGCTTGAGGTAAAAATTCAAGAGCTTGGCGAGGATAGCGTGATCGCCTTTATCGCGGAGCCTGTCGTCGGTGCTACCGCTGGCGCGGTGGCGGCAGTACCTGGATATTTCAAGCGCGTGCGAGAAATTTGCGACCAATACGATGTCTTGCTGATTTTGGATGAGGTCATGTGTGGCATGGGGCGCACTGGCAGCCTCTATGCGTGCGAGCAAGAAGATATAGCTCCGGATATATTGACCTGCGCTAAAGGACTAGGGGCCGGATATCAACCGATCGGCGCCACACTATTGTCGCAGAAAATTTTTGACGCCATTCGCGACGGCACAGGTTTCTTCCAACATGGGCATACCTATATGGGGCATCCGGTAGCCTGCGCTGCGGCGCTTGCGGTGCAAGACGCCATTCAGGAAGAGGAGTTGTTGCCCCGCGTACGCGACATGGGTGTGCGGCTGAATGAGGCTTTGGTCGCGCGCTTCGGTAATCATCACAATATCGGTGATATTCGCGGTCGTGGATTGTTCCAAGCCATGGAGTTCGTCGTGGACCGGACGACAAAGGAGCCGTTTGATCCAGCGCTGAAATTGAACGCTAAGATAAAGCAGGAAGCGATAAAACGGGGACTTATCTGTTATCCGATGGGTGGCACGATTGATGGTGTCCGAGGGGATCACGTGCTGTTGGCGCCACCATTTATTATTGAGGGCGCTCATATTGAGGAGTTGGTCGAAAAGCTTGGCGATTCGGTTGATGCGGCCATAAGCACTGCTCAGGTATGATGATTTCCGTTATCAGACTGATATTACTATCGGTCGCCTTACTGCTTGGATTATAGAGGCCGTCGACGGCTGCGTAGCAGAACGGTCGACCGATAGTCATCGCGGACGGAACGCCGTTCGGATATTAATTCGGCCTGGCTGGCGCGACCTGCCAAGCCATTAATGTGGCGTCACCGAATGCGGTTCGGTGTGTCAATGTTGCCGGGGGTAGTTCGGCCCTTAATTTGGAAAAAATTGACGATGGTAGTTTTGACTTTGCGGTTACTCAATCTGATTGGTTGCACTATGCGGTGCAAGGTTCGAGCCGTTATCGTTCGGCCAGGACGAATGAAGAATTGCGCTCCATCGTTTCCTTGCCGCCTGAGGCGTTGATGATTCGTGCCCGACGGGACATCGATGCCAAGTTGCTGACGCATTTGGTGGGGCGGCGGGTAGGTTACGACGGGCTCAATCGTTATACTATCTGTTGATGCAAGCCGCCATTAGCGTGGCACGGATCGACACCGCTTCAAGACCGACAGGTGAGTGGTAAGGAAAGGTCGCCAAAGCTTAGATTTGCACGGGTAAAATTGATGTGCTGGTTACAGTAGAGAGGCATCCGAGCAGGCACGTCGAGAGCTTGATGGGTCGCTGCGATTTGAAACGCATCTCCATGGTCCCGCGACAATTAAAAAGGCGATCGAGAAACGACCAGAATTGGTCGCGCATCAGTTGCCGCTTACGTCCGCGCAGAATAGTAAACCCGTAATCACAACATTCGGATTATCGGCAACAATCGTCACGCAAAGCAGTACATGGGATGACCATGTCGCCATGCTGTTGGAAGCTATCCTGGGGAGTAATCTAAAGAAGTGGCGCCACATCGCGGTTACGACGTTACCCTTGCGTGATCAAATCTCCGTGGCCGTCGGGTTGGCGCGTTGTCTATTCCGACAGTTGGAAGGGCTACAACGTGCTCGACGTGTCAGCATTTAAACAGTTCCGGATCAATCATTGGGAGCTATTCGCCGACAAGCAAAACCATATCAACGGGATTGAGAATTTCCGGAACCAAGTAAAGCGTCACATGCTCAGGTTCAACGGTGNCCCNCTGGTGCAATTTGGGCTATATTTGAAGTGATGTCAGATGCGGTTTAACAACAGTGACCCTTTGGATCAAATATCCCAAATTAGACGATAGGTCTACCGTTACCTCAGATGGTTATCTGGGCCAGCCCCTTAAAGAATTAAGCACTCTGATCGAAGGCGATGGGAAATAGGGGACGAGTGATAGAGTAAACGTGACCGGTGACCGATCGCTATTGTCTCGGCTAAAGCCAGCTAGCCGAATAAATCGAGGCTAAGTTTGCGGGCGATCCATCGAGCGGTTGCCAGAAGATGTGCCTCGGAGCCACAACGCGAGGTGAGCTGGATACCGATGGGCAGACCTTTTGGACCCCGGTCAACTGGGACATGTAAGCAAGGAACGTGGAGGAATGTCCAAATCCGATTGAACTCGGCGCTGCCAGTCGAGGCCAGCCCCTCAGGTGCCTCACCTGGTGCCGGCAATGTAAGAATGATTTCGGTCTCGCCAATCACGTTGGGCAGTTGCCGCCGGCAAGTCTCGCCAAGTGCCAGGGCTTCGACATATTTTTCGAGGCCGAATTCGCGGCCTTCGTCGATCAGCTTTTTCGTCGGCTCCGGAATACCGTCCCAATCGTTCTCTATCTCCCAGGCGAGCGCCGTCAGCGGTTCGACCGCGCCGACGACCGTGTGCGCGTCGAACAATCCAGGAAAGGGTGACGGTAAATCCAGCTCGCGCGTCGCAGCGCCGGCGGCGCCCAGTTTCTCGAACACGTCCTCTAGCAGGTCGCGACCGCATTGCTGTGCTTGATCCCAACTGGTTGTTCGCACAAGAGCAATCGTCGGTGCGGCGGTATCATCCCCGACGGCCAATGGTGTGTGGCGTCCCTGCAGAGCTGCGCCCGCAATCGGCAGATCGTCTAGGCTGCGAGCGTAGAAACCCAACGTGTCGAGGGACGCGGATATTTGCTTGGTGCCACCAAAATTTATGGCGTCGAAGGCTGGTTTGTACGCCAAGATCCCACAATAGGCGCCGGGGCGCACGACGGAACCGCCGGTTTGCGTGCCGAGCGCCAGCGGCACCATGAAGTCGGCGACGGCGGCGGCGGAGCCACTGGAGGATCCGCCGGGCGAATGACCAGTATTGTGCGGATTGCGTGTCGGGCCCGGATTGCGGTGCGCGAAGGTGGTCGTCACGGTTTTACCCATGATGAAACCTCCGGCTTCCTTGACCGCGGTCACGGCGGAGGCATCCTCGGTTGGTCGATGACCCTTATAGATGACGGAATTATATTCGGTCCCGAGTACCGCTGTATCGATGATGTCTTTAAAGGCGACAGGAAGGCCACCAAGCGCACCCGGTCGCCCAGCCGCGTCAGCGGCCTTTGCATCGGCGGTCGCGGCCTCGCGATCCATCGCCACCCAGGCCAAGACATCCTTTTCCCGCGCGTCGACCTGCGCGAGGCAATCGCCCAACAGCGTCTCCGCTGTCAGCTCACCCGCATCCATGGCCCGCAGCGCCGCCGACATCGATAATTTTGCTGAGTCCGTCATTGTCCGCCACTCCCATTCAATCCCACATGTTGAGGCAGATATACCGCCGAAACCTCTGGGCGAGTGTTGGTTTTGCATTGCCATCATCCGTTCGCTCGGGTACGAGGCCTTCCACCACGTCCGGGGAGTAGCTCAGCCTAGTATAGCACCGTCTTCAGAGGGCAGGGGACGGAAATTCCAAGCCCCAAAAAACGTATATATCACAACGTTATAGAAAACTCATAAAACTCGAAAAGCCTCGTTTGGACCAATCTTGGACTAGTGAGGACGAATTATGGCGAGTTTTACCAAGAGAAACGGTAATCGGCGGGTGAGGATCAGGCGGACAGGATATCCGCCACTCACCGAAAGCTTTCATACAAAATCTCTGGCGATCTATTGGAGCCAAGATATGGAGCGCAGGTTAGGTGAGGGTTGCTCTCCGATTATCCCGTCTGAGACATTCGTGCGCGTTTCAGATTTGTTGAAGTGATACCGCGAAGAGTTACCGCAACCAAAAAAGGAAGCTCGGTAGAAAGCTACAGAATACGGGCGTTGGCGCGATCCTGGTTCGGGGAAATTGAACTCAAGAATTTGGATTCCCGACATGTGGCTGATTATAGGGATCAAAGATTAAGTGAGGTCATGTCTGGCACCGTATTTAAAGAGCTCGGACATTTATCCGTGATAATCAATACCGCAATCTCCGAGTGGGGGCTAAAGTCACTCATAGGTAATAACCCTGTACCGGGTACCAATAAACCGAGGGCACGAAGACCAAGAAATAGGAGATTAGAAGAGGGCGAACTCAAAAGGCTTGTTCGAGCCCATGGTTGAAACCTTTGATCCTCTTTGGCATCGAGACAGGAATGAGAAGAGGAGAAATTCTCTCACTGACTTGGGAAAATGTTCACCTTGATAAGCGGTATGTGCACCTGCCAGATACCAAGAATGGAGACAGCAGGGATGTGCCTCTTTCACCTGCGGCGCTGGAGCTGCTGAGAGAACAGCCAGAGCAGATCAATGTATCTTCCAAACCCATTACGAAGCACTTAAGAACGCTTGGCGCAGGGCTCGTGACAGGGCTGGCATCAATGATCGACGGTCTCATGACCTGAAACACGAAGCAGCTTCACGCTTCTTTGAGAGGGGACTCAATGTCATGGAAGTTGCTGCCGTAATAGGACACAAGGGCTTAAAAATGCTGCAGAGGTATACTCACCTCATGGCGGAGGGCCTTGTGCGGAAGTTGGGTTAGCGGTTTCACCCATCTCTTCACAACCCTTCATAATCAACTGAACTCAATTCTATGAGGTGACCAACCGCAAAACTCAGTCATTGCCTGGTTTAAGCCAGATATTTAGGTCGTTATGAGTTTTCATTTCTATACCTATTAGGTGAAACACATGAACGATATACGAGTGAGGAAACTCTATTATGCGCCAAGGTAACATCGTAAGTGCTCACCGTTCTGAAAATGACACCTCAAATATGCTGCAAACCTTGAGTGAGTTGCATTTGCTACTCATGTAATCTTTACAAATTGTGTCCGAGATAGCGCGACATTATGGCGCAAATCCTCTGTATGGCGGTCAGCGTATAATTCTATAAAGGCCATTAAGTGAACAAACGAAAAAGAAAAAGGATAGATGAGGTGAAAAATACATCAGCCTTTTCGCCAGCTGATCATACTATACCATTTTCTCCACAGGCATCATATTAATGAATAGCACACACCGTCGTAATCATTATCAAAAGCCGCAGAAAAAAAATACGCGTCCTGGTAACAGAAAATGTTTGCAATGTAGTAGAGTTTTCCCGTCTAAAGGCATCCATAACCGCATCTGTGCGCGCTGCAAAGACACGTTGTCATGGCGTGAAGGGTCCAATCCCTTTAACCCTTAATAAAAATGATTATAATTATCAGAGTCATTATATTCAGAGACTCAATTGTGTTGTCAAAATGAAAATTTCAGATTTATACGGAAAAAATTGGCGTGAAGAGAATTACATAATTATTGATACGCGGTCACCGCAGGAGTATGCAGATGACCATATAATTGGATCTATTAATCTGCCTGTATTATTTGATCAAGAATATAAATTAGTGGGGCGGACATACAAAGAAAAGTCGGCATTCGAGGCAAAAAAATTGGGCGCGCAATTGGTTATGAAAAACATTTCAAACCATTTGGGATTCGCTTTGAGGAATTTTGATAAAAACAAGAAACTTGTTTTTTATTGTAAAAGAGGCGGAAACAGATCGTTTTCATTTCACACGGTTTGCGAAAAAATCGGCTGGAAATGTTACGTGATTTCGGGCGGCTATAAATCTTACCGTCGATTTGTAGTTGAGAGGACAGAAAAATTATCACTATGCAACGAATTTATTATTGTCAGCGGCAGAACTGGTAATGGAAAGACTAAACTACTAAATCTATTAGAGTTAAATGGATTGCAAGTTATAGACCTAGAGGGTCTTGCCTGCCACCGCGGCAGTATTCTTGGCGGCTTTATTGATACTCCGCAACCATCACAAAAACAGTTCGAAAGCATTATTTTTGATACTTTACGAAAATTTCGGTCTAGTGAAATAATATTTGTAGAATCTGAGAGCAGAAAAATAGGAAAATTAACCATTCCTGAGCGGTTTTTTTCCTCAATATACAACTCAAAAATAATAAAAATAGAGAATTTATTAAACAAAAGAGTTGATTTCTTAATCAAAGAGTATCCAAATTTTATGGAAGACCACAGACCAATCCTTGATTTGGTTAATTTGTTGAGGAAAAGAATGCCAAAAGAAATTATATTGGACATTGAAAAATACATTGCCGACCGAGATTTCAAAAAACTAGCAAGCGATCTATTGTCCACACACTATGATAAGTCATACGATAAATCCATGTTTAAGCGTAAAGGTAAGTTAGTTAAACAGTTTAATTTCGATTGTGGAGTGGAGGATGCTGTAGATCATGTCTGTCGCTACGTGATTGATAACCACATTTACAAAAGAGAGAATTTATAGCTTTATGCTTTGATGAAATGCTCAAACTGATCATTTCTGAATGGGGTTGTGCCGAAAAGAGATTAATTGATTTATTTGGTTTGTTTCATATAAAAAGGAAAAATAAATACGACGGATATAGCTTACGGTTACTTAGTTTGAAAACACATAATATTTCTTAATAAAACTCATTGAACCTTCTTTATTTTATTTTTCACCTATTTTGTGATCCTTGTCCCGTCGTTGATAATCAATGTCTTTCAAGAATGAGCCTCGATGAATTTCACGAAATTGACGTTCTATCGAATTCACTGTCGTTGGAAGCCAGCATCATGATTTATGATTTAGTGATTTTTTTTTACACTAATTCTGAGAAAAATAATCTTTATTTTTATGATGGCGATAACTTAACCCTTGAGGGGGCTATTGTTTCTCAGCTTCGCTCAACGAAGTAATGTCTTAATGTATGACCCAGTGGGCTCGTATAGCCTATTAAATTTGCCACTTTGAAAACGTACGTAAAGCAGCACAATTTCCTTGTTTCATATTCATGCAAGGCTCTTGCTGCGGCACAAGTTGTCTGTCTCCCTTGTTCTACTTGACTTTATTCAGCATAATTTCGATCATTTGGAAATAACCAGTTTGCCTGCTCATTGTGAGTTTTTTATCAAGTTCCATTTCTTCAAAATCTTTTACTGAGATTGTTTTAGCTTCTTCGCTCGTCATAGTATTAAAGATATCTACAAGGATAAATGCATAGCCTGCGGCTATCGTCGCCTCACTCCATGCCTTAAAGCGGCCGTCCTCTTTGTCCACATACAAATCGTACATGCATTGTGTAACTTTGTTTTCTTGAGTGTGGTACCTTTCACTAAGGGCATCTTTATTTAAGTCCTGACCCTTTTGCATGAGGTAAGAATAAATCTCCAGGGGATCCATCGCCTCTAATGTTTCTATGGTTGATTTGTATTCTTTGATTTTTTCCTTAAACATCAGTTGGTTGTCCTAAAAAGAGTCTCTGGGCATTTCATTGTCTTTATCTCCAGGCAGTTACCGTGAGGGTCTGCTATAAATAAAGTCTCTTGTTGCAATTCAGTGCCTTCGAATCGGACATATGGCCGGTCGATATATTCAATATCATGTTCTTCTAAACGTATTTTCAGGTTAGAGAAATCATCCTCCTGCAAATGAACGCCGAAATGTGGAACACTTACGTTTCCCATATCTACGTTGTGCCGCTCACCCTGTGATGG
>NHFY01000081.1 GCA_002170165.1 Flavobacteriales bacterium TMED123
CCATGGCGTGTCTGTTGTTCGGATTACGAAGTCACCTTCTTTGATCATCAGAAATAACCCCCCTATAGCATAATCACAGCGCTGTTTCCTCTTGGAAAGAATCAAACCTATCTATGTAATGGATCTAATAAAGCTCCTATTAAAAACCTATTATCAACAGTTAGGGTACGGGTACCATGAGCGTCGCCACAATTAAAAGCCTGACCTCAAAAAAAATGGCTGGCACCCTTATGGTAATCATAGGGTTAACACCCTGCAGATCTCTCCAAAATATGGCGTTGAAGGGTGTTGTTAGACTATGAAAAACCACCAGTGATCCGACCTTGAATGTAAGTCGTATCATTAGTATTACAAAGGAGAATATAATGCAGTTAAGTAAACACCCCACGGAAATAGCCGCTCTGCTTCAGGCGTACGTCGCGGAGCATGATGATAATAGCTCCGCTGCTAACGATATTCTGGGTATTGCCGCGGAACTGCTCATCTACGATGATGCTCATACCTCTCAACCTCCTACTAGTATCGTCCCGTAACTACTTTTCAAATTGGCTTTTAAACGATCACTTAGCTTTTCTATTCTCGTAAACAATCGAGACCAATGTATACTTTAAGATGCTTTTCATTACTTCAGGCTGACCAATGCCTAAAAATGCAACCACAGCTTACAATATTGGCCTTCAGGCAGGCAGTGATGCCTTAAACGTAATAGAGGATTATTATTACGGTACCAGACAGGACAACGTAAAACATAGCCTCTTGGGTCTTTTAGTTTTTCTGATGACATCCAGCTACGCCTTAGCGCCAACGCCAGAAAGTGCGGAAGAACTAATTAGTACCGCCCAAAAGACAGCTTTAGAAAATTGGGAAAAGGGAAAACGTTTTCGTACACAAGACACCTAATGTCTCTCCAAGACCCTCCGGATTGTTGAGAAAAAAAACAAGGAAAACGGTTGTGCTCAGTGCTTGATCGCCATTACAAAATCGCGGCAATCTTATTCTCTTCATTTGAAGTCAACCCTAAAATATTAAATGCCGGAAAAGTATAGAATGGCGGTTTAAGGACACCGGATGGAGCCCCGGAAGATCTGACTACTCTATCTTTTCAAATTTGATTAACCTCAATATGTTGGCCACAATATGGAGTAAAGGTTCAGTAGTTATGACAGTTTTGGAGAGCTTTGATTACATTATCGTAGGCGCTGGTTCGGCGGGTTGTACGCTGGCTGGCCGATTGAGTGAGGACCCTAGCAAAAAAATACTATTACTTGAGGCCGGTGGCTGGGATCGGGACCCCTGGATCCATATTCCTCTCGGGTGGGGCCGTATTTTGCAAAAACGCCAGCATGACTGGATGTATTTTGCAGAACCCTCTGAGAATATGAATGGCCGTTCAATTGAATGCGCTCGCGGCAAAGTTATAGGCGGCTCAAGTGCGATCAATGCGATGGCGTATTACCATGGGCATCCGAGTGACTATGATCGTTGGGAATCCAACGGATTACCAGGATGGTCTTACGCTGAAGTTTTGCCCTATTTTCGTCGCTCGGAAGACTGGGAGGGGGGCGCCAATGCCTATCGTGGTGAGGGTGGTCCGCTGACATCCCGTTATACGACATTTGAGGACCCAATCTGCGAGGCGTTTCTTGAAGCAGGTAAACAGATGGGTTTTTCTTATACTGAAGATTATAATGGAGCGGAGCCTGATGGGTTTGCTCGCATCCAGACGACCCTTCGCAAGGGAAGGCGTTGGAGCGCCGCTGCTGCCTATCTGCACCCTGCCAAAAGGCGCCATAATCTAAGAGTCGAAACGGGCGCCCTTGTCGAGAAAATCAATTTCGACGGTAGGAGAGCAACCGGGGTCACCTATAAAAAAGGCATAAAGACGGTCACCGCAAACGCAAATAAAGAAGTGCTGTTGTCGGGGGGGTCTATAAATTCACCCCAACTCTTAATGCTGTCTGGTATCGGAAACCCCGAGCATTTGAAGGACAAGGGTATTAATGTAACGGTTGCACTGGAAGGTGTCGGACAGAATTTATGTGATCATACCTCATCAGCCTTTGTTTTCCGCCGCCGGAACGGCGGCCCTTTTCAACGCAATATGCGTTTGGATCGGGTAAGTATTTCCTTGGCCCGCGCATATTTGGGTTTGGGAGGTTTTGCCGCAGATCTGCCGTTTGGAATTACAGCATTCGTGAAGTCCCGTGCAGCGGAGACTGTGCCAGATTTGCAACTCTTATTCTGGATGGGAGCAACAACGACCGCGGCCCCCTGGCTGCCGCCTTTTAAAAAGGCATTTGCGGATTCTTTCTCAGTCCGTGTTATGCCAATGCGGCCTGAAAGCCGTGGATATATATCGTTAGCCTCTCTCAATCCGAATGCGGCACCGGAAATCCATCAACGTTTTTTGGAGACCGAGGAGGAACGGAGAGTGATGCGAGACGGCCTTAGGATGGTGCGTGATCTGGTTGGCCAGGACCCATTGTCCCCCTTCGCAGGTGACGAATTAGTGCCGGGTACTAATCATCAATCTGATGAGGCGATTGATGAGCATGTTCGGAAAACAATGATCACAGTTCATCATCCCGTTGGCACTTGCAAGATGGGCGGAGACAACGATCAGCGAGCGGTTGTGGACGGCGAGATGCGGGTGCGAGGCGTCGAGAATCTTAGGGTCATTGACACCTCCGTTATGCCGGATCTAATCGGAGGCGCAACTAACGCGCCTATTATCATGATGGCGGAGAAGGCTTCGGATATGATACAAGGAAAGGCACCGCTGCCACCAGCCGAACTGCCTTAGATTTCCAAAAATAAGAAATTTTCCTGCATTTTTAAATTGCGTCGGTGCTAATCGGTTTCAAATACAAGGTCTTTAACGATTGTCCGGTTGGGGGGCGGTTCCACCGTTATCCCATCAGTAGCGAGGCACATACAGGTAAGCTGACGTCGGCCATTAATCATCATCGAGCAAATTCCACAGACGCCGCGCCGGCAATCCGAATTGCGAAAAGATAGTGTTCCGTCGACCTTGTGATAAACATGACGTATCGCCTGTAGCACAGATAATGGACCATCAGGTTTGATATCGTAACTTTGCAGCCGCGGCTCGCTGTCGCAACTTGGATCAAAACGGTAAAGCGTGATATTGAGTTTTTCCATTCAACTAGCCTCCGCAAGGGCAGCTGTGTATTCGGGCCCTGGTTTGCATTCTTTAGTTTCAAAATCCAACGCGTCACTATTACCGGTGCGGCGAATTAGAATATTCTGCAACCAGTTTTTGTCATCACGATCGGGATAATCTTCGCGATAATGTGCGCCGCGGCTTTCTCTCCGCAGAAGAGCAGCTCCTGCCATAGCGCGCGCGAACCCAGTCATCGCAGTGACCTCTAGTGCCTCAATCCAATCATAGTTTCCTATTCGGTTATTTTCCGCGATTGACATTGCGGGTAAATCTTCCCGCTCCATTCGTTCGAATTCAGCAATAGTATTNANTAGNCCTTCTTCNTTGCGGACGACACCAACATAATCGTTCATTAGCTTNTGCAGGCGCGCCTTNATTACNTTNGGGCGCTCTCCGGTTCGTTCGCGGCTGAGTTGAGATGTCACCCTATNCACCTCTGAAAAAACTTCATCNCGATNGGGTATGCNTAGACTTNTAANATTAGCAAATGCTGCAGCCTCTGCNCCAGCGCGTNTNCCAAAGACNAATATTTCNGTGAGGGAATTACCNCCGATGCGCCCAGCNCCGTGNGGTCCGCCGGAGCACTCCCCGACTGCAAATAGGCCGGGCACAGTTGATTGTGATTGAGTATTNATTTTTATACCACCNCAGACGTAATGNGCCGCAGCACCCACNTCTATNGGTTTTGTTATNTCAACACCAAANGATTCCAGATATTTGGTTTGCGATGGAAGAGAGGCCATCAGGGTTTCTCTTGATACCGAACCGGGGTCGAAGAAAGCCCCGCCATGCGGGCTCCCCCGCCCCGCCCGCACCTCGCCATAGATGGCACGGGCATAGATATGCCTCGCTGGGTTGTCGTTACCTTCAGGGTCGTAGTTGGAGAGGAATGAATTTCCCTCTGAATTAAATAGTGGCTTGGCGCCCTTAGTGAGTAGGTATTGAAAAGTGAACAAAACGCCACGTACCGTGGCCGGGTGCAGAACCGCGTGGCCGAGCATCAGCAAAAATTCGATATCTACCAGATCAGCGCCGGCATTGAGGGCAAGGGCATAGCCATCACCGGTTGAATCTGGCGTATTACTGTGAACGGGAAATAACTCCCCAGCCCCCCCAGTTGCCATGACAATTGACCCTGCGCGAAATTCAATGATTTCACCCTTTTGGAAATCAAGCCCGATCGCACCACAGACCTTCTCCCCGTCTTTGAGCAGCTTGGTCACTAGTATTTCGTGCATGCGTGGGATCTCGCGTTTATTCATTTCGCGGCGAAGCGCCTGCATAATGGGGGTTCCGAGAGAATCTCCTTTTTTGATTGATCGAGGATAGGTTTGCGATGAGTCCAGCTTACGTTGAATTAAATTACCATTTTCTTCGCGGTCAAAACGAGCTCCAAAAGCTTCAATATCCTCTACCGCGGCGATTGCTTCATCACAGAAAATACGGGCAAGATCAGGATCGGCGAGACCGTAACCACCCCGAATACTATCACCATAATGGACTTCTGGATTATCGCGGGGGTCGGCATAGCCAAAGGCGACTTGGAAGCCGGTCACTGCTGTTTGGGTTAGACCACTTTTGCCGACAATACCTTTTGAAAGAACTAAAACTCGAGCACCGGCGGTATGTGCTGCAACAGCCGCCCTCAAACCGCCTCCACCCCCACCGATTACAAGGACGTCAGTTTCGACAATTTTGCTAACTTTTTCACCATTCATGCGGTACGACCTAGAAATTTACTAACTATTTCCAACAGACTCCACGAAAAGATCTTCGACACTGAGCGGGCGATCCATAAGCCCCTGATCGTCGCAGTAATTCAAGAACGTTTGAAGATTTGCGCGGTTCGCCGTTATGCCTGAAGGCCACAAATCGGGTGCCATGCGCTCACGTTGTGCCTTGTAAATATTGGATGTCCAAGCGAGAAGTGCATAGGCTGGGTCTTCATAATATTGATAGGCAATATCCTTCGACCGGTTCCACATCTCAATCATGGCGGTCGGTAGCTCCGGCGTTTTTTCGAATGTATCGCGCCGCATTGCGAGCAGGTGCATCACAGGGAAATACCCATATTTTTTAAAATAGCGTTCATCTTCGGCTTCGGGATCATTGAAAAGGCGTCTTACCTTATCCCCAGCTGCCGCCAATGACCTTAGCGACTTCGCTGGCGGCTGCGGACAAATCAGCGCTTGAATTTGGTCATTAGCAAGCATCTCGCCAATATCGGCNCCTTCTGGGATACGCTGCACAGATACGCNGTCCGGAAACTCGACGGGCAATTGCTCGGGACGCATACAGTGCCANTTAATATCTCGCCAATCCACACCGTGATCTCGTTTGAGNTCGCCTTTNGCCAGAACTGATAGCGTTACCTGAAAGGCAGTGATGCCGACGTTACGGCCAATCAGATCTTTCGGAGTTTTGATACCAGAATTCGCGTTAATGTAAATTTGGCTTGCTGAGAAATAGCGACGTGGAAATACGGGTATCCCGACCATTGGAAAGTCTGGATCGCGAGAAAGCCCCAAGATGTATGAGCCTAGAGACATTTCACAAATGTCGAANTCTAAGTCACGTAACATTCTATGATGCCGATNTAACCCTTGCCGCCTTTCCAGGGTTTCCCCNATCTCCAGAACATTNAAGGTTATACCGTCGGGTGCCTTTATTTGNCCGGTAAAAAAAGGCATGTGNCTTTCATATAGTTCTAATGCGATCGATAGTTCCAACATNCTCTCCCTAATTTTGCATNCATAGGATGCGGCTATGNCTTCGGTATGTAAAGGTGTGGACTGGNATCGGATCTAACTCTTCTNTAAAGGAGGNGAGTNAGGCTAAACTTCCGNTAATGGCNATGGGGGTAATTAGAAATGAAAAATACNGNGATAACCGTGNGCCCTNTGTCNGCCTATACAGGGGCAGAANTTTCAGGCATTGACCTGAGGGAGCCACTTGAANAANAGNNCTANCTCNAAATNCGGCAAGCNATNAATGACTGGGGCGCANTNTTNTTNCGGGATCANGTTTTGACNCCAGCNCAACAGNTAGCTTTCGCNCGCANGTTTGGTGNNNCTGAAGAGGATACNNATGTTTCNAATATGACNGGNGTNGANGGTCTGCCTGANGTCAANGAAGTTNTTAGAGAGGCGGCGGACGNCCGNAATATTGGNGGGTTCTGGCATATGGATCAGTCATTCTATGATTTGCCTAGCTGTTTCTCGGTACTTTATGGCCGCGAGTTACCTCCCATTGGCGGAGATACGATGTTCTCACATCTAAGCGCAGCGCACGATTCCCTGTCGCCGGGCCTACAGCGAACACTTGAAAGGATCTCAGGCGTGCACGTCCGAGCCCACGCCGATAGCAGTGAAATAAACTCAGCGGCCTCCGGCTTGAGTTTTGATTATTATGTCGAAAGCCGCAAAAGGTTTGCCGGCATTGAGGCCATTCACCCAATTATTGCTCGCCATCCGGAAACTGGCCGCAAGGTCCTATATTTTAGCCCTGTCTATACTGACCGCTTTGAGGGCTGGACCCGAGATGAGAGCTTGCCATTGATGAAGTATCTGACGGGTGTCCTGGGTAAGCCAGAACATACCTGCCGGTTTCGCTGGGAGCAGGGCTCAATGGCGATGTGGGATAACCGCGCGGTGGTGCATTACGCACTCGATGATTACGCAGGCCACCGCCGGCTAATGCATCGGGTGACCGTTGACGGACCCTGGTTAGAGCAATCTGAAAAGGAAAGTTAGGTCACTGCAAATTCTTTTAAAGCTTTTTTTACTTTAGACCTTTTCTGTTTTGAACCCATAAAAAGCTATTTATAAGAATAGAAAAATTAAAAATGACTTTTTTCAATATTTTTCCGTAATCATTAAATTTCCTTTATGTTGTCTTAAATAAATTACCATTATTGTATTGGTCTTTATTTGTTGCTCGGTGTTTTTGGTTTCTAGCTGATGGCTTTGCGGTGTCCTGAAGGAGAAAATAATGTCGATGACTATATCCCCCTATCCAAATGCCCTTGGGGCGGAGATAACTGGCGTCAGGCTCTCCTCATCCTGTGATGAGGACATTATCGCCGCGATTAAGTCGGCCCTGCATGAACATTTAGTACTGGTAATTCGTGATCAGAATTTGGACCCGGGCGAACAAGTTGCGTTTAGCGAACGTTTTGGGGAGTTGGTTGTGCGCGTATCCGGTGAGTTTTTGCACCCTGACTACCCGCCGGTCCTCATACTCTCCAACCGTATAGTTGATGGTAAAGCGGAGGGGGCGACCGACGCCTATGCCGGATCGCACTGGCACTCGGATTTAACTTACGCAGAAAAGCCAAGCTTTGGCTCGATGCTTCATGCGATTGAGGTCGCGGAGGAGGGTGGCGATACTGCCTGGGCGAATATGTATGCCGCTTATGATGCATTGCCGGGCGATATCAAAAATAGAATTGATGGTCTTAATGCAATTCATATACGGGATCGCCGCCGCAATCCGCGAGCCGGAATCTCAGAAAATTTCGACCGTGATGTGAATGAATATTATGATATTAAGGTGCCGGATTCAGTTCACCCCATGGTTAGACGGCACCCGATTACTGGGCTCAAGTCTCTTTATGTGTCACCGCGGTTTACCGTTGCTATTGAAGGCGTTGACGATGCGGAGGGGCAACCCCTGCTGGATGAGTTGTTTGAGCATCAAAAAAAGCCCGAATTTATATTTCAGCATAAGTGGCGCCGGGGCGACTTAGTATTCTGGGATAACAGTGCAACTATTCATCTTGCCGTGGGTGGAATAAAGCCACCAGGTGTCCGCCGGTTGCATCGAACATCCATGGCAGGCGAGGTTCCTTACGGGTAAAAGGATCGTGTGCGGTAGACCACAAAAAAAAAATGACTAAAATCTTCTCAAATATAGAAATTTAAACAACCTGTGGAGACCTCTGGCGTGACTGTCAATTTTAATAATGTACATGAAATGTTGCTAATGGCCCGGCGCAACCTTAGTCAGGACAACTGGGATTATATCAATGGTGCTGCCGAAACTGAAACTAGTTTGCGGCGAAATCGAATGGCAATTGATAGTCTCGCTTTCCGGCCACGAGTTTGCCGGGATGTTCGCAAGATTGATACCAGCATGACATTTCTTGGCGAAAAAATACGTATCCCCGTTCTACTGGCTCCTATGGGGAGTATTCACAGGTGGACACCGAATGGAGCCTGTGACGTCGATACGGCGGCGGAGGAGTTTGGTACGATAAATTTTATCAGTACCGTTACAGAACCGAGTCTCGAGGAAATAGCTGCTAATAGCCCTCATCCAAAGTCTTTTCAAATCTATGTTCGAGGCGATGACGATTGGATTAAGGCCCTGGCAAGGCGCGCCGTCGATGCCGGCTACAAATCGATCACCCTTACGGTGGATTCTTCATTCTACGGCAATCGCGAGCGTCTGAGCCCGACACAGCTGGCGTTACGTAATGTGCCGGAGCGGGATTTCCAGAAAGGCATCACCTGGGACACTGTGAAGATGGTCCAAGATACGATTGGTGATATTCCCTTCATTGTAAAAGGTATTATGACAGCTGAAGACGCCGCTGTTGCTGTGGAGAATCAAGTAGACTGTATTTACATTTCCAACCATGGCGGTCGCCAACTTGATCAGGTTTACGGCAATATTGATACGTTGCCGGAAATCGTAAAAGCGGCTGATGGCAAGACCCAAGTAATTATCGATGGCGGATTTACGCGAGCTGGCGACATGCTAAAGGCAATTGCGTTGGGGGCCGATGCGGTGGCAATTGGTCGACTTCAGGCATGGGCTCTGGGTGCAGATAATGCTCCTGGCTTAGTGAAATGTCTGGAGTTACTTGAGATTGAAATTGAACGGACTATGGGCCTTCTCGGTGTGACGAGCTTGGACCAGCTAGACTCTTCCTATATTGGACCGGCAATGCCTGTGCGGTTGCCGCACGAGCACAGTGCATTCCCGCATCTTCCTGATGGCAGAATTCTCTAGATTAACGTAATATCATTAAAATATTCATAGCGAAGGGAGCAAGAGATGGAACTACCGAGTAGCAACAAGTTCTATTCAATGAGCGTCGAATCTATGGATACCAGCAAGCTGCTTAAAAATGCAGCGCGCCAGCGTGATGCTAGGAAATTTAATACGTTTCCAATTATCGATTGTGATTCCCATCATTACGAAAGTGAATCTGCAGCAGAAATCATCGAATACCTTGACGACCCAGTGATCAAACAACTCGCCGAAAGTGAAAAGTCACGGGGTAAGCCAGCTGGAATTTTCGGAGGCGGCCGGATTGGTTATCAGGATCGAGGTGGGCGCATTACGCGCTATCCGTTGCGTCGCACGGAACAAACCCCCGGTGATGGTCAGCATCGTAACACCCATATTACACACCGTTGGATGGACGCCATGGGTGTTGATTATACCTGTTTATTTCCCGGTCCTATGTTGGGTCTTGGGCTGCATCCCGAACCGGAGATCGAATACCGTCTGGCGAAGGCCTATAACCGATGGCTCGTCGAAACAGTGTTGCCAAATTCACCGCGGATAAAAGCACTAATTTGTTTACCGTTTAATCACCATCGGGGATCTTACGAAATCATCGAGGAATTTGGGGGGCATAAAGATGTCGCCGGGTTCTGTGTAGCATCTGTACGTGACACGGCGGTGCATTCAGACGATTTGATGAAGTGCTACTCGCTGATGGAAGAAATGGGTAAGCCGCTATCCTTTCACTCAGGTACGAATTGGAGTGGCTCTCACCTTCGCCATTCCAGCCGTTTTATCGCTGTCCATTCCTTGTCTTTTCCCTGGTATGTGATGGTGCATGTCGCTAATTGGGTGACCAACGGGCTGAACGAACGCTTCCCAAATTTAAAGGTCATTTGGGCCGAAGGGGGGCTCGCCTGGATTCCCTTCCTGATGCAACGCCTCGATCATGAATACATGATGCGGACATCTGAGGCGGCTGGCCTTAAGAAACTTCCATCTGAATATATGAAAGATATGTATTATAGCTCTCAGCCCTGTGAAGCGATGCACCCAGAACAACTTGAGCATACTTTTGAATTGATCGATGCAGAGAATACACTGCTCTATGCGTCAGATTATCCCCACTGGGATATGGATGTGCCGAGTGTTATTTATGATCTTCCGTTCCTAGATGAAAAGCAGAAAAGAAAGATTTTGGCGGATAATTCGGCGGATGTTTTTGATATTGATTACAGTGATCGGTACCCTGACTACAAACGGCTATAAGTCTGCTGGAAAAGTTAAAAAGGGCGCCAGAAGGCGCCCTTTGCGATCTAGGTAACCTTAATATCCCCTAATACGGCGCGACACATCAAACTGGTACTTTACAATGGACTTTTGCTTGCTCGTATCACTG
>NHFY01000001.1 GCA_002170165.1 Flavobacteriales bacterium TMED123
CAACGCCGAAACGTCTCCGCGTTCTGCTGCTAAATCGGACCGTATTGTTAGAAGCCATGGCGTTCCCTGCGAGAGGGCAACGCATACCTTGGCGCCTTCCCAATCGGGAAACTCCGTAAGTGCATCAAATACCGAGCCAGCAATCATTGCGTCTGCTTCGCCTGCCCGAAGCGCTTTTGTCGAGCCTATCGATGAAACCAACTCAATTTCGACATCAAGTCCCTCTGCTTTGAAGTAGCCGAGCTCATATGCGGCTAAAGCTGGAAAACAAGTGTTGCTCACGAGGTCGACGGCGGCGATACGCATCTTTAATTCTCCGAGTGTTTATTATGAAAAAGGGTAAGCTTCAGCGAGAGTGAAAGAAATCGATACTAATTCATGGATTTCTTCGTTTTGTTGATTTTGAATTCAAAGCTTGGTTTCCGTTAACTGGCATCTTATATCGATAGTGAAAACTATGGAGTAGAAGATGGACGCGAGGCGGCGAAATAAAACCCAACTTCCGCACTGGGATCTTACGGATCTCTATCCTGGCCGCAATAGCGCGGCTTTGAAAAATGATTTAGCGAGAGTTAAAAGCCATTCCGTAGCCTTTCATAAAAAATATTTTGGTAAGCTTAGCAAGCTATCTGGTGTCGCTTTCGGAGGTGCTGTGCGTTCCTACGAAAGGATCGACGAGGCGTTGTCGCGGATCATGAGTTATGCGCAACTTGTTCACGCCGCTGATGTCGCCGATCCCGAGGTCGGACGTTTTTATCAGACGACCCAAGAAGTCGTGAATGATATAGCCAGGCATTTGGTCTTCTTCACGTTAGAAATCAATCAAATTAGTGACGCTGTCCTCAAAAAGAAATTAAAGGCCCCTGCTTTAGCCTACTATGACCCTTGGATTCGGGATATTAGAAAATTTCGTCCTCACGAGCTAAATGAAGAGATGGAACGCCTTTTACATGACAAACGGGTAGCCGGGCGTTCCGCTTGGAACCGGCTTTTCGATGAGACTATGGCGCGTATGCGGATCGATTTGGATGGCAAAAAACAAACCGCTGAGGAAGTCCTGCACAGAATGTCCGACAGGGATGGAGATAAGCGAAAAAAAGCCGCTAAGGCCTTAGGTAAAAAATTTAGCGAGAATGTCCACTTATTTGGTCTGATCACTAATACGTTGGCTAAGGATAAAGAAATCGATGATCGCTGGCGCAACTATGCACGACCTCAATCCTCGCGTAACCTTGCCAACCACGTTGAAGATGAAGTTGTCGACGCCCTTTCAGCGGCCGTAAGGCAATCTTATCCTGATTTGTCCCATCGTTATTATAGTTTAAAGGCGCGTTGGTTTGGGAAACGCAAGCTTGATTACTGGGACCGCAACGCACCATTACCAAATGGCGGAGGCAAAGACATACCTTGGGATGAAGCACAGTCATTGGTGCTCGATGCTTATGACCAGTTCTCGCCCGATTTGGCTAAAATTGGTAGACAGTTTTTCGAAAATCCATGGATCGATGCGGTACCAAGTCCAGGGAAGGCAGGTGGAGCATTCGCGCATCCAACCGTGCCATCGGTACACCCGTATTTGTTACTTAATTATATGGGCCGTCCTCGTGACGTTATGACGCTCGCGCATGAGCTTGGTCATGGCTGTCACCAGGTGCTGGCTGCCTCGCAGGGGCATTTGAAATGCGATACGCCACTCACTTTGGCAGAGACTGCCTCGGTATTTGGGGAGATGCTGACGTTTCGTTCCCTGCTGAGGAGAGAAAAAAATGTTGCCAGGCGTAAGGTTTTGCTCGCGGGTAAGGTTGAGGACATGCTCAACACTGTTGTTCGACAGGTTGCCTTTTATGATTTTGAATGCCGGGTTCACACTGAACGTCGTTCAGGAGAACTATCGGCAGATCGAATCTGTGATATCTGGACCGATGTGCAGGAGGAGAGTCTTGGCCCGGGAATTCGCTTACACGATGAGTATAAATTTTTCTGGACCTATATTCCCCATTTTATTCACTCGCCGTTCTATGTTTATGCTTATGCGTTTGGTGATTGTCTGGTCAACTCGCTATATGCGATTTATGAAAATGCCGCGACGGGTTTTGCCCAACGCTATCTCGAGATGTTAAGTGCCGGTGGAACGCTTCATCACAAGGAACTGTTAGCTCCCTTTGGTCTCGATGCCTCCGATCCTAAATTCTGGACTAGAGGACTTGGAGTGGTGTCGGGGTTAATAGATGAGTTGGAAGAAATAGGCTGATCGTCATGGCTACTAAAGGTCCTTTTAAAAGCAGCCCTGAGGAGAACTCGCTGGGTGGCCGCGTGAAGCGCTATGCCCGTGTTGGAAGTGCGGTCGGGGGGGTGGCGGCACGGCTAGCCGGCGCTAAATATTTAGGAAAGAGCATAGATAAGGACGCGCACGCCCGCGATCTGCGTGATGCACTCGGTGGATTAAAGGGTCCACTGATGAAGGTTGCACAAATTATGTCGACGGTGCCGGATATGCTTCCGCCAGAATATGTTGATGAATTAGCCCATCTTCAGTCAAACGCGCCGGCCATGGGCTGGTTATTCGTCAATCGGAGAATGGTGGCGGAGCTAGGTCCTCACTGGGAAAAAAAATTTAAGAGTTTCGAGCATGACGCTGCCGCCGCGGCGTCGCTTGGGCAAGTACATCGTGCTGAGACATTGAAAGGGGAAGCGCTTGCCTGCAAGCTGCAATACCCCGATATGCAATCTGCTGTCGAAGCGGACTTGCGGCAGCTTAAAATTATTTTCGCGGTTTATCGCCGGTATGATAAAGCCGTTGACCCTCGCGAAATCCATAGTGAGGTGGCTGCCCGTTTAAGAGAAGAACTTGATTACACCCGCGAAGCCGCTCACATGACGCTTTACGGAAATATGTTGGGGGACGAATGCCACGTGCATGTGCCAAAACCGTTTTCATCGCTTTCAACGGGGCGGTTGCTTTCGATGAGTTGGTTGGAAGGCGAAAATCTTTTGACGTTAAAAAATGAGGCGCAGAATAAACGTGATACGGTGGCTCAGAATTTATTTCGCGCCTGGTATGTGCCATTTTATCACTATGGTGTTATCCATGGTGACCCGCATTTAGGTAATTATACGGTTAGGTCGGACGGATCGATAAATTTGCTAGATTTTGGCTGTATCCGGATTTTTAATCCATCCTTCGTTCAGGGCGTTCTCGATCTTTATCACTCAATCCTCAGAGATGATGCAGAACTTGCGGTACATGCATATAAAACATGGGGTTTTACGGACCTCAGTAATGAAATCATTGATGTTTTAAATATGTGGGCGGCTTTTATTTATGCTCCGTTATTGGAAGATAAGAAGCGTCGTATCCAAGAAGGGGATGGGACAATGTATGGCGCGAAAGTTGCCGCTAAGGTGCATCGGGAATTACATCGTCTTGGCGGAGTAAAGCCGCCCCGTGAGTTCGTCTTGATGGATCGCGCCGCAATCGGGCTAGGGTCAGTCTTTACACATTTGACGGCGGAGGTGAATTGGCACCGACAGTTTAACGACCTTATTAGCGATTTTGATGTGAAGAAGCTGACTAAAAACCAAAAAGTAGCGCTAAAAAAGGCGAAAGTTCCGTTGATTGACTAAAATAAACTTCCTGTAAGAATTTTAGATTAGGTGTTTCTTTCCTGATTGGTTTTTGCTAGATAAGCGAGCCCCCGCGGAATTTTCGCCTAAGAGGGGCTTGTTTGTCGGGAAGGAGATACCGAAAACCGTGCAAGTATTTGTTCGTGATAATAATGTTGATGGTGCATTAAAAGCGCTTAAGAAAAAGATGCAGCGCGAGGGGATTTGGCGCGAAATGAAGCGTGTCCGATCTTATGAAAAACCTTCTGAACGCCGGGTCAGGAAAAAGGCCGAGGCTATACGTCGTACCCGCAAGCTCGAACGCAAGCGGATACAGGTTGAAGGCTTTTAAGCCTATATTTGTTCCTGGTCTTGTTTTTGTCGATTCGACCACTCAGTCATGACGCGCACTACGGCCCTTGTTAGGGCGGTCAATTCGTCTTTATTGATTATAAATGAAGGCATCAGATAGACGACATCTCCAAAGGGCCGGATCCATACATTTTCTTCTGTAAACCGTTGCCGTAGCCAATCGATATCTCGGGGACTGGTCATTTGAACAACACCGACGGCCCCCATCACACGCACATCTTTTATACCTGGAATTTTCCGGCAGGGCTCGAGCTCCTCACTTAACGTATTTTCTATCCGGTCAACCTGCTGAAGCCGCTCACCATTTTCAAACAGATCAAGTGACGCATTGGCCGCCGTCGCCGCGAGTGGATTTGCCATATAGGTTGGCCCATGCATAAAGGCGACGTCCACATCGTTGGACAAAAATGCCGAAAACACCCTCTCGCTGGCTGCTGTTGCGGCCATTCCAATGCAGCCGCCGGTGAGAGCTTTGCCTATGCACATTATATCAGGCATAATATTCGCCTGTTCGCTGGCAAAAAGGGTGCCAGTTCGACCAAATCCTGTTGCAATTTCATCGACGATAAATAGAACATTATTTTTGGCGCAACAATTAGCTATCGCAGCTAGCGTCTCTGGACTATGAAATTTCATGCCGCCAGCAGCCTGCAATAATGGCTCAAGAATGACGGCGGCAAGCTCTCTTTGACCCCCCATAAGTAATTTTTCGAATGCGGCCATTTGATCGGCTGTTTCCGGGAGCTCAATTATAATCTGCTCAGGGATGGCCCCTTTAAATAGGCTGTGCATCCCCTCATCGGGATCGCAGATTGCCATCGCGCCGGTAGTGTCGCCGTGATAGGCGTTCTGAAACGCGACAAAGCGGGTGCGGCTCGGGGCCCCTAAATTATGCCAAAATTGGATTGCCATCTTTAAAGCGACTTCGATGGCAACAGACCCCGAATCGGAAAAAAAGATATGCTGTAACGCGTTTTCTGTCCCAGAACCCGGCAGGATCTGAGTTAAACGTGCGGCAAGTTTTAACGCAGGTTCATGGGTCATGCCGCCAAACATTACGTGGGGCATATCATCAAGCTGTTTATGCATCGCGGCGATAATAGCCTCATGATTATAGCCATGACAGGCAGTCCACCAGGAAGAGATGCCGTCGATTAGCCAGCGCCCGTCGGAAAGTTTAATTTGTGCGCCACAGGTCTCCACCGCCATCAGTGGTGTAGGCTCAGTTTGCATCTGAGTGTAGGGCCGCCAGACATGTTTTAGTCGGGGGTCAAATTCTGATGTTTGCTTGTTCATGCACCAAATTTATGTTTTTGGTTTAGACGGTTTGAGGCCGAGACGGTCAAACAAAGCCATATCAGCTGCCCGTTCTGGGTTGTCAGTCGTTAGCAACACATCACCGTAAAAGATTGAATTGGCGCCTGCTGCGAAGCATAAAGCCTGCGCCTCGTCTGTCATTTCATTGCGTCCCGCTGACAGCCTCAGCACTGAGGCCGGCATCATGATCCGGGCTACAGCTATGGTGCGGGCAAAATTAATGGCATCGATTGCCGGCTCGTCCGAGAGAGGCGTGCCCTCAACGGCGACCAGCATATTTATCGGAACGCTTTGTGGGTGTTCGGGTAGGGTGGCAAGAGTTGTCAGCATTCCGGATCTATCCTTTTGTGTTTCGCCCATCCCGACAATTCCACCGCTGCAAACATTAATCCCCGCATTCCTAACATTCTCTAAGGTGTTTAGCCTGTCCTCATAGCTACGAGTAGTGATTATCTCTTTGTAATATTCCTCCGAAGTATCGATATTGTGATTATAGTAATTGAGCCCGGACTCACTCAGCTTTTCTGCCTGATCTTCACGTAACATGCCAAGCGTAACACAAGTTTCCAATCCGATCTCTTTGACACCCTCCACCATTTGGCACACTGCTTCGAGGTCTTGATCGTTAGGCCGCCGCCACGCGGCGCCCATGCAGAAACGACTTGCCCCACCGCGTTTGGCTTCGCGTGCTGCAGCTAAAACCGAATCGATATTCATTAACGGTTCGCGGTTCGTGCCGGTTTCATAGTGCGCGCTCTGCGGACAATAGGCACAATCTTCTGGGCAACCACCGGTTTTGATCGATAATAATGTACTGATTTGAACCTCATTTGCCGCAAAAAATTTTCGGTGCAGGGTTTGTGCCCTGAATAGTAAGTCATTGAAAGGAAATGAAAATAACGCCTCAGCCTCGGCAAGGGTCCAGTCATGCCGGATATCAGTTTGAGGTGCCTTTGAAACAGTTTGTTGAATTAGATCTTTACTTAAAAGTGCCATCGCGCTCTACCTGTAACTTGTCCTATAGTATGACCACACGAAATTATCTTAAAGGTGCAGTTCTATAAAAAGGGTGTAAATTCCATGGAAGGGCGAGGGCGGTCAACAAGTATTGAGCAAGTAGCGGGCAGCAAGCTAGCAAAGCTTGAAGCGGACGCACTCCGTCGTGTCCTGTCGGAAACGGAACGCGCAAATGAGGGGCGAACTTCCCGTAATGGTCGCCAGTTGCTTTCATTTTGTTGTAATGACTACCTTGGTTTATCCCAACACCCTAATGTAAAACGGGCTGCGTCAAAGGCTGCAGAAAAATACGGTGCCGGTGCGGGCGCCTCTCGGTTAGTCACTGGAAACCACCCGCTTTATAGCGACCTTGAGAGCCGTCTGGCTCGGTTAAAAAACACAGAAACGTCTCTAGTCTTTGGCAGCGGGTATCTCGCCAACATTGGAATACCACCCGTATTGGCCGGCAAGGGTGATTTAATCCTCGCCGATGAATTGTCTCACGCTAGTATGCACGCCGGTATGCGGGCCTCGAATGCTTTTACCCGGCTATTTCGCCATAATGATATAGGTGATTGCCATCGAATTCTTGTCGAAGAACGATCCAAATACCGCCATTGTTTGGTCATGACCGAGGGGGTCTTCAGCATGGATGGGGACCGAGCGCCCTTGCAAGGTTTGTGTGATTTAGCGGAAGAGTATGGTGCCTGGTTAATGACAGATGATGCTCATGGGCTCGGTGTTCTTGGAAATGGCCGGGGCAGCGCCGCCGCGGCTGGACTTGCGGAGCGTATTCCTCTTCAAATGGGAACCCTCTCAAAAGCCGTCGGGTCTTATGGGGGGTTTATTTGTGCTGCAAAACCTGTGATTGATCTTTTAATCAACCGCTCTCGAAGCTTAATTTATGCAACAGGGCTGCCTCCGGCAGCTGTTGCGGCGGCAAGTGCTGCTCTTGAGATTATTGAGACAGATCGAGAGCTTGTTAATATTCCAATGGAACGCGCGAAGCGTTTTACCCGCCAACTTTGTCTGCCAGACCCTGAGAGTACAATTGTGCCTTTGCTTACGGGCACGTCTGAGAGAGCGCTCAGACTCTCACATCTTCTGGAGGAAGAGGGTTTTTTGGTCACGGCTATACGGCCGCCGACAGTACCTGACGGGACAGCGCGTTTACGATTTACTTTTGCTTCGCATCATACTGACGAAGACATAGATAGGTTGGTAAAAGCAGTGAAAAAAAGGGGCGTTCTGGAGTGACCAATTTGTTTGTGTCCGGGGCCGGGACTGAGGTCGGAAAAACCTTTGTAACCACTATGCTGATCAATGAAATCCGAAAGACCCAGCGGCCGGTTGTTGGTTTAAAACCGGTAATTTCAGGTTTTTCAGATGATGATGTCGGGAGAAGTGATACCGGACTGATACTGGAGGCTATGGGGCTCGAGATTACACTTGCAAATATTGAAAAAGTTTCGCCTTGGCGGTTTCGCGCACCAATTGCACCTATGATGGCCGCGACACTTGAGGGGCGAGAGCTGGATATCTATGAAATTGCCGCATTTTGCCAAATGAATACTGCACCAAACTGTATTAAGATAATTGAAGGAGTGGGTGGTGTAATGGTGCCCTTAACTAATCAAACAACAGTTTTAGATTTGATGGTTGAAGTGGGTGCCCCTTTGCTAATGGTTGTGGGTTCTTATCTCGGAACGCTGAGTCATACTCTTACAGCGCTTCACACTGTCCAGGATCATGGTCTAAAAGTTTTAGGAATAGTCGTTAGCGAGTCACTCAATAGTGAGGTTCCCTTGTCGGAGACTCAGGCAACGCTTTCACATTTTTCCCATGGGGTACCAGTTATTGAGTTACCGCGTCTTAGTGCTGAAGTTAAAGACAAAAAAATACCATCCATTGCAAGACTAATAGGGCTAATTTGAAAAGCAGCCCTGAGGCCCTTGAGTGCTAATTTGGTTTTGAAGACGGAATCAATTTATTTATTGCGCGACCGATTTTGCTATTATATTAAGGTGTTAAGACCTAGACTTTAGCTTAAATAACGTCTGAAACCCCACTTGGTAAGTTAACAACAAAGAGTCATTACTACCCCGCCTATAAACCTTAGCC
>NHFY01000002.1 GCA_002170165.1 Flavobacteriales bacterium TMED123
TTAAAACCAGTAAATATTTTTGCAGGAGTTGACCCTGCTACAGATAGTGCTAGAAGAGATGCTGATTATAGTGTTATAGTTACAATAGCAGTAGACTCTAATAATAATATTTATGTACTTGATTATATGAGAAAAAGAGGAATACCTGTATTGGGAATTCCAGGAGAAGAAAATAAAGGTATTGTAGATTATATGTTTGATTATTCTAAAATTTTTCATCCTAGTTTGTTTATAGTAGAAGACACTACGATGTCTAAACCTGTATTTCAAGCGTTAAGAGCAGAAACAAGAAGAAGATATGATTTTTCTGTTCGATTTAAAGAGGAGAAACCTGGTACTAGGATGAGTAAACGTGATAGAATACAGGAAATATTAGCTCAAAGATTTGCTATTGGTCAAATACATTTAAAAAAAGACCAGTATGATTTAGAGCATGAAATAGTAACTTTTGGTCCTCGTATGGGACACGATGATGTTATAGATGCACTAGCATATGCATGTAAATATGCAAGTCCACCTGTAGGTATTCACGAAGAAGGAAAAGAAAGTAAAAGATTTTATAAAAAACGACCCTCGGCAAAATCTTGGGTCATAGCATAATGGAGAATTAATGGCTAAAAGAAAAGATAAAGTAGCTGAAAGAGTAAGTGAAGTATATAATTACTCAAAAACAGATAACAGAATACAGTGGGAATATATTAATCAAAAAGGTTGTGATTTTGCTAATGATAATCAATTAAGTTATGATGAAAAAATAGCACTTGAAGAACAAGGTATGCCTACTTTTACTATTAATAGGATTATACCTGTAGTAGAGATGTTAAATTTTTATGCTACAGCTAAATCTCCTAGATGGCAAGCTGTTGGTACAGATGGAAGTGATAGTGACATTGCTTCTGTTTATTCTGACATATCTGATTATATTTGGAACTTATCTGATGGAGATACACTTTTATCTAATGCTGTAAACGATGCGGTAACTAAATCATTAGGTTATTTGATGGTTACTGTAGACCCAGATGCTGATAATGGTATGGGAGAAGTAGTTTTAAAACAACCAGACCCTTTTGATATTTATGTAGATAATAAATCAAGAGATATATTATTTAGAGATGCTGCTTATATTTTAATCCGCAAAATACTACCTAAAGGACACCTAGTCCAACTGTTCCCTGACAGCAAAAGAAAAATTATGGCAGCATCATCTAATGAAAATGAATATGAGAACTACACAGAAAAAACAACAGATTTAGAACAAAAAGATTTTGGCTATAAAGATATGAGTGAAAACAATTCTATATATAGCGAAAAAGAAAATGAGCTTATAGAGTTTTTTGAAATGTATGAAAAAGAAAAAGCTCCATATGTTAATTTATTTTATATGGTTCCACCTGATGAAAGAAAAATTGCTGAAATACAAGAAGAAGCTAAAATAATTGTTCAGAAAAAACAAATGGAAATGGAAGTTAAGTTAAAAGAAACTATGTTGCAAATGCAACAGTCTGTTCAAGACGGTAAAATGCTTCCTGAAAGAATGCAATTAGAAATTCAAAAAGAACAAGAAATGATGCAAAAGCAAATAGAGTCTATCGCTGTTGAAGTAAGGCATCAATTACAAGAAGAAGCTTCTAAAGTTGATAATAAAGTTATTACTAAAGAAGAATACAATATATTTTTAAAAGACGAAGAATTTAAAAAGAGAATAGTAGAAGCAATTGATTTTAATAAAACTGTAATTAAATTATGTTGCGTTGTAGGTGATAAAACGTTGTATGTCAAGCACTTACCTGTATCTGAGTACCCTATTGTTCCTTTGCATTATAAATGGACAGGGACTCCATTCCCTATGTCAGCTGTTTCTCCACTAATAGGAAAACAAAGAGAAATTAATAAAGCTCACCAACTTATGATACACAATGCATCATTAGGTAGTAGTCTTAGATGGGTATATGAAGAAGGAAGTGTTGACACAGATTATTGGGAACAATATTCATCAGCACCTGGAGCATTACTTCCATTAAGACAAGGCTATAATCCTCCAACTCCTGTTCAACCATTTCAGTTAAATAACGCATTTTTTAGTTTAACTCAAACTGGAAAACAAGATATGGAATACTTAGCTGGTATATTTTCTTCTCAAATGGGAGATACAGGTCAAAGTAAAGATATGCCTTACAAAGGTATGTTGGCTATGGATGAATATGGAACTAGAAGAATTAAATATTGGATGAAACATTGTATTGAACCTGCATTAAAACAATTAGGTCATATTGTAAAAGAATATTCACAATCTATATATACAGCTCACAAAACATTTAGAATAGTACAACCAAATGCTATACAAGAAGATAAACAAGTAGAAATTAATGTTCCTATGTATAACGACTTAGGAGAAGCTATAGGAAAATGGAAAGATTATGCTTCTGCTAAATTTGATGTTAAAATAGTAGCTGGCTCTACACTTCCTATTAATAGATGGGCTTATTTAGCTGAGCTAAAAGAGCTTATGGGTCTTGGTGTTGTAGATGATATTGCAGTATTAGCAGAAACAGATATTAAAAATAAAGAAAGTATTGTTAAACGTAAGAGTTTATATTCACAACTTAAAAATCAAATATCAAATAAAGATGAAGAGATTAAAGAAAAAACTGGAACTATTGAAACTCTTACTAGACAACTTGTTCAAGCAGGTATTAAAAATAAAATTATGCAAGGAGATGTTGAGGTTAACAAAAGAACTCATGATGCTAAATCAAGCATTTATAAAGAGGAACTTGAAAGTAAAGCTCAGATGAAGCATATGCGTAAAGAAATAGATAAAGAAAAACAAATATCTGATGAACAAAAAAATAAAAGTTTGGAAGAAACAAATATTTAAATATATATTACGTTCATAATATAGGAGAAAAATAACTATGAATAATGAAGAAAACGCACAAGGTAACCCAAAAGCAGTAGACGATAGTGTTTTTGGCTCCGAAAGTGATGATTTCTTTTCTGCTCTTGAAGAAAACGTTAATGGTTTAGTTCAAGAGACTGAAAAGCCTGAAACACAAGACACGGTAACCTCTGATAATCAGAGCTCCAATGTTGAATCTAAGGCATCGGTATCACAAGGTTCAGAAGAAACTGAGTTAGATAGTCTGAAAAAAAGATATAGTGATTCCAGTCGTGAAGCACAGAATTTGAGAGCCCAACTTAATGAGTTGAAACCTTTCGTTCCAGTGTTAGATGCGATGAAAAACGATAATGGTTTAGTAAATCATGTTCGTGATTACTTAAGTAACGGAGGGGAAGTTAATAAAGACATGAAAGAGCAATTAAAGCTTGATGAAGACTTTGTTTTTGACCCTGATGATATGATTAGTAATCCTGACTCTGATTCTCGTAAAGTTTTTGAAGGTATGGTAAATAATATTGTAAATAAAAAAACTAACGAGCTAGTATCTCAACAGAATCAACAAGCTGAACAAGTTAAAAAAAGTGAATCTGTTAAAAAACAAGCTAATGATTTTATGCAAAAACATGGAATGACTCAAGAGGAATTTCAAGCGTTTGCTACAGAAGCTCAATCTAGAATTAGTGAAAGAGGCATAACTTTTGATGATATGTACGCAATGGTAAATCAAAACAAAGTTAATGCTAATGTTGCTAATGCTACTAAAAAAGATATGATTAATCAGATGAAAAATGTTCGTGACATACCTACTAGTGTCGGAAGTGCAAATAATGCTGGTCAAGTTAACGATGCTAATGACCGTGCTTTTGATGCACTACTTAACTCAGATGGAAATATCGAAGAACTGTTAGGTTAAGGCACTGAGCCAAACCTAACTTAACCCAAATCAAAGAAAGAAGGAGTTAGTAATGGCTTTAAATGATTACGTTCAACTGAGCGAATTGGGTGTTACCGATTTTGATAGCGGACAAGCTCCAGGAGCAGGCAATAGTCTGAATACTGGTGATTTAAGACGTAAGTATAATTTTGGTGACAGAGTTTCTGAGTTAGCAATAGCTCAAGACCCATTTTTTCGCTTTGTTAGTAAAGTAAGTAAAAAACCAACGGATGACCCTCAGTTTAAATTTACTGAAAAAAGAGGTTCATACCACAAAAGATACGCATATGTAATGGGATTTGTCAGCAATGGTGTTGATGAATTTGCAGATGCACAATTAGACCGTTCTGATGCAGGAGCTGCAGTAACAGCAGCTGGACAAAATGTTCAGTTGTATATGGCTACTGATTGGAAATCAGCTGGTAACATTCAAAATGTTTACGGTAATACAGCTACTGACGTTGCTGTAGGAGGCACAGGAACTTCTCCTGAGTTTTTCCTACCAGGTCAATTAGTTAAATTACCTGTAACTACAGTTGCTGGAGGTGCAGGAGCACCAACTGATTACCACATAGTAAAAGTAACTAGTGTTACTGCTGGATTAACTAAGGACAGTAAAGAATGTGCTAGAGTAGATGGACAAATTGTTAAGCTTGCTGCTTCAGCAAATGAGCTTGCATCATTCCATACTAATAACTTTAGTCCTTCAAACGACTCTGCTGGAGATGAAGTAGTTGCTGATAAATCAATTTCTGCAACTCTAGAAGGTTCTCGTTCTTATGTTGTAGGTACTGCTCATGGCGAAGGTGAAGGTTACCCTGAGACATGGAAAGACCAGCCATATAGTACAGCTTATGGAAGAACTCAAATATGGAAAACTTCATGTGCAATGACAAACACTGCTCGTGCAACTTCACTTAAGTATGAAGGTAACGAATGGGCTAGAGTTTGGAAAGAAAAACTAATTGAACATAAGTTTGATATGGAATCTTCCTTACTGTTTGGTTCTCAAAGTGATACATATTATACAACTCAAGGTGCAGTAGATTATATTCTAGGATACGGTAACCAATTTAGTTTGGATACTGCTAGTAAAACTGCTGACGATTTTTTAGATGATATGTCTAGCTACAAAGACCCAAGATACAATAATGGCGGTGCGACTGTATTTTTTGTTAGTACAGCAGTTTATAACTGGATGCACAAATTAGGTGGTTACATACATAACAATTTATCATTAGGTAATGCTACTGATAATAGAGGTGCTATGTACACAGCTGATTTTGCAATGACTGGCAAGAAAAAAGTTCTAGGTGTAGATATTACTACATTCTCAACACCTTACGGTGATATGAATGTTGCTAGAAATATTCACTTAGATGGTACTAACATTAAAATGATTGGTATTGATATGAAGAACTGTGCTTATAGACCTCTTGTTGGAAACGGTCTTAACAGAGATACTTCAGTCTACGTTGGTGTTCAAACACTAGAAAACTCTGGGGTCGACAGAAGAGTAGATTTAATCTTAACAGAAGCTGGGATGGAATGGTCAATGCCTGAATCTCACGCTATCTGGTTATAAGGAGGTAGAGTATGGCAAATCCAATGTATGGACAAAATAAGTTCGATGATAAAATTGCTAGTAATGCTAAATGGCGTTTAAGTAATGAGCTAGACCTTACTTCTACAGCTGGTGTATATCCTGTTTGTACAGTACCTGCTGGTTCTTATGTATTAGGTGTTAAAATACTTGTTACATCTGCAATCACTGCTGGTTCTATGGATATAGATGTAGGCGATGGCGATAATGCTGATATGTTTATTGATGGTTGGGATGGAACTGCTGGTTCTGTTGCAGTCAATACAATAATAGATGCATCAGGTTCTGCCTTAGAAGCTGGAGTTGCAAGTGGCAAATATTATGCTGCATCAGATACTATAGATGTAGATATTAATACAGTTGCTGGTGCTGGTAAAATTAAATTACTAGTATTATTAGCTGAATCTGCTCCTGTAACTTTATCATAAGTTAAATAAAAAAAACGAGTCTGCCTTTCTTCTTGGTTGTTTCTCCAAAAAGAGAGGTAGGCTCAAACTTAAGGAAAATTAAATGGCAAATTTAGTAGTAACACATACAGAATCATTAACATTAAATGGTTCTCAACAAGGCGGAACAACAACAGAAACTATTACTGGTATAAATCACGTATTTAAAAGAATTGTTACTTGTGTAGACGATACTGACTGCACTATAGCTACTTTTCAAACAGCTACAAGTACTACAGATGGAGCTATAGACTTAGAAGATGTAAAATATATTAGAATAACTAATTTAGAAGGAACTAATCCTTGTAATTTATCTTTACAAATAGCTGGAGCAGAAGGTGGCACAGCAAATATGTCTTCATCTCATTTATTACAAGCAGGAGAAAGTTTTATATTACATGTAGTACATGATGGTATAGCAGTATCAGATGCTGGTGCTACTATAGTAACAGCTTTAACAGATTTAGAAAGTCTACTTGTAGACCCTTTATCAGAAAATGTTAAAGTAGAAGTATTTATTGCGAGCGAATAATGGCAACTTTTGAAGAACATATAGAAGCTGCAACTAAGTTAGATATAACATCTAGCTCAGTTCCTTCTCAAGATAATTTAACAGAATTTTTACAAGATGCTATTGTAAGCACAGTAAACAATTTATCTATTATTAAACCAGACGAAGCTTTTAAGTTTGCAGCAGAAAGTGAAGCTGCTAATGATTCTGGAATAACAGTAACTGGTAGAATACTATCTGTTGTAAGAGAGCATGATAGTACTGAAATATTAAGACCTTGCTCACCTATACCTTCTTCTTTAAAATATGAATCTACAGATAAAGAAAGTTTATATTATAGGTCTAAATTTAATCCTGGCTACTTTGTATCTAATGGTAAAATATTTGTAAGACCAGCCGCTGCTGGAAGTAACAACGATATGAAAGTTAGTCAATTATCTTATGATATTGGGAGTGGTGGTTTAGCTTACAGTGATAATTATAATCAAGGAGCTGTAGCTAATTTTCCAATAGAATATGAATATTTATTATCTTTATATGCTTCAGCTTTATGTTGCAATGCAAAAGCTTTAGATATAAACAACAATATGCCTACTGTTCCAACAGTTCCTAATTCTCCTGACTTTTCTATAGATTCTGTATCCTTACCAGAATTACCTATATTTAATATAGAAGTTCCAAACTTTGATACATGGTCTGCATCTAATGCTATTGCAAAAGAAGATTTTGATAAAGCAGAAAAGTTAATGAGTTTATTTGACAAAAAAATAGAGTCTTACTCAAAACAATTTCAAGAAGAAGAATTAAATTATCAAAAAGATTTAGAATTATATAAATCAGAATTAGAAAACTTAGTTAAAGATGCTGATAGAAAAGTTCAAGTACAAAACTCAGAGTATACAGCTGAAATAGAAAGATATTCTGCTGAACTTCAATTTTTTAAAAATGATTTAGAAGAAGCTGCTGTTCAATACAAATGGTATTCAGCTCAATATGTTACTTTTATGAATCAGTATAATTCAGCGGTAGGATTAAAAGTAAAACAACCTAAACAAGAAAAACAAAGAAAAAAAGAATCTAAAGGAGAAGAATAATGGCTTATGAAAGTGTAAAAGGTAATCTATCTTTTAGAATTTTACCAGATGAATTAAGAAAAAGATTTAATGGTTCAATGTCATATAATGCAGTAGATGCTAATGATAAATGGATTTATAAAAAAGTTTTAGTTACTCATTCAGCTGCAACTATTATAGGAACAAATGATGATTTTTTAACAGTTACAAATGATTCAGATGACCCTGCCGCAGCAAGTGATAATGTAAGATTTATTATAATTAAACATACTGGATATTTAACTGCAGATGAATCAAGTCTTTCTGCTTATGGTGTTTTAATATCTTTTGACAATACAGCTCCTGCGTGGGATACTACAGCAGCTGCAGGAACACCTTTGTTTTTAGCTCCTGGAGATACTATAGCTATAAAAATACCTAATACTCAATTATCTGAATTAAAACTTATTACTTGCGCTATATTAGGAGGTATTCCTAGTGGAACTACAGATAGTGGTAAAAATGCTTTAATTGAAATTGCTGCTATAGTGGATGACGGAGCTTAATATGAAAGTTAAAGAACTAATGGAAAGAATTGGAATTACAGATACTGGAAGAACTGTTGCATATGTTAAAGATGGTTTAGAAGAAATTAATATGCTTACAGAAGTTCATACTAAAGTTGAAACTTTTGACTTAACAAAAGACCAAAGGTTTTATACTCTTCCTAATGAAATGGTAAAAATGATAGATATTAGAGCAAAAAATCATTTGAATTCTAAAGATGAATACAAAAGTATTCCTAGAATGATTAGACAACCAAGAACAAAAGATGGGAATGATTCATAATGGCAACAACTAGACAATATGCTTATTATTTAGAAGGTAACGAAATTGCTATCGTTGAAAAAGATGTTAGCTTTGACAATGATGTAGATAGTAAAGATTATGGTCCTGGAGCTACAAGACAAAGATGGAGGTCTCCTCAAGAAACTATTGCAGATGGATTAAAAATAAAATATGTATATACTCCTAATTATAGAATTCAAACTACAAATGATGTAGATAGAAGTATAACTCAATATATGTCTACAGATGGTAAATTAACTATAGCAGATAATTCTTCAACTTACATTAATTACGCTAGTGCATATGCTTTAGCTGCAGATAAATATATAGTATTAACACAAGCTGGAAGATTTAATGGTTTGCATAAAATAGAATCTGTTGGAGATAATGGAGGAACAAATAATAAAATTATATTAACAACTAAATATACTGGAAGCGAAACAGTGTGGACAGATTTTGAAGAAACACCTGGTTTATACTATGCATTAGATGTATTAGAAGACGAATCATTTGAATTAGATTTGCCTAATTATTTACAAAAAGCTTTGGTATATTACGTTAAGGCTAAAATAGCTGAAGATAGTGGAGATTTAAAATTAAAAGAATACTCTATGAGAGAATTTAAAAAAATGATAGAAAAATATGAGAGTTCTAGAATAACTGGATTAAGATTAATGATTCCTGGGGCTCACGCAATAAGATAACAATAATAAACAAGCTCATTCACGCACAGCCAGTGCTTAGAGCAGGAGGTAAATATGGCACACGATATACACAAATTTACTGTTCAAGAAGCACAGAATGTGCAACTAGGACAAGGCCCAACAGCTCATTTAGATAGTGGAACAGCTTTTACAAATATATCTAATAATAATGTAGTTGTTGCAATACAAGTAATACAGGATTGCGCTTTTGACCAATTAGTGGCAGAAGATTTGACTAAATGCATAGGAACAAATACATCAGATACACATAACCCTGGTAAAACAGGAGACATAGTTAGTACATCTACAACATTTGTTGCAGGATTAGTAATATATGGAAGGTGGACAA
>NHFY01000003.1 GCA_002170165.1 Flavobacteriales bacterium TMED123
ATCTCTTGCGCTCTGGCGGCGGCTTCTGCTTCTGTTGTAAAAACGTCTGATCTTAGCTCTTCTTTAGATTCGCCAAGCTGGTCGTTACAAACCGCTAATCGTTGTGCTGTTCCGCTAAACTCTTCTCTCATCTTCGGGTCACCCATGCAACGTGATATGAAGTTTTCGTCCGACTCGCCTGAGAAGGGTTTTGTTAAAGGCATCTGCTGACTCCTATAATATTATCTGTTTTTATTTTAAACAAGCAAAAAGTAACATTTACTTTGTCATTATTTAATCTTCAACGAAATCCTCTGGGTCATGATAAAGAGTGACACAGCGACAATTTACAACATTTGCGGCTCCACCTTTAGCATCCCCACAAAATGACATTCGTGTTCCGTTAGGCATGAGGAAATCTTCGTTCATATCAACTTTTGTTCCATTCATGGTTGCATGAGCTGGCCTTGTTCTTGCGTCTGAAGTAGACACCCACTGTTTTATCATACTTAAACCAAAGCTGTCAGATGCTTGCTCATGATAATCATGGTTTGCGTATCCTGCCGCTGAGTGTGTTTCAGTCCTTGCTATGACGTTTGCTCTTGAGCGATTAATAGGACCAAATTTATTGCTTATGCCAGCGGCAATTTGAGGCAAAGTTTTATCTGCTAATCTTTCATCTAAAATATGATTTATAATACGCTCTGCCATATTACGAGAAATATTTGTTATCAGAGGATCTCTAGTGAGCAGATACGCTCTTACTGCATTTTCAAAAATTGCTGATCTTCCAAAATCTAAAGGATCGCCTTCCTGCTTTTGTAGCACCCTATCATACTTTACAAAGTTAAGTTCAAAGATTGCCCTATAGGTCTTTCTTGCGTATTCAGCTATTGTGCCGCTTATCGCGTTATTGTTAGATTGAATAAGAATAGAGATTTCTGGAATAACTTGGTTTTCTAATGATACCTTTGACTGGTCTATCGTTTTATTTAACTCGCGAGCAAGCTTTTTAGCAAAGCCTCTTGAAAGGGTATCACGCACTCTTTGTTGCTCTCTTATGTATTTGCGAGCGTTTAAGCGTCCTTGCCTAAAGTTTATAAACTGTTTAAGCCCACTTATGAGTTTTCTTGCCGCCGTCATAGGCTACCGCGTGTCCTTCTTCAATTAGTGTCTTGGCTACGTCTAATCCGTCAAGGGTGTATATGTTCCCTAGTATCCTGCCGTATTTATCTTTTTTGCCGCCATCTAAGGATTCCAGCCAAAATGCTTTCTTGATAAGCTGTTTAACTCTGTCCCTTGCGGCCTTGGCTAAAACTTTCTCTTGCTTGGTAACGCCTTTACCCCTCATCTCAGGGGTATCTATGCCGTTTATGCGGATAGCTTGATTAAGCAAGTTGATACCAAAACAAAGGTCAATGTCAGCGCGGAGACTGTCACCATCATATACGCTACGAACCTTTCCTTTAAAAAGGAAAAGCTGTTCAAATCCGTTTGTTTGCATAAGGCTCAACGCCTCCGCTAGTTTCATTTCTTTTTCTTTGGCTTTGGTTTAGCCGCTTTCTTTATTTTGCTTACTTTGGCTTTCGGCCTCTTTACCTTGGTGTATGCTTCGTTCTCTGGGGTGGTTGGGTCATCCGGCACAAACCGTCCTTTTTTGTCTCTTGTCCTAACTTCTACCTCTTCTAACAAGTCAGCCGTATCTCTGGCTGTTTGGCTTGTGCCAAGGAAATCGCTAATCCACTTGAAAAACCCCATGTGTTACTCCTTAGTTGAAAGTGGGTGTCCTTTTGGTAATAAATCTCTGTCAAACTTGCCGCCTTGAAATCTGCCAGTGCGCAAAGCAAACAAAAAGGCATTGACCCTCGCAAACGCCCACTGGTCAGGGCCGCTCACATTTGGCCTGACAGATTGAGGGTTTGTGTAGTAAGCACCAACGCCCCTTTTAAATACTGCCTCAAGCATCCGTAAAGTGGCCCTTTTGCTTGGTGTGTCTCCAAACTCTTCGTTGTGTTCGTCAACTTTGCCTTGCAACGTGCGCTTGGCTTGCTCTGATACCCTCGTATCTTCTGGGGCTTTTACATGAATATCATCAATGAGAGATTCAATATCGTGTTCATCTGATTCAGGACGTATAATATTATCTGTCTTTCTTTCCTCTAGTTTCTTGGTTAGCTCCAGAATGATGTCCTTCATTCTTCTCTGGCCTAAGTCTGGGTTGATTGCGCCCCACTTGATTAGCGAAACAATACCGCCCACGTTAGACAGGTTAGGCTCTAACTTCATATCTTTAAACGCATTGCCATCTATGACCGTGTGTCTTGCGCTCCAAGCCTCGCGTTCCTTTATCCATGAAAGAACTGCTGGGGTTTCTTCCCCCTTTTTAGCTTTCTCCCACAATCTAAAAGCCTCTGTTCCTCTAATGTTGCCTCCAGCCTTCCATATCTTCCTGCCGTTTGCGGTCATATCGTTAGCCATCACTTGAGCGAAATCAAAATCAAACTGGGGGAAGTTACTGTTTCTTAAAGATATTTTCTTGTTATCTCCGGCTTTAGGGAAGTTGGTCACCTCTTCTTGCTTCTCTTCCTCATCGCCAAACATCGCTATATCTTCTGGATCATCCACCACTTCGGGTTCTGGTGGTGCGCCTTCATTCAAGGGGAATAGGTTACTAGGCACTAATAAATCATCTGCCCCATCCATCGGGCTAAGTCCCACCAATTCCCTCGCTTCGTTTCTAGTCATCACGCCAGCATTCACCGCGCCTAATACATTCTGATATATCATGCGCCGCCTTTCTGCTAGGGCTGGGATGCGGTCAATGTCATATTCAAACGAAAGGTCTTCCCCTAATTCTTCAAACTGTGGAACCAGCCATTCATTCAAGTCTGATTGCACTTTTCTAAGGTAAGGAATGATAGTTTCCTCATATAAAGCCAACCTTGCTTCTGCCATGTTTGAGTACGTCTGTGAATCTGGTACGCCTACCAACTGGCTAGGAACACCAAAACACATCGCAATATCCGTTGCGCTCATGTGTTTTAAGTTTAGAAAGTCCATATCCTTGGGGCTAAGTCCCATTTCTTTCCAATCAAAGTCCCCCTCTAACAGCATGGGTCTTCCAGCATTCGCGCTTCCTGAGAATCGGCTGTTTAAGTCTTCCAATAACTGTTGTCTTTGTCCGTCTGTAAGCTGTATCGGATAACCGCCATCATCTTGAGGCTTAAATATAACCGCGCCGGATGGCCTAGCACCATTCTCAAGCAAGCCAATATTATGTCTGGTTGCCGCGTTATGCTGGTCAACCTCCATTGCCGCCGCTACCAAGGGGCTTAAACCATAATAATCATCCAGCGGATTCCATAATTTAATTTGCTTTAGATCGCCTTTCCCTGTGTCTTGGTCAATCTCGTATTCATTCATCACGTTACCGCCAACCCGATAAACGAATTTATCTGGGAAAACCTTACTTGAACCTTTAATTTCTATGCGGTCTGGGCGTAATAGGTGAAGCTCTTTGGGCTGGTCATTATTATTTGTGACCCTTAAAAGGTAAGCATTGCCGCCAAGAAGCAAATATGAAAACAGGCTGTTAAAGAACTCAGAATAACTTTGTAGAGGATTGGGTCGGTCAAGAAGGTAGTTTAATTGGGACTGCTCAATGATCTCATCCCCTTGTTTTATTACATAGGGAACAGCAGATGCGCCTTTGCTTATCTCATTTACGCAACGAAAGACAATGCTGTTTTTTAGATAACCGTCTGTAGCAAGGTCAGAATACCCCATCTTTCTGTCAGTGTATGGCCCTACACCGAAGTATCCCATTACTGGACCTGCTCCATATTTCTTTTCAGGAGGAGTGGTTCTAAAAAAATTTCTCATTCCATCAAAAATTGCCATTATGAAATTCTCCAATTAGTTTCGCCGCGACTCTTGCTTAGCTCTGTTAGTCCCCAGACCAGCGCATCAAGCCTATCTGGGGACGGTCTTGTTCGCTCACCTGTGTAAGTACACATCTGCGATTCTAGTTCTGGAAAAACTCCCATGTGGTGAACACGCCCTTGTTCATATAGCGAGGCTATTGGTTCAGCTCGCACTAATTTTCCTCTCGTTGCAACAACTGATTTATATTTTACGCTTGAATCTATTGTTTTTAACAATCTTTCCACTAAGTCGCCACCATTATTTACTTCTGCGACAATGTAGTCTGCATCCCACTTATGGAACATCTCTATCGCTTTTCTGCCCCATGATTCAGGACTCATTTTCCCTGATTGGTCATCAAGAACATAATACTCAGAATTCTCCGTCTTTCCTACCACTGTAATTCCTGTTTCATCGCTATTAGCTCCTGAAGTAACAGCGGGATCAATGCTGACAATAATTTTTTGTAAGTCTGGTAACTTTTTTACCCTTGATTTTTCAATGAGCTGTGTAGACCATAAAGCCCCATCAAGTTTATCAATGATTTCTGCATAAAGCTCTTGTCGCCCAAGAGTTGTCCCCTCATACCTTTCTTTTAAAAGGCTCAGTGATGATTCAGCGAGGTTATCTGCATTTTCAAATGTAGTTCCTCTAGTCGTTACTACATCATCTCTTTTGAGTAGCTGTTGAAGAAGTGGTTGAGGTTTTGGTGTTGTGGTAATAACGCACTGGGGATTTTCTCCAAGACGTAACGCAAACATAAGCTGATCAAAAGCCTCTGGGTGTCGCCACGCCGCAAGCTCATCACACCAAGCCCTATGAAACTGCGGGCCTCTTAATCGGTCTGGTTCAGTTGCAGAGAACCCCATGAGCTTACTGCCATTATATAATCTGATTTCTGATGCTGAGTGGTTATAGCCTTGGCCTCTGCCTTCTAGTAAACATTCTGGTGGCACAATACTCATAACGCCTGAAATGCCTGTGAACGCCACTCTGCGAAGGTCTCCAAAGGTGGGAGTTACTACTGCAACCTGTGATTTTGGGTTTTTTAAAGCATATATGAGGGCATCATACGCGCCTGTGAGCGTTTTACCCCAACCCCTTCCTGCAAGAATTAGCCAAATATTCCAATCGCCGCTGGGCGTGATTTGGGTTGGTCTAGCTTTGCCTGTGATCCATTTAGTGTATACCTCCGCCGTTTTGACTTGCCCTTGATTCCGCAATTTGGTCAAGTTGTTCCAAAACTGATGCGAAGGCTTCTGGTTGGCTAACATCTGCGCTCACCTTGCTTATTTCTTGAGCTTGGCCTAATGCGAGCTTGCCCACCTTTTGCGCTTGAGCCATTGCGCTTGAAAGCTGATTTAGCTGTATTGAGTCAAGCCCCTCATATGATGGGTTTTGTCTTGATAACTCTAATTCTCTTTGTATTTTCCTACCTATTGATGTGATCACTCCCATAGCTATCTGGGAGCATGAATCATCAAGCCTCTTGTTTTCGCTTATCATTCTTTCCATTCGCTCCTCATCCAGCCGGACGCGAAGCTCTGTTTGATAATTGTTTTTCTGTGACTGCCAGTTTTCATTTTCAGATATACGATATAAAGTGGCTCTGGCTACATCATGCTTTTTGTGTAATGCCTCAATAGTGGGGTATTTCCTGACCCCATCGCCATCAACATAGCCATGAACAAACTCATCACGAATTACTGTGGTATCAACGTCTTTAATTTTTTTACTCATTATCGTTATCAAATACTTCCATAAAATCTAAACTTCTTTGGTTCCGTTAAACATAGGATGGTTATTATCCATATTTGCGGGGCCGCTACTAAATATGTGAACAGGTAATACAGTGAGATACTCATCTTCTGTTCTGAAGTGATGAGGACACATGGGATCAAGCACACACACCATTCCTTTAGTAAGGGGTGTTTCAACAGAGCTTCCTGACTGCCCCACAAGGCTATATCCTCTGCCGTCTAAAACATAGACTACCCTGCTGGTAGGATGAATATGATGCACCTGTTCGCTTGTGTAAGGAGGGATGGTGAGCTGTTGAAATGTAGGATCTCCTACCCTTTCTGGAGCAAATATTTGTCTTGAAGCGCAACCATTCACATAAGGCAAATTTACTCTCTCAGTTAATGAAGCTGTTTTATCCCCGCATTGGTAGCCAGACAAAATGACTGCAAAGTGTTTTGATAAAAAACTAGAAACACTCTTTTGTCCTGCCTTAGACTTAAAATGCTTCCAGCTAAACCAATGGGCTTCGCTTCTGTCAGCCGAAAGAGTGATTACGCTTTCTCCGGCCTTGAGGTTACTTATTCTTTTTTCACCTATAAAACACTGATAACTGTATAAATCAGTCTCCTTGCTTAAATTTAGGTTAGGAATAATGGGGGGATAGTAATAGGCTCCGTACTGAGTATTAAAATACGGCTCATCTTCCATTTCTATTTTTTGAATTTCGCTCATTTAAACCACCCATGCCTTTGAAAAATCAGTTTCATTTATGAGTTTACTAGCAGGAATTCCTGCGCGTGATGCAAGCCGTATGACTTCTTCCTCTTCCATTTGTAATCTTTCCATAATTTCCTGCTTAGATACACCATCCTCAACCATTTGTTGTATTATTTCTGACATATCAAGTACCGCGTGAGTCCCTCTGGCCCGATTATGACGAATTGTGCTCATCTTTTGATGCGATGCGTTTTTTGGCGCGGTGAATACAACAGGGATTAGTCCGTCTGTCATTTCTGCTATTTTTGGGTCTTTTGATACTGTCCACCTATGAAAGCCATCTACGATCTCATTGTCACTGTTGGCTACTATGGGCTGTGTCCAGCCATCCTCTAAAATAGATATTTTAAGCAACTTAAGCTCTGGGCTGGCTACTCTGTTTGGGTTATAGCTGTTAGGTTTTAGCGTTTCTCTTTTCACCCACTGAATTTTTGAAATGGGCTGGTCATCATTTTTTGCCATATTTGATCTTTGCCTCCTCTTGAGTGATGCCTAACTTAATACAAGTTTTATTCGCTTCAGAGCTAAGGCCTTGAATAACCCTGCCTTTGAGATCGCCTCTCGTCACCATTTTTGATAAAAACTTCCAAGATAATCCGCTTACTGGATGAGATTGCAATTCTGGGATAGGGTCATCTGTTTTTTTTATGTGAGCATTTATAGCTGAATTGAGCTGTTTTGTAACGTCTATCCTGTTTTGCCCTTCAAATTGCTCAATCACTGACTGCACATGATCTCTCCAAGAGGTCTGGTCCGGCTTATATCCTTGACTGTATAATTCTGTGTTTCCGTATCTTGCCGCTGTTGTAGCACCAGCGACCCTATGAATCATTTTTTGCCACATTTCAGGAAAGCATTCGGCATAAACCCATAACCCGCGTAAAGGCTCCTCTCCGTATGGAGGACAAACTCTTTGCGTTAAATAATGACCATGCCAGTCTGTACGATTAAAAATATCATACGTTTTATTATAATCAGCGTTTTTGACTGAGACTATCTTCCAAACATCACCTGATGACCAATCATATATTGGGTAGGCAAAAACGACCCCTTTTGCTGGCTTGGTAATAAAATTCTCTTGTTTTTTATTTGCAACTGCCCTGTATCTTCTGAGGCTCTCCTCCGTCCTTATACCCTGCAAAACTACACAACTAGTATTTTTAAAATGCTCAGTACCAAACTCCTGCATAGACATTCCGTATTGGAATCTTTCATGCTCTGTAATGCAATCATCAGGGAGATCGCGAACCCAAATATCTTTTTTATCTGGATCCCAACAGTACCAGTAAGGCTCTTTATTTGAGCAAGCGTTTCTGTGCTTAATAGGTATGCAGTACCATTCAAGATCCACTTTAGGATCATTTCTTACCCTTTCAACATATTCAATAGTCGGAGGATGAATTGCCTCTTCGTCATAAAAGACAGCTTTTACTGGAAGTCTTCCAATTTTCTCGGCAACCTCAATCGCACATAAAAGCATTGCTGTGCTGTCTTTGCCTCCGCTGAAAGAAACAACGACATCATCAAAAACCTCATATAAATACTCAATTCTTTCAAGCGCTTTTTCATAAACGTTTTGATCTATGTATTTTTTCTTATGGATTTTAGTCATTATTTAATTAGCTCATATTCAGGTAATGAGTAAAAGAAAGTAAGCTCGTCATGTTTTTTTATATCTTTCAGGGTGAACAAAGTTCTAAATGCTTGAGATCCTTGGAAAAAAACATTGTCACACATTCTTCCTTCAGAATTTGGATCTTCTGAATGATTTATAAAACCGCCCAAAGGAGTTCGCACCCAACCATAATCAGTCCATATATGAGTCATGCCAAGATCTTTTCCTTTTGGAATATCCTCATTTGCAAAAACCCCAAAGCCGTGTATTTTAGATTCTTTTAAAATGACCTCTTTCGGCAAGGGGCGATAATGATGTTTAGAAAAATTTTTAGTCATCGCCTTTATCGGCAACATTCTTATAATTTTCTATTAAGATTCCTAAAGCTTCCCCTGTAAGCCTGATTTGATATTCGTCTTTAATTTCTCTTATTTTTGCTACTAGCTCTTGTTTTTGCCACACCTCCATAACGCAACTGAACTCAACCATGTCGTGATCGGTTTTTTTTGGAACAGGGAAATCAACTACTTCAGCCGGAGTTATTCCATGAGCCTTAAGGCTTTCTTCAACTTCAAACGGAGTGTAAAGTTCATTCACCATTTTTGAATCAAGTTCAAATTGAGAAAACCCCAAATTGTCCATTTGATATTCGCTATCAATTAAAGAGCGCAACTCAACACGCAAAACATCGTCATCCCATTTTGAATTTTCTGCAAGCTTATTGTCCGCAATGGTGTATGCCTTCTTTTCTTCATCGCTCCAGCCTTGAGCCATAATCACAGGAACAGAATCAAGCCCGACTTTTTGTGCGGCAAACAGTCTCCCATGACCAGCGATAACTAAAAATTTTTCATCAACTAAAATCGGAATTGTAAAACCCCATTGCCTTATGCTGTTGGCAAGAGACTCAATCTGTTCTTCAGAATGTATGCGGGGATTTCTGTCATAAGGGATTAAAGTTTCAACAGATACCTCTTGTATTTCTTTCGCAGACCACTTCAACCCAAACCCCTTTTGAATCATGGGAAAACACCATCATAACGGAAAAAAAGCAAAAAAACCAAAAAAAACCCCCTTTTGAGCAAAAAAAACCCATTTTGTGCTTGCATTAAAGGTTTACTATGGTAATATTTACATATCAACAACTAACAACTAGCAGGAGAGACATGAACGTAACTGACCAGAAATTCGGAATAGAGATTGAGTTCATAGGAGCTAATCGCCACGAAGTTTCAAGATTGGTTAACGCAAACAACGTTGAGTGTAAAGTTGAAGATTACAACCACACAACGAGAGATCACTGGAAGATCGTTACTGATGCCAGTGTTTATAATGGATACGAAATTGTCAGCCCAATTCTTCAAGGCGAAAACGGACTTCTTCAAGTAGCGAAAGTTTGTGAAGCCTTAAACGAAGCCGGAGCGAGAGTAGACGTATCCTGCGGACTTCATGTTCACCTAGATGCCAGTGAAATGACAATGGCTGAAATCAAATCAGTTTACACAAGATACGCAAAGTTTGAAGAACAGATTGACCTTTGTATGCCACGCTCAAGAAGAAACAGCCGATGGTGCGCTTCAATCAAACGTAACGTAACAGCGATTCATCAGACTTCAGAAAAAGCGGAAGCAGGACGAGCAGTAGGTAGATACTTCAAACTGAATCTTTGCAATCTTGGAAGAAGCGGATCAATAGAATTCAGACAGCACTCTGGCACAACAGACTTTGGCAAGATTTCAAATTGGATTTTATTCCTGATGCAATTTGTTCAAAGAAGCTGTGAGCTTACCCATCAAGTCAGACGCCCCACAACGAATTCTGCCTCCGCTTTCAAAAGCCTTAGAAAGTCACTAACAAAGGTTGGATGGGAACTAGAGTTTATATCAGGACAACGATGGGTTTTGAAAAGCTTGATAGATGAGTCAACTCGCTCAATAAGCACCGATCAAATCCGAGCTTGGCACAGAGCAATACAATCAAATCTAGCCCAATCGCCATTACGAGGAGAACAGCGTTTAGGAAACATGGATGCTAAAAAATTCAGAAGCAAGGCGAACATAATATCAGAGGCCAAAGCAAAGCAATTTGTAAATGTCTGGTTCGGACAAGACGCAACGTTTTTATCAGGTGTAATAGCCGACGTACAAAACGATGAGTGGCTTGACGGAGTTGACCAAGAAGTAGTAACCCACCTAGAAAACAGAAGAAGGAGTTTAGCATAAAATGATAAACGAATATTTATACGGAGCCTATGGCTCAAACTTAAATAAAGATCAAATGAAAAGGAGGTGCTCTACTGCGGAGCCAGTAGGCTCAATCAAGATGAAGGGATTTAATCTTGTTTTTAGAAGCGTGGCTGACATTGCCGAAAATCCAGATGGCGAAGTAATGATTGGACTATGGAGAATTAGTGACTTTGACCTTGCCTGTCTTGATGTGTATGAAGGGTTCCCTAGCTTATACACTAAGATATACCGAGAGACAGAAAGGGGCCTTGTGATGCTATATCAAATGCGAGAAAGATCTTGGATACAGCCTCCCACTAATGGATACCTTGAATCAATAGCTGACGGCTATGAGGACTTTGGTTTTAATCATCAAGCATTACAAGCCGCAGTAAAGGACAGCTATCGGAGGGATGTTGGATGAAGATAATAATTGGGACAGGGGATGGCGCTCAGTGGGATGAAAGTATTTTCACTGGCATTCAACCCTTGACTAAACAACAAAGATTGTCCAGATGGAAAAGCGCCAGACGGAAATATGTAATTAAATTATTAGATAGGAGCAACCAAAGAAATGACTAAGCATCAAAAAAAGATAGCTAGAGCCAAGCGCTTAAAGAAAAAAATGAACATTGAAAGGGCATCAAAAACAAAGACGGATAAAGATCCGCTCAGAGCCAATCGGACTAAAGTGACTTTTAGTCATACTTCACGGCGTAATGCTAAAATAAGGCTTAACTTAAAAAGATAGTGTGATACAATGATATTGCGAAAACGGCTTATCCAAGAGGCAGTTTGATAAACCCCCTGTTAACCATAAACCTAACGTGGATTGCGAAATGACAGGGGCGTTTATTTTAGCTGTCTGAGCGATACTTGTTTTGACCTTTCAGTTTCCCATTTAGCTTCTGATAATCTGAGTATTCGTTTTGCTCTTTCTCCGGCGATATTTGCTCTCTGGCATTCTAGGTATTTAACCTCCCAATCAGCAGTCGCCCTGACTGTGGAATCAGCCATAGTTGCTGACATCTTACTACCTTGCACCAGAGCAACTTTTTTTGCCGCCTCGTAAGCCTTAAGCATTGTTTCTTTCTGAGCCGCTAGTTCTGCCGCACTAGACCAATCATCAATCGCCTTTTCCCAATTTTGTAGGCATTGATCCATCGGATCCGGTCTTGCGTTTTGATAAACTGCTTCTTTCATGATTGCTCCTTTTAATGATCTTATGTATATCTTCTATGACGTTTGCGTTAATTTGAGCCGTCGTATAGCGTAATACTTTCCATCCTAGTGTCACAGCCGCGTTATATTTTAAAAGATCCTGAGTGTAGCCTCTGCCCCTTGTATGGCGACCCTGAGAGAATATGCCGCCTTCTACCTCAATCGCTATTCCAAAATCCAGCAAAGCAAAATCAAAACGCCAGCGCCGAGTTTCGTGGAAACGATATTCCCTCACGTAATCCACTTTGAAATGATCAAGCAAAATAGACATTTCTTTTTCGCCAACGCTAGTTGTAGCCACGCCAACCCCTTTCCTCAGATCTCATATCTGCTGAGTCAACAAAACGATGCTTAGCCTCATCATAGAAAAATACAGCCTCGCCTATTGACCCATATAGCCCTTGCTCTCTGACCTTTCTAGTCATCACTTGAATGCTTCCGCTGTCAAAGTCCCTATGAACTGTAAGGATGGCGTCTGACATATTACTCCAGTGAGATGCCCCTGCAATATCATAGGCGCTAGGAGGGGAGTATCCTCCCTGTTCATTCTTTGACATTTTTGTCGGATGAGCTACGACCCATGTCGTGACATTTTGCATTTTGCAAAATCGCTTACATTCAGAAATAAAATTTCTTATGTGCTCATCTTCACGAAGAGATCCTTTCCTTGAAGCGTCAACTTCATTGTAGGGATCAATCACTAAGCCATTGCATCCAAACTTTTGAACTGCCCCTTTTGCAGACTCCAGTATTCTTGAAATGGTCGGTATGTTGTCTTTTGTTTCTATGAAGAAAAAATGATTATGTATCCATTTAACAGCATCGCTTAATTCTTCCTCGCTCATCCTTCCGTGTATGTTTGGGTCAAATGCCTTGCCTGTATAAATGATGGCGAGCCTTCTGATGTGCATTTTAGTTGAATGCTCTGGCGAAAAAATAGCGAACTTCCAATTATGTGTTTTTGCTATTTGGATCAGGCATTGATCCAGAAATGTTGACTTTCCGTGATTAGGTATTCCAGTAACGACATGAAATGTTCCTTTCATCACTTTGTAAATCTCATC
>NHFY01000004.1 GCA_002170165.1 Flavobacteriales bacterium TMED123
ATTTTCGGACTGCGTCATCGTCCTAGAGGATTGCCCAAGCTCTATTTTAGCCATTAACTTATTAATTTTGACAGATGAATTCAGGGTGTAAACATGGTTGTGCAAATTGGTATCACCTACGATTCCTTTGTTGAAAGTAAATAAGTCGATATGGTTGATCCCAAAGGAAAATTTTGGCCGTTCATAAAGAATAGATTCTCCGTAAAGAAATCGATCTGGAATGGATATTTCATTGGAAGCCTGCTCCCTTGAAATGAAGAACTGATAAGAAAGAGAATCAGCCGAAAAGAGCTTGTTTTTCCCATATAATTTGGCCCCTTGTCGTCTCCAATAATTGCCTTCGTTGAAGTTTTCATACCGTTGAATTTCTCTGTAAGCACTAAATAGCTCATTTTCATTAATTGCTCCCTCTTCATTATTGTTCCACAAAGTAAATTGAGTCATTTTTACATCTATGTCCCCAACCTCAAAGGATAAGTTTTTGGTGATGTCCCCAAACAGAAGTATTCTCCTAACTTTTATGTAAGAGGCAGAGGTATCAAAGACTTCAAGGCTTGAGCCAAGTCTCAATTCACTGTAGAAATTTATTTTTTTATTCAACTGGGCGTTCATAGCAAGGTCAAATACAATGTTTAGTTCTTGATTTACATCTTTATTGATGGTATCCGTTGGACTCAATTCAGAGACATCAAATAGCGCTCTGGACAATCCTCCAAGTTGAAATTTGGGAAATTGTGCAACAATGCAGTTTACGAAAAACACAAAAGCTATAAATGGAATATATCTCATTAGAAAAATACTTTAAGTTCAGCAGTGGCCTCATAGCCACTGTAATGGTCGTTTTCAAAGCTCGCATCCGTATAGGATACATTTTTAAATCTTAAATAGATACAAGCACGTTTTGAAATATTATAATCTAGGCCAAGTCCATAAACTATTCCTACTCCTCTTTTTGGCGAATATCTATTTTCTTGGTTCAGTACATCTCCTATTCCCGCGTCTCTATTTCCATAAATAAACTCCCGCCCATGATAACCTACAAGAGCCATTTTCTTAGAAAGTTGAAGATAGGCGTCTAGCTCATGAAAATGGTTTCGAAGAAGCGCCTTATTTGAGAAAACAGGAACTGGCCGCAAGAAGCCCTGTACCGAATGAAATTCTCCGAGATAAAATAAAAACAGCTGTTTGCTAAAAATTTTAGTCTGGTACTTCAGGTTAAAAAGAAAAACATTAAAAGACTTTGTTATTTCAGCATTGATTGAATCATTGATCCAAACGCTTTCGTAATAGCCTCTAAAGAAAGTGGTTAAGTTGCTATTAGGGCCTGTGTTGGTCTGGAATCTCTCGACTCTCGAAAGATAGAGCCCATTTACCTTATGAAAAAAAGTGATTAGGTTGGTGTCATTTTTAATTTCTCTCGAAGCTCCGTTGCCAATATTTATTTTAAAATTCCCGATATCAAATTCCATATTTAAATTTAATCCATAACGGTTATTTGATTTTATGTGCATAGGCGTCATTACGGAGCCAAAAGGACGGGCACCATCCGGAATTCCCGCGCCATCAAAACTCTCTGTTTGAGAGCTGAATTCAGGCACAGAGCCGTTTATTATTGAGGAATGCACATTCGTGAATTTTCTTGAAATGAAATATCCCTCGAGAATAAGAGGGAAATTAATCAATCGTTTACTCGGCTTTACTGTAACCTCAGCAGCAATACCGTTGTTCTTTGTGCCTACCGATTCAAAAAAATATTGACTAAGTGCCAATTCACCGTTCAACTTCCATTCATTGATATTTGCATCAAATGTACTGTTGAGGATGCGATTGTAAAAGGATGAGCCATTAATAGTATTGTCTAAACCAGATGAATTAAGAAAACCGGCGGAAAAAGTATTCAGGCCTGCTTTTTTTTGCAGTTTAATCCCTGCCAGATAATCATAGTCCAGCGCATTGAAAGGGGTTTTTCCATAAATGAGTTCAATGCCCATTTGTTTCGGCATTTCAGTAATGCTCAGATGAATTCCACTAAATTGTCTTTTTCCAAAATCCGCTGCTCTTTCATAATCGGACTCTTGACAATAGTTTTGGTATTGCGTATTGACATCCCAAACATTGGTCCAAGCATTTCTATCAAAAAGGGAATTTCTAACCTGCTTTGCCGAGCTTAATGTAAAGTCGCTAAACCTTAAAAAATTAATACCTCCTGCAATAAGTTTAATATTACCGATAGACGTTTTTCTCCCTGCTTCGATTGAAATTCCTTTTCTATTGAGTTTGAAATAATCTACGTCCGTGCTTATCCCTGAAAAAGGATCAAAAAGATACAATTGGGTTTTAACATAGCCCGCCTTTTTATTAAACAACTTCAATTCAAGATTCATTGAAGGAGAATTAAACTCATCGTCTGCGCGAAAGACATAAGGCTTAGAGGAGTCTCCAAAAAGGTCATAGAGATGTCTATGATAAGTCATAAACCTAAAATATCCTTTCACTGAAACTGTTGTGGGAGACGTTTTAAAGATGGGGAAATTAAATCTTGGCTCGTGCTGCCCTGCGCTGTCAAAACTTAGATAAAGAAATAAAATAGCAAAAATTAAATTTCTGAGCTTTAACATTATACTTAGTGTAGATTAGACGCTAATATAATTAATAAATATTAATTCTACACACAACCGTGGTACACTGAATGCCACATTGTTAGATACAAGGACTCTTTTCGATTTAAAATTGAGCGCTGCCTTGATATACTCTAGAATATTTGTTGACCTTGAACCCTTTTCAATATTAATGTAATATATGCCAGTAGCAAGGTTTTGCTGAATCACAAAAGTATTTATTCCTGAATTCGCTTTAATGGAACTGATAAAGACAAGTGAGAAGCTACTACTTATTAAGATAAAAAGTTGCATTTTGTTCTTCAACAAATACGGAGAAACTACCTTCTTCTAAAACCTTCTCCCCTTTTGAATTGAAGAAAAACAAATCATTTTTATCCAAATCTATTCGCACCTCTTTTTGAGCACCAGCTTTAAGAGAAACTTTAGTAAAGTATTTCAAATTCCTTACATCAGGGGCAAGTGAGGCATAATGGTCTTTTATGAACACATCAATATTTTTTGTGCCATCACGTTCACTATTGTTTTTTAACTGAAAGGAAATTTGAATTTTTTCATCAACATTAATCGTATCTGCGCTTAATTTAAAATTACTGATTACGAAATCAGAATAACTCAAACCATCACCAAATTTAAAGGCTGGATGATATCCTCCATATGTTTTCTTATTCGGTGCTGTTCTTACCATAGCAGAAAGATATTTATGATCATACGTCAATAAGTCTCCTGAATGCGCAGGATAGGTAAAAGGCAAGGTTCCAGAAGGATTAAAATCTCCAAAAAGTACATCTACAATTGCCTGAGCTCCCATACTACCTGGTAAAAATGCGTTAACGATTCCATCTATGTTTTCTGAAAAATCGTTAATTATTCTTGGTCTTCCTTGGATGAGCACCAGGATTATTTTTTTGTCTAAGGCTATCGCTCTTTTTGCCAAATCAATTTGATTTTGATCGAGCGTTAAATCATCAATATTACCAGGGGATTCCGCGTAGGCATTTTCCCCGAGAAAGAGAATGACATAATCAACATTGCTAATCTCTTCATCAGAAAAATTAATGTTGAAATTTATCGCATCAGAGTAGTCTCTTTTTACATCGCACATCACCTGTTCATCGCCAAATCTTTCTTGAAAGACATCTAAAATCGTTTTACTCGTGTTTGGATATACGTCCTCTTTGTCTCCCTGCCAAGAGTATGACCAGCATCCATTTAAAGCACTCAAACAATTGGCACCTGGACCTAAGAGTAAATACCTTTTGTTTTTAGGAAGGGGAAGTACGTCGCCCTCGTTTTTCAATAAAACCATGGATTCTCTGGCTGAATTTAATGCCAGCGATTGATATTCTTGCAATCCAAAATTTTGTACTGCATCCTTTTCAGGATATGGCTCGTCAAAGAGCCCAAGATCCTTCTTTAAAACCAAGATCCTCTTTACAGAAGCATCAATTCTATCTTCCGAAACTTCTCCACTTTTAACCAAATCTATAAGGTGCTCACAGAATGAAAAGCTATTGGGAACCATACTCATATCAATTCCGGCATCAATTGCAATTTTAACAGCTTCTCTTGGCGTTGCCGCAATTTTATGTCTTGAATGTAGTCGAATAATATCCTCCCAATCCGTAACAATCATTCCCTTGAAGCCTAATTTGTTTCTGAGTAGTTCCGTTAATAGCTTGTAGCTGCCGTGAACGGGCACATCATTGATCATCGAAGAGTTGATCATTACCGTTGATGCACCAGCATCAATAGCGGCTTTGAATGAAGGGATATGTTTTTGCCATAATGTGATATCAGAAATGTAAGCTTCCGTTCGGTCTTTTCCAGATTTAGGATCGGAATAACCAATAAAATGTTTCATACAAGAGGCGACAGCCGTTTTTTCAGACAAACCGTCTTGCTCGTATCCCTTGATAAGTTCTGTTCCGAGGGTAGAAACCAAAAAAGGATCCTCACCAAAAGTTTCACAGAATCTTGGCCACAATGGATTTCTGCCAACATCCAAAACAGGATCAAAATTCCATCGAAGACCTGAAGCTCGCGTTTCTTTTGCTGTTGCAGCAGCAATCTGATTCGCAATGATAGGATTTCTTGTTGCTGCCAATCCAATGTTATGAGGAAATAAAGTGGAACCTTTGGTGTATGTGACACCATGAATAGCATCTATTCCGTATAAAACAGGGATTTCAAGCGGGGTTGCCAAGGCAATGTCTTGGATTTGCGTTAAAATTCTATGCCACTTTTCAATCGAGTAAGCAGTTCCAGCAGTATTTAGAATTGAACCTACATGGTAATTTTCAATTGCCCTCTTTAGCTTTTCGTTGTCAATTTGTTTGACTTTACCGTCATGTTGATCCACACTAGAGGATAGAAAACCCAAATTGATTTGGGTCATTTGACCTACTTTCTGCTCAACGGTCATCTTTTCAATTAACAAATCGATTTGATCTTGACCTATAAAGCATAGGGCGTTGCAGAAAAAAAGAAAAGTCAAAAAATGTTTTGCTGAATACTTTGTCATAATTAAAGTTTAATGGATTTATAAACAACTTGGGCTCCCTCAATTTCAAGTACTAAGAAATAAACACCTGGAGATAGCTGAGAGGTATCTATGATTTTTGATGTTGAAGAAAGAACAGGGACGCCATTCACGTCAAATATGGTGACCTCCTCTGGAATAAGCTCTCCTAAAAAAGAAAGCTGGTTTTGAAATGGATTATTGAAATTAACTTTTTTCTTAGGCACTGTAATTTGACCTGCAGTATTGTCCGTGTTGGCGATGAAAGTTACTGAATAAGGCTTTATTTCGAATTTTGTATTCCCATCCACTTCCCTTGTATAGGCCGGAACTTGAGCATAGTTTTCGGGACCGCCTTCCGTCAGAGTTGTCGTCTGACCATTAATGAAAACTTTTTTATCTGTCTCATTCAAAGCGTTTATTTCATACCAATAAAAATTTTGCTTCAATGACGCGGCACCAAAATCAAACTCAACAACTTCTGCATTTGATGTATGATTAATAAGTAGCATTCCTAAATCTCCATTGGAAAACTTAGTGACATACGAATTAATAGAAGTATCATTCGCGTAGGACCATATCATTTTATCGCCAAAGAATTGGTTCATATAGCGACAAACGTGGTATACGGGCCTCGGCGTATTTTTAGGAGTCACTGTACTGTTCCTGGCAGTAATACCATGATCACCACCATGACTGTCCAAACCATTTTGAAAACTCCAAATTAGTGACAAGCCGATTTCTTGCTTAATTTGTTCTGCCAGCACGCGCGCAATGAAAATCCCATTGGCCATTGCAATCTCTCTCTCGCCCGTTTTGGAATTAAACTCCGTCATGGCAATGGGAAAATATCCAGATGGTTTGGAAGTATATGAAGTCACCATGTTATTGACATTATCAACATCCTGCTCAACCTCTGAAACAGCAATCATCATTTCAGGATAAGTAACATTATTTGGATTATTTTTTCGTTTGAAGTAGTCGTGAATAATTAAAAAATCAGCCGAGTTTTCGACTTGCTGAAGGACCTTTCTTGTCCAGTTGTTGTAATTGTTATCATGCGGGAAAATAACAGCACCAATTTTAATGGATGGATCCGCCGCTTTCATAGAATCAACAAAAACATTAAAAATACTACCATAGTCAGTTCCATCAATTTGATTTCCGTTGACCTCATATCCAGCTTGCCATGACCCATAATTTTCGTTTCCAACCTCCCAATATTTAATATTGGCATTCAAATCATTGTTCATGTGTCGAACAAAATCGGCGGCATAACCAGCAGCAACCTGAAGTGCATTTTGATCAGTTCCGTATCTTGCATAGGATGCATTCACAGCAATGATTCCATTGCTATTGGTCTGCAACAAAACATCAGAGAAATCATCTGGACTGATTCTCCATCCCGAACCATCGATTAGGTCATCAACGGAAATGGCTGCATCATTTAAAATAGAGGACGGTATATTTCCATCCCAAAAAAACTGATTAGATCCATTACCTCCGGGATAGCGAAAAAACACATTTCCCAGGTTGTCTAAATTATCCATAAAGTCCTGTTCGGCAAGAGAAGACTCTCCCAAAAAATGAGTCAGATTGGTTCCGAAATGGGTGGGTAAAACATCTGCGATTTCATTGGAAATATTCACATTTATACCGATGGTTGGATTCGCATTAATTGAAGGGGCTATTGTGGTTAGACTCGGGATTGTAAAAGTTCTGGGTTGCCAATCTTCAAAAAATGTGGTCAGCTGAGTTCTCGCAGGAAAAAAAAGCAACACAAAAATTGAAATAATGAAACAAGAATTCTTTGGGGATGTTTTCATAATTGTTCTAATACTTGGTGAGTAGTGTCAAATATACACATTGATTGTGTTAATTGAAATTTTATTGTTTACGGTTAGGTAAAAACCTTCAACAACCTTGAATGGAGAGAAATAGCTTTAATCCATAAAATGTGGTAGTTTTAAAAAATAACTTTCCTTTTTCAACTATTTAAAATGAATATCGCAAAAAAATAATGATGCTTCACGTTCGATTTATACCTATCCTTTTTGGCTTAATTTTCATTACCTACATACTGCCATCTTGTGACAAAAATGAAATTTTGAGTCCAGACATTCCAGAAGAGACAGAGGACTCAACTGCCATCGAAATGTTGGGTACGGGCTCTTTTGTTTTTGATAGCTATGCCCCGCTTTCGAATAAACCTGTTGAAGTTTTTTATCATGTCCCTCTGACGGCCACGGCATACTCACCAATTCTCTTTGTTTTGCATGGAGGTGGTCGAGATGGAATGCAAAATAGGGACCAACTCATAAACAAAGCAGATCAACACAATTGTATTTTAGTGTGTCCTACGTTTAGCTCTGATTATTATCCAGGAGGCGACAGTTACAATCTAGGGAATGTTTTTGTAGATGGCGACAATCCTTCATCAAGTAGTTTAAACCCACAAAGCGAATGGACTTTTGCAGTGTTCGAACCGCTGTTTGATAAAATTCGTGCTTCGTGCATAAGCAATGTTTCTGTTTATGACGTCATGGGCTTTTCAGCAGGTGCCCAAGTGGCACATCGTTTTATGATTTTCAGCCCGAATGCACGCATCAATAGAATTGTGGCTGCGGCTTCAGGATGGTACACTGTTTTAAACAATGAAATTACTTTTCCTTATGGCCTGGAAGAGAGCCCTGCAGAGCAGCTTGATTTATCTCTATTATTCTCTAAAAAGCTCTATGTTATTGTTGGGAGCAATGACAATGACGAAAACGCACCAGGTTTAAGGAGAAATGATATTGTTGATTTGCAAGGTTTAAACCGTTTAGACCGCGCACAACATTTTTACGATGAAGCGCAAAATAGTGCAACAAGTTTGAGCTCAGCTTTTAATTGGGAGCACCACATCCTACCCAACGTTGGACATGAGTTTATGGGCAACTCTTATTTTGGAATGGATTTACTGTATTGATATTATATTCAGCTAGCCAATAATTATCTGAAGTATAGCGAATGGTTTAAGGAGTGATTGCAACATAACAAAAACTTAATTTTGGCTTCATTCAGATTTTCTATTGATCAATGATCTTAGTGAGTTAATTACGCCATGTTATGATAAAAACAATTCTCAGCTCTTTTACCATCTTTATCGTTTATTCGGCATCGTTCGCTGCAACCCAGCACTATACACTAGCATTTCGCAATGATCCGGCAACATCTGTTGTTATTGGGTGGAGTGGTGACAACGGAACAATACATTACGGACTTGCAGATTTCGGTACGAACTATAATAGTTACCCTTTCAGTCATGTATCTGATAGAACGGGGGGTGCTCATAACATAACGCGTCATTTTGCAAGACTTACGGGATTGAATCCCAATGCAATTTATTATTTCGTTATTCAGGATGATGCCGGGCAAACGAGTCAGCGGTTTTATTTTCGAACCTTGTCTGACGATGTTGATGATCCAGTTTCATTTATTTCAGGCGGAGACACACGAGATGGATTTTCGCTATTCGGAATCTATACAGAAAACTGTCCAAGCGGTGATTGTCTCGAAAAAAGAAGGGATGGAAATAAACTAGTAGCAAAGATTCGCCCTGATTTTATCGCATTTACTGGTGATTACGTAATGAATCAAATCACTTCAAACACGCAGAACGAATGGACCACGTGGCTCAACGATTGGCAATTGACAATTACACAGGACGGCCGAATGTTTCCGGTTACGTTCTCCCGTGGTAATCACGAGGATATGTTCGATGTTCACGAAATGTTTGATATTCCATTTGATGAATACTACTCACTCACAATTAACGGTGGTTTGTTACGGTTGTACATGCTGAATTCAGAATTGAACGCCTGTAATGATATAGGGCAATTGAACTGGCTCACCAATGATCTTCAATTAAACACCGGAACAGCAACTGATCCATGCTGGAAATTTGCCACCTATCACGTCCCTACACTAGCAATTGGTAAGGATGGAGACCTTGCGCAGGATCAAATGGATTGTTGGGTTCCATTATTTGAACAATATAAGATTCGATTGGTGATGGAGTCAGATTCACACAGTACCAAATGGACCTACCCCTGCCAGGGAAACCAATCCGCAGATGACTTTGAAATAGCTTCACCCGAGGATGGAGTTGTGTATATAGGAGAGGGACAATGGGGGGCACCGCACCGCGATATCCATTACACCGGAGCTAACGCAAAACCTTTCGTTCGAAATGCAGGAACATTCGATAATTTCTTCTTCATTCGTGTAACGAAAACTGAAACAACCATTCAATGCGTGAAGTTTGAAAACGTCAACGGAGTATTCTCTATTCTGGACGATGAATTAGGAACTGGATTACCGTCAAATGCTGTTCTCTGGAATCCATCCAATGGAAATCAAGTCGTTATTACAAACCCTATTGATGACAGTTCTCTTCAGGAATATTCTGATCTAACGACGAAAGTGTACCCTACTGTAATTGACGATAAAGTAACAATTGAGTTTGGAAATACAGTAGATAATGCAACAATCGAGATATATAATAGCCTAGGCAAGATCTGTTATTCAAAGAACATTGAAAATGCAAAAGATCACACACTTCTTTTAGAAGGATTATGCAAAGGAGTCGGCTTAATTTATATCAAACTTCCTTCTGATGTTGTTGAGTCACACAGAGTTATTATTAGAGACTAGACACAACAGTTCACATTAGCAGTAATCAATATTACTTCAAATTAAAGGGTTTCGAAACTTTAGCTTAAAAGTTTTACTTTAAAAAAAGTCTAATATGAACTGTGTATTAACAAAGGTTCATCGAAAGACCAAATTCCATTTTCATTAAAGTTATATCTTATTACGACTTTTGTTTAACTAAACATGAACGGGATTTCTGATAAATTCAAAATGAAAGTTCAAACATGTATATTTCAATAAAACACAACCAATACAATAACAAATGATCAAAAGAATTTGTTTCACCTTTTCATTAGCTTTTTGCGCATGGAATCTACAGGCGCAAACAAGCGTATCACCGCTGGATTGTGTAGATCATTTTTATCATGGAGTTGCATCAGGTGATCCTCTTTCAGATCGTGTAATTATCTGGACACGCATTACACCAGATGATTTTACTACTCCTGTTCTAGTTAGCTACAAAATGGCGCTCGACACTGCAATGACGAATGTGGTTACACAAGGAAGTATGATAACGGATAATTCACGTGACTACACTGTTAAATTTGATGTAGATAGTTTGTCCCCTGACACCTACTACTATTATGAATTCTCAGGTTTAGGTAGCCAAAGTGTCCGCGGAAGAACCAAAACTACCCCTATTGGTTCAGTGGATAGTTTACGCTTCGCTGTTGTCTCATGTGCGAATCTTGAAGCAGGCTATTTTAATGTGTATGACGTAATTTCTCAACGCAATGATGTCGACGCTGTGCTTATGCTGGGTGATTACATTTATGAATACGAAGAAGGCGGATACGGACAGGATCCAAACCTCGATCGCGTATTTGATCCAGCACATGAAACGATAACTCAAGATGATTATCGCATGCGTTATTCGGTGTATCATATGGATAAATCTCTTCAGAAATTACACCAAAACTATCCGTGGATATGCGTATGGGATGACCATGAATCAGCAAATAATTCATACACAGATGGTGCTGAAAATCATAATTCGGGAGAAGGATTATGGTCCGATCGAAAACTGGATGCACAAAAGGCGTATTTCGAGTGGCTGCCTATTCGACCAAAAGCCCAAAACAACTACGAAATCTACCGAAAATTTGAATATGGGAATCTACTCGATTTATTTATGGTGGACACACGCCTACATGGTAGAGATGAACAAGGAGTGAATGAAAGCGACCCAAATCGAACGATGTTAGGAACTGATCAGTACCAATGGTTGACAAACGAGCTGTCTACAAGTTCTGCGCAATGGAAAGTACTTGGAAATCAAGTAATCTTTGCTCCTATTACCGTTTTTGGGATTCCGATCAATGGCGATGCATGGGATGGTTATCCTGCCGAACGAGACAATGTAATTCAGCACATCAACACAAATAACGTTGAGAATTTTACAGTAATAACAGGCGACGTTCATACTAGCTGGGCTTTTAATTTGGAAGACAATGGTAACAACCTCGGAGTTGAATTTGTAACTCCAAGTGTTACTTCTCCAGGAGCACCAATTAACGTTGGTGGGTTACTTACTATTGAAAATCCTCATATCAAGTTTGTAGAACTTACCCAACATGGTTTTTTCATTTTAGACATGAATCAACAGCGTATCCAGGCCGATTGGTTCTTTATCGATCAAATTGATCAGGTGAACACCAATTATTCATGGGTGAAATCGCTTTACAGTAATTCAGGCGATATGCAGTTGAACGAAACAACTTCGGCAAGCTTGCCTTCTTCAAAATACGATGTGGATTTAGCTCCGGAATGCCCGAGAATTGCTCAGGACGTTAACGCAATTGCCGAATTTCAAGACGTTGAACTAATAGGACTTTATCCAAACCCAGCCGGAAATAAAATTAATGTTCATTTTGCCACGGTGAGTGATATTGATCATGTTATTACGGTCTGCAACCTGAATGGAAGGGTTTTAATTCAACAAAAAGCGGAAGTAAACCCAATGAACTCAACGATAACGATACTAGATCTTTCGGAATTGAGCAGCGGCACCTATATGTTGAAAGTAGGGAATATGCAGAGTGTAACTACATCGAAGTTTATCAAGTATTAATCAACCTCTGATAAATTATGGATCAGGCTTTTCCTTTGCTTCTTGGTGGCTTAAATAAATAGAAGTGGACGTAAAAGCGGATCTACAAACAAGACCACTACCGAAATACGAAAGAAGTACCTGGAGCTGATAGAGAACAACTTTGAACAGCTTGAAA
>NHFY01000005.1 GCA_002170165.1 Flavobacteriales bacterium TMED123
AATTAATTTTCTACTAATAGCTGTTTTATCTGATTTTATATTCATCAAATAAGTACCGCTACTAAAAGCAGTTGTATTAATTTTTATTGCATTTGCATTCACTTGTTTACTATAAACAATTTGTCCAGTGATATTGTAAATTTCAATGCTAGTGATTGATGCTGCATAACTTACTACATGTACTTTTCCAGCAGTAGGGTTAGGAAAAATTTCTGTTGAGAAATCAATAACCTCTTCAATAGATGTTGTCATCAAAGTATCTAAACCAAGAGCTAAGAACATTCTAGGATTTAAATAACCTTGTATGGTATCTAAATAAGCGTTTCCTTTTACTGCAGACATATTAGGATTTCCTAACATTGAATTTGCAGGACCATATCCAGCAGGAGAGCTATGAATGGCTTGATGCATATTATCATACCATGTATTATCCCACCAGTCCCATGGAGCTCCTTCTTCTTCATTGTACTCCATAAAAGCATTAGGAGTAGTTGTGTCAGGTGTTGGTGTTAAAAAAGGAAAAAGACCATCATATCCATTATTGTTGATATTAGCTGTAGTGGTAAAGCCATCAGAGAATCCTGCATTTGCAAAAATTGCATTATTCCCATTTATAGCTTGATGTTTTTGTACTATATAACTCCCTTGACATTCAACTACAAAATCATTTGTAGTAGGTACAATCACATCTCCATTAGCATATGGAGCGTAAGGGTCCTTAGTACAATGGAAACTTACCATTGGCACATCACCAGCTTCAAGCCAAGAGCTGTCTGCAAGTGCACCACCAACATTAAAAGCCATACTAATATCATTGTCGTATAAAGGCCAGTTTGGTATATTCATCCATGCAGTTCCAATTGGCTGTCCGGTTATAGAATCTAAAATAGGAACACCTGCAGAATCAGTACCATCATAATTCCCCATAAAAGGAGGGTAAACATAAGGCTGCATAGTGGTTAGGTTGAAGAACTTAGTAAGATAGATTTCTTGCCATGGCGTATTATCACCAACTGTATCTAAAGTAGCGTAAGCTAATGAGATATAAGAGCCAGTTCCGTGTCCTCCAAGTGCAATTTTTGTATGATCAATACCATAAGGATTACCATCCGCAGCTACCGATTTATTTAAAAAACGAACTAATGCTTTTGCGTCTTGAACACCTCTATAAGCAGCTTGTAATAAGGTTGAAGTTCTTGTATCTTGATCTTGTGATGTAGGATTCCAGCCCAAACGATAATTCATTGCAACTGCTACATAACCTTTTTTGGCCCAACGCATACATTGATGAACAACAGAAGAGTCAAGCTTATCTCCAGTTGCTTGCCCGTTAATTACAGGAGGTAAGAAGATTCCAGTGTGCGCTAAAATAACTACAGGACGATCTGTTAAACTATCTCCGCTTGGTTCATAAATATCGCATAGTAAAGGCATTAATGTTGGTTGCCCGCCAGAAAGCAAAGGTAATATGCTGATATTTTCAGCATACTGTACATCTGATGTAACCGTTACTGAAGAAAAGATATCGTCAAGATATCGCATGTGTTGTGCATTCACACTTACTGCACTTAAGGTTATGGTAAATGCAATAAAGATTCGTAATACTTTTTTCATATTTTTTTGATTTTTGATTTAAGGAACAATATTACTAATTTTTTAGTAAATCTCAAGAAGAAGGGAACAATAAAGCATTCTACCAATATATGGACCTCCATAAACCTCGTAATGTTCATTGTCTAATAAATTAGAAGCACCTAACTTAATGGTTGTTTTCAATTTTGGTATCGCTTTGCTTATTTGTGCATCTAACAAACTGTATGTAGGTACAAAACCTGTAAATTGAGGAGATCCTTCGTATTGAAATCCTTCTACCCATTTATAGTTAATACTAAAACCGTAATTTTTTAATAAACTGTGTTTGTTACTAAGATGAATTTCTCTTCCTATTAAGCCAATATTATATTTATATTCTGGAGTGTTGTAAGCAGGAATAATAGGATCCTCTGTTCCTTTTTTATTAAGTTTATTCCAAGAAATATTACCATTAATTGTAAAAGATGAATTCAAAAAATAATTTAATCCAACAGAACCTCCTTTAGTGGTTACTATATTGGTAGCATTTGCTGCCATTCGATACGCTTGAATAGATGGCAATGAGATAGCGTTCCCACCATTATACTCATAATAATTAAATTTTACACCAATCTTATAGCCAATAAAATCAGTATATCGTGAATAATAATAGTTAGCATCAATATACAAACGATCAAAAAGTGTAGTTCTATAACCAACCTCAATCAATCTAGTCTTTTCAGGACGAATAGGGTCTATTTTAAAGAATTTTAAACTATCAATATGTCTGTTTTCTAGTGGAGGTAGAAAATAGTTGGTTAACGATTCGACTGTCACCATATTTTCTTTAGAATTATCAAAGTGTGGACCACCATCAGAGCCATGCCCTGATAAATTTCCAATCAAGATTGCCCTTCCTGTATTGTAAAACAAATATTGATCCGAAAGAGTAGGGTTTCTTATTGCAGAAGAAAAAGAAAAGCGAAAAACATCTTGTTCGTTAGGCTTATATACTATCGATATTGCGGGGGAAAAAAGAAAATCAAAATTCTCATTTTTATCCAAACGAAAAGTCCCATTTACCTTTAAAGATTCTCCTAAAACATCTTTTTCAATTCCTGAATAAATTCCAAACTCCTTATTTACAATTGGCACATCATTTGTGTCAATAAAAATACTCCCTTTAGAATCAGGTTGGTAAATTCTGAAATTTGCACCTACTTTTACTTTAGCAAACATTGGGTCAAATTGATATTCTCCATGAAGATGATTCAATGCAGATTTATCATAAAAACCTGTTCCACCTTCCAAAAATGTTGTTTTTGAAGTGATTTCTTTTAACGCTTGTTCAAAGCTGTCTGTTCCTGGAATTAAAAGATTCTGATCCGCAATAGCCCTTGTTTCATCATGCGCTGCAATTATTGCAGTTGTATTTTCTAACAAAACAGAATCGCTCAAAACATACCACTCATCAAAAGTGATAGTGTCTCCCATAAATCCCCAGATGGCTTCAGGTGGATTACCTCCAAAACCTATAACTGAGGGTGTTCCCCAATTTATACCAGTCCAAGAGAATTTGTCTCTAAATTTAGTTTTGTATTTTGAATACCAATTGCTATTATCTCCGGATAATTCTTGAATTTTCAAGGCTGTAAATACAGCATCATAAGATTTTCCGGCATCTTCCTTTGAGCGATAAATTCTAATAAAAAATTTATCTTTTTTATTAATTTCTAAACGGTTTTGAAAAAATTGTATGCCTTTTAAGCTAAAACGATTTTCTCCTTGATAAACTGTAGTTCCTGTTCCATAATTAAGAGCGTAAATAATTTCGGTATTTTCTCTAATCTTATAATGAAGTGCAGTTGCTGCTTTCATGTTATTAGTATTGTAATCTACAATATCTTTTTCTAAATAACCACTTCTGTGAAATTTTCCTAAGCCAGGATATTGAATGTAATTCAAGTTTAAATTGGTGGTCATGTCATTCAAATTTCCGTCAGTATCTTCATCACCATATCGATTTACAGCATCATAACCTCCAGGATTATTTTCGTCCATTTCAGTTCCATCAACTGGCGTTAAATTATTAGCTTCCCAATCATAAGCTTGCATATATGAGAAGTTGATTTTATAGGCAAACTTCTCCTCACCATTCTTATTTTTTACAACCTCTGAAAAGCGAAAGGCATTTTCGATTAAATTTCTTTCCCCAACTTTATAAGAAACAGCAAGCCCTGGCCTAATAAAAGGGCTTCTTGTTGTCATGCTAATTACCCCATTAAAAGCATTAGGACCATAATAGGCAGAACTTGCTCCTTGAATAACCTCTACTTTCATGACATCCAATTCAGATGCTCCCAAAAAATTACCTAAGGAGAAATTAAGTCCTGGTGCTTGATTATCAACCCCATCAATAATTTGCAATGAACGAACAGGAGATGTGCTATTAAATCCTCTGGTATTTATAATCTTAAAACCTAAACTTGCTGCTGTAATATCAACCCCTTTTAACGCACCTAAACCATCATAAAAGTTGGCAGCAGGAGTTTCTTTAATTGCCATAATATCCATTGCTTCAACCGTTAAAGCGGACTCTTTCTGTTTTTGAGAGAGCCTGCTATCAATCACCCTTACCTCCTCTAATGTTTTATTATCTGCTGAAAGAAAAACGATTCTATCTTTTTTATTAGATTTGATAATAACTTCTTTCTCAGTATATCCTAAATAACTAATTATTAAAGTGATAGGAAAGCTCTTTGAAGAAGTTATTTGAAACATACCATCTAAATTAGTAGCTGTACCATTTGTCGTGTTTTTAACAATTACATTAGCACCAATTAATTCTTCCTTTGTGTCTTTATCCTTAATTGTGCCAGAAATCATATTTTGCCCATAAGTAATATGACTGCTAATAAGTAAAAAAAGAATAAAAATCTTTCTCATATATATTTTTTAAATAAGTTCGCAAAATACAATTTTCAAGAAGAATAAATGTCAAAAATTATTTACAATAACCAATTATATGGCAAAAATGAGTTCTCCATTTCTCTAGATAATAGAGCTTTTTTATATGGAGATGGTTTGTTTGAGAGCGTGAAAGTATTTAATGGAAGGGTTTTTAATTTAGATGCCCATATGAACAGGATGTTTAAGGGTGCTAAATTGCTCAATTTAGAATTAAAAATGAGTAAAGAGGATATGCAAAATCAAATCAATTTACTTTTGAAAGAAAATAGTATTAGTGATGCTGGATATCTTAAAATAATGGTATTCAGAAATGAGGGAGGTAAATACCTTCCAATAAATAATCAATCTTCATATTTAATTATTGCTGAAAAAGAAATGCACCAGCAATTTGAATTGAATAAAAAAGGAATTGAGTTAGGACTGTTTAGCGCACAGTTAAAGCCAATGAGTAAATTGTCAAATTTCAAAACAATAAGCGCTTTACAATCTATACTTTGCGCAAATGAATCTAGAGAAAAAGGCAAAGATGATTGCTTAATGTTAAATTCTGAAAGCAATATAATAGAGAGTGCCAATTCTAATGTTTTTTATGTAAAAGAGGGTGTAATCTACACGCCAAAACTATCAGAAGGCTGTGTTGATGGTGCCATGAGAAATTTGATAATAAATTTGAAGCAACTTACTTTTCAGATTCAAGAAACAAAAGTAGAGTTAAAACAGTTATTAAATGCAGATGAGGTGTTTTTAACCAATTCAATTCAAGGAGTTCGTTGGGTTGGTAGGATTGAAAATAGTGTATTTGATCAAAAAATGGTTGCGGAAAAATTAGTAAATCAAATCAACGAATTAATTTAAAAACGGATCGGCAGGTAAATTGGTCCAAATAGCATACTTAGAATCCATTTTTTTAATAAATGAACTCCAAAGTTCTTTATTAGAGCTTAGCTTCATACAGCACTCTTTATCAGAAGGAACAATAATCCATGAGTTTTTTCTTACTTCATACATAAGTTGATTTTTATCCCAGCCAGAATAACCAGCAAAAAATCGAATACTATCATTATCAACTTCTTTCTTCTCTAACATTTGTTTTACAATCTCAAAATCGCCTCCCCAATATAAACCCTCCATAATTTTTTGAGAACCTTCAATTTTTGTACCAAGTGTGTGAATATAATGCAATGAATTTCGCTCAACAGGACCACCAATATAAATTGGAAAATCAGATTTTGGAAACTGCTCAATTAAATGATGAACTTTTATTTTTGTAGGTTGGTTCAACACAAATCCAACACTTTCATTCTCATTATGAACTGCAAGTAAGATTACTGAACGAAAGAAGTTTGAATCTTCCATTGACGGTTCAGAAATAAGTAATCTTCCTTTTTTAGGTTTTAGCATTTAAGCAGTTTATTTTTATTAGTTTTGGGGCTAATTTATAATAAAAGGTGAGCGATTTAAAAAGTAAAATAAAAAATTTGCGAGAAGATTTCAACATCTATAAAATTGATCTTCAAAATCTTCCCACTCATCCGATTTCTCTGTTTCATAATTGGATGGATTTGGCTATTGAAAAAGAGAAAGAAGCCATTGCTTTTGTGCTTTCTACTGTTTCAAAAGATACCATTCCTAGCTCTAGAGTTTTGCTATTAAGGGATTTTGATGAAGATGGATTTACTTTTTTCACCAATTATAAAAGCGCAAAATCAAAAAATATAGATTCAAACAACAAAGTAGCCTTAAATTTCTTTTGGCCTCATTCTCAAAGACAAATTAGAATACTAGGTGATGCAGCAAAAATTCATGAAAAAGAGAGTGATCAATATTTTAGTACAAGACCAAGAGAAAGTCAGTTAGGTGCTTGGATTTCAGAGCAAAGTAAAACAATTGATTTACATTTTGATTTTACTGCTGAGATGCAGAAAATATCCAGTCAATTTGAAGGAAAAACAGTAGAGCGTCCAAAGCATTGGGGAGGGTATAAGGTAAATCCGTTAAGCATAGAGTTTTGGCAAGGACAGCCCTCTCGTCTTCATCAAAGAGTCAAATATAGTATTTGTGAGAATAAGTGGAAAATAGAGCGCTTGGCTCCTTGAATATTTAATCTTTCTTTTTGGCGGCCTTCTTAGCTGTTGTCTTTTTCTTAGTAGCGGTTTTCTTTTTTACTGGTTTGTCAACTTTTTCTTCCGCTTTTTTCACCACAGTATTTGCAACAACCTTCTTTTTAGGCCTTAGTTTTCCGTACGAACCTATCCTAATCTTTCCTTTTTTTGTTTTTCTGTCTCCTTTTCCCATTTGTCAAATTTAAGCGCCAAATATAATAATTTATGTGTTTATTCCTCTTTCAACTGTTGTAGAAATCTTTTTTCAATGCCAGCAGATTCTTTAATGCTGTTTCTTAACCAGTTTAAAAGCGCTATACTTTGTTCTTTATCAGACAATTGCCAAGTCTCATTAACAACTCTTATTTTTCCAATTAAGGACTGCATACATAGTGCAGCTGCTACGGATATATTGTAACTTTCGGTAAATCCAAACATAGGGATTGTTACTTTTTCATCTGCAAGGTCTAATGCGGCTTTAGATAGTCCTTCTTGTTCTGCTCCAAACAGCAATGCTATCTTCTTGCCGTTAACATTAACATCATGAATACTTTTTTTACTATGGGGTGTGGTGGCTAATATCTGAAATCCCTCATTTTTCAGATTTTGCAAACAATTCTCTGTGTTATTCTTCTTCTCATTGTAAAAAGTTTGTGTCAGCCATTTTGAGGAGCCTAATGAAATGCTAGGATGTGTGAGATATTCATTTCTGTTCTCTATAATATGCATGTTTTGGACACCAAAACAATCTGCAGTTCTCAGTACAGCACTTGCATTCTGAGAATGAAAAATATCTTCCAATACAATGCAAAGTCTGTTTGTTCTTTCTTTTAAATTTTTTTGAAATAAATTTAATCTATCTTCAGTAACAAATTCAGAAAGATGCGATATAAGTTTTTTTGTTTGCAGTGAATTCATCAGCAAACTGTAAATGTATCTTTGAATTGAAATCCAGCTAAGAAGTTTTTAATATCCATAGCTTTTTTACCTTCCATTTGTAGTTTTAGGATGTTAACAAATCCATCTTTTACTGCAATTTTTAGATGGCTTTTATTGTCAGTAAGTATGCTATTACTCTCTAGTGTATGTGATATATTTTCTAAATCAGAAAGCAATAGTTTAACTCTTATTTTTTTGTTATTTTCAACTAGAAGATAGAACCAGGCAGAAGGACAAATTGCCACATCTTTTAAAAGTGAATCATCTTCAAGAATTGGAGATAATCCTCTTATTAAATTGTGAATTTCAACAGCCGAATTGCTCCAATCTATCTTAAGAAAATCTCGCTCAATTTTTGGTGCTTTTTTATCAGTTTCCCTAATTTGTTGTATAAGAGGATTTAGTGCGTTTTTTTCAATATTTTGAATGCTTTCTAGTAGCAAATCCGCTCCTTTTTTCATCATTATATTATGTAATTGTGCAGTAGTAATGTTCTTATCCAATTCGATTTTCTCTTGCATAATAATATTGCCCTCATCTATCTTTTCATTAATAAAAAATGTGCTGATTCCAGTTTGTTTTTCCCCATTTATAATAGCCCAATTAATAGGTGCGGCACCCCTGTAATTAGGCAAAAGAGAGGTATGTAAATTTACACTTCCTTGTTGAGGGATTTTCCACAGCTCTTGTGGTAACATCCTAAAAGCAACAACAATGAACAAGTCAGCTTCAAGATTCCTTATCTGATTGATGAAATCACTATCTTTAAGATTTTTTGGCTGAAAAACAGTAATACCTAATTCTTCTGCTTTCTGTTTTACCGCACAGGCTTTAATTTTTCTACCTCTTCCACTCACCTTTTCAGGAGGACAAACAGCAGCTAAAACTTCAAAAGAATATTGTAATTTTTCTAAAACATAAGCTGAGAAAAAAGGGGTGCCAAAGAATACTATTTTCATATTGGCAAATTTAGCATATTTAACCAATCCAAATATATTTGTTGTCTGTCAGTTTCACCTGCTCATTGTCCGATAACCACTTCAGTACTTTTAGTGTGTTTTCTTCTCGCAAATGACTCAGATGATTAGTGATTTCAATAGCAGAAAGCGCATTCTTCTCAACTAACTCTTTTATTGCTATTTGTATTTTTTAAATTTTTTTTCAGATAGTTCTATTTTATTGCGTTCTACACACACATCACACTTGCCACATTTATACATTCTTTCTTCTCCAAAATAGCTAAGCAATTGTTGGGTTCGGCAAACAATTTTATTTTCTGAATAGTTGATTACATCAGCTATTTTCCGCCGTTTTAATTCTTTTCTTTCTGCTAGTATTTCTGCTGATATTTGCAAGTTAGATGCCTCTGCTCGATTTTTTGTTAATATAAGTTTAGGCGCATTGCTGCTAGGTAAATAATTTAAAACCTCTAATTGTTGTAGCTTTTCTAGTAAGCTTATAATTTTCTCTGAAGAAGTGTTAAATCTTTGCGCTAATGTGATTTCATTTATAGTTACATAATTATCAAACAATCCACTGTACGATCTTAATAAAAGCTTTATAAAGCCGTCATAATGTGCATTAGCAACCTGAAAACGATATAACTCAGCATTATCAACAGTTAAGTGTAATTTAGATGGCGTATGAACAGAATCAGTTAGTTTAATGTATTCCTCTTTTTCCAAATATTTTAGCATATTGTAAGTTTTGAAAGCATTTAATTGATACTTATCACAAAAATCATTGATATTGAACTCAAAACTTTGTCCTTCTGCTGAATCAACTGCTACATGAAAATAATCTGCTATTTTTTGGTAACAATCTTTTATTTCTTGCACTGATGGGTATTGTGAAAGCATAAATTGATTCATATCAATTCTATCGCTTTTGTTTGTTAGCAAAATAGCATAGGCTAAATTGCCATCTCTCCCCGCTCTGCCTGATTCCTGAAAATAGGCTTCCAATGATGATGGCGTATTGATATGCACCACAATTCTTACATTGTCTTTATCAATTCCCATACCGAAAGCATTGGTAGCTACCATCACTCTAGTTTGATTGCGCACCCATCTTTGTTGTTTTTTATTTCTAACATCCATATCTAATCCTGCATGATAAAAATCAGAAGAAATATTATTGTTTCTAAGTAGTGTAGTAATTTCTTTTGTCTGTTTTCTGCTGCCTACATATACTATTGCACTACTTTTGAAATGATTCAAAATTTTAACTAACTTTTGCTTCTTTTGCTTAGTATTAATCACAACATATGATAAGTTTTCTCTAACAAATGAAGATTGCAAAAGCTGCTTTTCCCTAAATAGCAACTTTTCTTGAATATCATCAACTATATCTGAAGTCGCTGTGGCTGTAAGTGCTAAAAATGGTACATCAGGAAGAAACTTTCTAATTTCAGCAATATGCAAATACGAGGGTCTAAAATCATATCCCCATTCAGCAATACAATGTGCCTCATCTACAGTGATCAAATTCACATTCATTTGCATAATTCTTTCTTGCACTGATTTATTTTGCAATCTTTCAGGAGATAAGTATAGAAATTTATAATCTCCATAAATGCAATTGTTAAGCGCAACATCAACCTCATCTTTTGTTAATGCAGAAGTAATGGCAACCGACTTTATACCTTTTGATTTTAGATGCTCTACCTGATCATTCATCAAAGAAATTAATGGAGAAATCACTATGCAGATGCCATCTTGCATGAGTGTGGGAACTTGAAAACATACAGATTTTCCACCCCCTGTTGGCAAGAGGGCAAGTGTGTCCTTTTTCTCTAATGCTGCTTGAATGATTTCCTCTTGCATTGGACGGAAACTAGTGTGCCCCCAATATTTAATCAGTATTTCTTTAGCAGCTAACATTTGCACGAAACTAATGAATTTATTCCATTAAAACCTAAGATCTAGGATGAAAGGAAATAATCGATTCCTTCAGGTATTCCTTATCCAAATGAGTGTAGATTTCAGTAGTTGTGATGCTTTCGTGTCCTAACATTTCTTGAACAGCCCTTAAATCGGCACCACCTTGAATAAGGTGAGTAGCAAATGAATGCCGAAAAGTATGTGGACTAATTTTCTTTTTCAAACTAATTTTTTCTGCCAATTGCTTAATGATCGTAAAAATCATAACTCTTGTAAGCTGCTTTCCTCTTCTGTTTAAAAAAACGATATCTTCATGTCCCTTTTTAATTGCCTGATGATTGCGAACTTCATTTAGATAAATATTCAAATATTTAAGTGCAGTACTTCCGATAGGAGCAAGGCGTTCTTTATTGCCTTTTCCCACTACTTTTATAAATCCTTCAGAAAAACTGACGTTGGATAATTTAAGCGTGATGAGCTCACTTACACGCAAACCGCAACTATAAAGAATCTCAAGCATTGCTCTATTTCTTTCGCCTTGTTCTTTACTTAAATCAATCGCATATATTAATTTGTCTATTTCTTCAACTGATAGCGTATCAGGAAGCTTCACGCCAATTTTTGGCGCTTCTAATAATTCAGTAGGGTCTGCTTTAATGTAATCTTCCATTATCAAATATTTGAAGAATGCTTTAATTCCTGAAATAATTCTTGCTTGTGAACGGGCTGATTTGCCACTTTTGCTAATTGCAGCAACAAATTCCGACAAATCGGATTTTTCTATCTGAATTTCTGTTTTCTTTTTGTTTTCTGCAAAAAGAGCTAATTGCTGTACATCTCTTATGTAAGCATCTACTGAGTTGGAAGATAATGATCGTTCGATAGTCAAATAACTTTTAAAACTCTTTATTGATGTTTTCCAACTCATTTATGTAAATTTGCTAATATGAAGGTATTAATTGTTAACGGACCAAATTTAAACTTATTAGGCAAAAGAGAAAAATCTATTTACGGAGATGTCAGCTTTAATGATATTTTTAACCAATTAAAAGCAGATTTTCCACATTTAGATTTGGAATACTTCCAATCAAATGTAGAAGGGGAGTTGATTAATAAATTACAAGAAGTTGGTTTTTCTTACGATTATATTCTGCTGAATGCTGGAGGCTATACCCACACTTCTGTTGCATTAGCAGATGCAGTAGCAGCCATTAACACCTCAGTAATTGAAGTGCATATATCTAATATTTATGCGCGTGAGGAGTTTAGACAAAAATCACTTTTATCACCTTATTGCAAAGCAGTAATTTGTGGATTGGGTTTGGATTCTTATAAAGCGGCTTTAATAACTATTTAACTCTGAGAACTGTTTAATACCTTGAATTTTATTTTTCACAAGAATACTCAAATCTGATTTTCCAACTAAATTGTGTTTTTGCATAATCTTTTGGCGCTTTGCCATCAATTTTGGAATAGCAAAATAAAAAGAAAAATGCGCTTTTACAATAGCAAAAAGGTGTGCAATTCCCTTTTTTTGTTTTAAAAAGCTAATAGCGGCAACAGCATCTAAAAGTAGGCGAATAGGAATTACAATAAGCAAAGAGGGTAAAGCTAAGTTTTTGAAAAGCATAGCAAGGTTATTTCTAAAATTAAGATGCGTTTTGAAAGCAGAAGCTGCATCAAGTGTGCCACCTCCAACATGAAACACCTCTGATTTTGGCTCCACCATTATTTTATAGCCCTTATTTTTCAATCGCCAACAAAGGTCAATTTCTTCTTGATGGGCAAAAAAGTCAGCATCAAAACCACCAACTTCCCAAAATGCATCTGCCCTTACAAATAGGCATGCACCAGTTGCCCAAAACACTTCTCTTGAATTATTGTATTGTCCTCTATCTTCTTCTAGACTATCAAAAATCCTACCTCTACAAAATGGATAACCTAAATTGTCAATAAAACCACCAGAAGCACCAGCATATTCAAATGTGTTTCTTTTATTAAAATCTAATAATTTGGGTTGGCAAGCCGCAATTGTTTTATCCTTATCAAGCAAATTAACAATAGGAGAGAGCCAACTCTTACTTACTTCGACATCTGAATTTAGCAAGACATAATATTCCGCATGAATCTGATTTAAAGCTTTATTATAACCACCAGCAAAGCCAAAATTTTCTTTGTTTTCTACAATAGAAATTAAAGGAAATTTTTCCTCTAGAAAACTTAAAGAATCATCAGTTGAGCGGTTATCAGCTATTACGATTTTCGCATCATCGCTATGCTTAATTACAGTCGGTAAAAATCTTTCTAGCCAATCTTTACCATTCCAATTTAGGATAACAACAGCTGTTTTTATTTTTCTCTTTTGTGTTTCCATCTTCTATGCGACCATAAATAATTTGATGGCACTTTTTTTATTTGTTTCTCTAAACGCTCGAAATAGCATTTTGTTATTTCTCCTTCTTGCGTTTCATTAGGGTTTTCTACCAAAACTTCAAAGTGGATAGTGTATTTACCATATTCTTCTTTTTGCATATTACAGAAAATTACAGGATAATCCATCTTTTTTGCAATCTTTTCAATACCCATAAAGACCGGCACTTCTTTACCAAAAAAAGGCACCCAATGGGTTGAAGAGTTTACCACAGGATTCTGATCTGCAATGAGCCCTATAATCTGACATTCATCTTGCGTATTAAGTATATAACGCATACTATCTTGCATACTCACAGCTATTGCACCAAACTTTATTCGAGCAGTTTTTAGCAGTTTGTCAAAGATGTTATTTGTAAGCGGTTTGTAAATGCCAACCACCTGTTGTTTTGCAGCAATAGAGAGCTTTTGACCAACCCATTCCCAATTGTTAAAATGACCAAAAACCAATAGAATCGTTTGCCTTTTTGCAGCATAACGATCAATTACTTGCTGATTTTGAATCCTTACCTTATTATCTAGAAAAGATCTTGAAGCAGAAATCATTTTAATAATCTCTACTATTACATTAAAAAAATGCTTAGAGAAACTTTTTCTAATTTGGGACAATTCATCAGATGATTTATTAGGAAAAGCTATTACTAAATTACTTTGCACTATATTTTTTCTGTATTGAAAAAAAATACGATTAAGAAAGTTTAGTTTACATGAAAATATTTTCAGAATAAAGAAAGGAAAATAGGAGAGTAGGTAAATAAACAAAACCAATAGCCTACTCATACCTATCTAGGATTTATGTAATTATTAATAAAGTCATCTCCAAAAGTTGGATTGTTATCTAACTCTAATCTATCTCTCCACTCTTGATTACTTACTTCACCTTCTACATTGGAGTAAGTTAAGCGATAATCGTGGATACCTAAATGCTCATTTACGAATACAAATTTGCAGTCTGTTTGTGTTTGAAGTTTATAATAGTGCCAAATTTCATAAGGCAAATTCGCAGATGAGTTATCAACTTTATGCCTACTATTAGGAGCGCCATATTGCAAATAGACCCTTCCTCTATCTGTTTTATATCCTGCTTGTTTTGCATTTTGGAATTCTTTGTTTATACTTTTTACGACCCTATGGTATTTTTTCCATTCTTTCTCAGGGTTGAGAAGATTACGGCCTTTCCAAAAGTTGAGGAAGAATTTTTGCATAAGCAATATATCGTTATATCTTTTTTGATTATCTGCATATGTAGTTTCTAATGAAGTTGAAATAGGATAGAGATAATCGATATATAACAACATGCTGTCAATAGTTGTAATCTGCTGAACAAAAGTACCATCAATAGCTACACTGCTTATATCATTTATGCTTTTGTTATGTTTTAGACTGCTTCTTTGAAAAAACAACTTTTTTTGCAAAACAACATTGTTCTCAGTATCTCTTATTTCAAACGCTAAATTGTAATTCCCTGTAGGCAGTTGATTTATAGGAAAGGAAAACAAATTGCTCTCTATTTTATTTGCAGACATTCTTTTTGATTTTGTAAAATCAAATAGTACTACATTAGTTTCAAAGCTTTCAATATAACTGTTTAACAAATACCTTTTTTGGGAATCAAAATGCTTTTCTGCATTATAAATCTCAAAATAAAAAGACAGTGTATTTTGGTGGGGAGGATAGAAATTAGACACGTAAGGAGTAAGATCATATCCATTTTTGGACAGTTTATTCTCTTTTATGGTTTTTTGGTAATGCTCAACCAATGTTATATCAGAAAATGCAAGTTCATCCTTTTTAAAATCCATCAAAATATCCTCATGATGTAAAAGCGCATCATTATTAGCATTAATATCTTTTACTTTTATTGTTAGCGCATATGAGCCATTTGCAATTGAAAACCTTTGCTGGTCAATAAACATAAGATTATTTCCAACACTATCTGTAAAATCAGGGCTTCTTAGCTTGTAATGATCCTGATATATCAATCGCTCATCATCTTTAATTTCCAAATAAATATCTAATTCTCCATAATATTTTTTATTCTTCCCTTCAATGAGATTTATGCTATTAGCATCAAATGAAAAATAACATTCTATATAGCTCTTATTATCTGGTGTATTGAAATTAGCAGTATAGAAAAATGCTTTTAGTGCTTGTGCATTCAATAAAGTTGAAAAACAACTAAAAAAAAGCAAAAGAAATGTTCTAAAATTCATAATGCTAAACTAAGCAATTTAGATGGATTAAAAGCCGAAGAAAATTAAAGCTTAAAAGGATTTAGGATTAACAAATATTTCTATTTTTGCTTGTGAATTTAGGAGAGATGGCAGAGTGGTCGAATGCGGTGGTCTTGAAAACCATTGTGCAGCAATGTACCGGGGGTTCGAATCCCTCTCTCTCCGCAAACCCAAACTTATGTTTGGGTTTTATTTTAGTAATTAATTATCTAGAATGAAATTGATTGTTACGATTCTGATACTACTTATTGTTGATTATTATTTTTATTCAGCAATATCAACAATTTTAAATAATTATATCCTCAAAATAATCTACTGGCTAATATCATTCTCATTCTATTTAGCTATTTTATATATTTTTCTAAATTATTATGAGCAAGATTACTCGGTAGAATCAGGCAATAATTTAATTATATGCACAAGTTTAATTCTAATAATTTTTGTTTCTAAATTTTTAGGTATAGTACCATTAATAATTGATGATATTATAAGGAGTTTTAAATTATTAAACATTTTTCTTTTTAAGATTGATACTCATTACAATGTAGATAGATTAAAATTTCTAAAACAAACTGCAGTTATTATTTCTAGTTTACTTTTCTCAACAATGCTTTTAGGTATGAAATTTGGCAGATATAATTTTAAAAAGAATTTTCAAGATATATATTTAAAAAAATGGCCTAAAAGTTTAAATGGGTATAAAATCATACATATTTCTGATTTACATTTAGGTAGCTTTGGCTCTGTTGAAAAATTAGAAGAAGTAGTGAAAATTATTAATGAAGAAGTTGCGGACTTAATTGTATTTACTGGAGACTTAGTTAACAATTCTTTTCATGAAGCCACTGCCTATATCAACACTTTAAACAAGCTTATAGCAAAAGATGGCAAATTCTCAGTTCTAGGAAATCACGACTATGGTGATTATAGGGGTATTAAAAGGGGGACAAAAGTATGGGAAGAAAATTTTCAAAACTTAAAAAATTTAGAAAAAGATGCTGGGTTTCAACTTTTATTAAATGAAACTATAACAATTAATAGATCTGAAGATAAATTTAATTTAATTGGTGTTGAGAATTGGGGCGCTGGCAACTTTAATAAGGATGGAGATATTGATAGCGCTATAACAAATATTGACCAATCATTACCAAACATTCTACTTTCTCATGATCCTTCTCATTGGAGTCAAGTAATATTGAAAAAAAACTATAATATTGATTTACAACTATCTGGACATACTCACGGGATGCAATTTGGTGTTGATATACCAGGTATAAAATGGAGTCCTGTACAATATAGATATAAGCAATGGGCAGGTCTTTACAGAAAAGATCAAAAGCAGATTTATGTTAATAGAGGTCTTGGTAGTTTAGGATACGCTGGCAGAGTTGGTATTATGCCGGATATATCTATCCTAAACATTAGAAGTGTATAATTGGAAGCTTTTTCAAATATACGCGAAGTAAAAAGGTTATGGCATTCTCATAAAAACATCTTCTTAGATTTAAATTTTATTAAATGTTTTTATAATAATCATCAAAATATAAGACACATATTTTTAACAGATAAAGATATAAATATATATTGCCATATATTTAAATTAAGACTAACTAACACTGTTAATTATCTAAATAATTATTTGATATTTAAACCTTTATTCTCGGCTTTAAACATTAATGTCTTATATCTTACAAACTCTTTTATTACAAATGTTCCATCATTTAGCGCTAAAAAAAAGATTACTATAAGTAAATTAATAAATACAATAGAAAAAAGAAATAATTTTTTCCTTATAGTAATACCTGACTTCTTATTTCAAAATCTTAAGGGTAATTTAAAAAAAGAATTTACAAAAGTGGAAATTGAATCTGAGATGATCTTAACTATTAGACCTAATTGGATAGAAATAGATGATTATTTAAATGACCTGAAAAGAAAATATCGAAATAAATTTTTCTTAATTACAAAAAAAAGTAGTTTACTTCAAATCAGAAAACTAGAGTACAATGATGTGGCAAACTATAAAGATAAAGTAGCTGATCTTTTTAATAATATAATTGACAACTCAAAATTTAGCGGCCCAAAATTCAACACTGAAACACTTTTCTCTCTAATGAAAAGTAATTATATTAATTTATATGGTTATTTTTTAAATGAAAATCTAATTGCCTTTTCATCAGAAATATTTAACAATAATATTCTCTATTCATATTATGTAGGATTTGATAAAGACCTAAATAAAAAATACAGCTTGTATGGGAGAATTTTAATTGAGACAATTAAAAATGGAATTCATAATAAAGTAGAGAAAATTATTTTTGGCAGAACAGCTAATGAATATAAAAGTAATTTTGGAGCAACTTCAAGTCAATCATTTGTGTTTCTTAAATCAAATAATAAATATACTGAAAAAATATTTCAAGTATTATTCAAATTATTAAAAGTAAAACCCTGGAAAACAAGGAGTCCGTTCAAAAAAGGCAACTAGTGATCGCGATAGGATTCGAACCTATGACCGTCTGCTTAGAAGGCAGATGCTCTATCCAGCTGAGCTACGCGACCATTAAAAAATTGGATGCAAATTTAATATTTTTTCATTCAGAAAAAATGCATTTAGAAAGTAAAATATTATTTATTAAGATGCGCCATTTTTATAGCGGTAATTGCCGCTTCTATACCTTTATTCCCGAGCTTTCCACCTGAACGACTTATAGCTTGCTCAAAAGTATTATCAGTAAGAACACCAAAAATTACAGGAATACCTAATGCTATATTTAAATCTTTAATCCCTAATGAAACAGCATTACATACAAAATCAAAATGTTTAGTTTCTCCTTGTATAACACTACCTAAACAAATAATGGCATCAAATTTTTTTTTGCTTAAAAGCTTCGCTCCAAACACCAATTCAAAACTTCCAGGTACCTCAATTATAGTAATCTGTTTATCAGAAGCTCCGCATTCTAAAAGAGTAGATTTCGCCCCTGTTAAAAGGTTATTAGTTATTTCACCATTCCAATTGGCAACTACTATGCCAAAACGCATACCTTTTGCTGAAGGAATTTCTGCCTTATTAAAAAGGGAAAGATTTTTATTTTGAGTTGCCATAGCGGCTTTATCTATTACTAGCTCTTACAATATATTTCTCAATATCTTGGCCTATCTGTGTTTTACTATAATCTTCTTTTATCTGATTATAAATAGCCAATGCCGCTTGATAATTCCCATCCATTTCCAAAACAATAGCTTGTTTCATCAAATATCTAGGAGTAATAAAATCATTATAATGATGTTCTGCAGCTTCTTCGTAATATTTTAACGCTTTATCGTTATTTTCTAATTCCAAATAAGCATCTCCAATTCCTCCTAACGCTAAAGCGGAAAAAATAATATCCTCAGAAGAAAAATCACTTAAATATTCAATAGCATCTTCATATTGGGCAGTATGCAAAAAACATAATCCTGCATAATAATTGGCTAAATTTCCAGCATTGGTTAAATCGTATTCGTCAGAAATATCCAAAAAACCTAAGTATTGACCATCTCCATTCAGTGCCAAATTAAAAGAATCTTTCTGAAAATACATTTCTGCCATATACATATCAGCATGTGCTTCTTGCTCTAGAGGCTCCAAATAAAATTTATTAAAAGAAAGGTAAATTGCAATAATTCCAATTATCACTCCAACTATTAAAGTTAAGCTCTTCTGATTATCTTCTATATATTGTTCAGTTTTCGATAAAGTTTCTTCAATCTGTGCAAATTGTTTATCGGTTTTGTCTGTCTGTTTGACCATATCTTCTATTTTTGAAGCGCAAAAATAAGTTTTTTTTAACTTATTTCGCATTAAAGTAAAAGCAATTACAAAAGTTCCCTATTTTTAAAAGAAATTAAAGATATTGTATCTGAAAAATTTAATATTATCAAACTTTAAAAACCACAAGGAAAGTAATTTTCAGTTTAAAAAAAACATCATTTGTTTTGTAGGAGATAATGGTGCTGGAAAGACAAATATTTTAGATTCTATTCATTATTTATCATTAAGTAAAAGTTATTTTAATAAAGCAGATTCTCAAAACATTAACTTTGATGAAAATTTCTTCTTAGTCAAAGGAGTTTTTGCAAATGAGGAGGAAACTGAAATTCAGTGCAGTTTACAAATGGGAGAACAGAAATCACTAAAATGTAATGGGAAAAAATATAAGCGTTTTTCTGATCATATTGGGAAGTTTCCAATAGTTGTTATTTCACCTACTGACAGCAATATTATTTTGGATGGGTCGGAAGTAAGAAGAAGGTATATTGATAGCAGTATTGCCCAATATAATAAACAATATCTTAAGAATCTCATTGCATATAACAAAGCATTAAAGCAAAGAAATGCACTTCTGAAAAAATTTGTAGAGCAACAATATTTTGACAAGCTTTCACTAGAGATTTTTGATGCTCAGCTGATAAAACATGGAACAGCAGTTTTTAATGATAGGGCTGAATTTTTGAAGGATCTAAAATTAGAATTCAATAAATATTATGCTAAAATAGCAACTCAGAATGAGCAAGTAGCAATTAGTTATCAGTCACAATTAAAGGGTAAAGATTTTAAAGAGAATTTAGAAGAATCATTAGAGAAAGACCGATTGAATCAATATACTAATATAGGCATTCATAAAGATGATATTATTTTTGAGATGGATGAATATCCAATTAAAAAAATTGGCTCTCAAGGTCAACAAAAATCTTTTTTAATTGCCCTGAAGTTAGCGCAATTCAATTTTATGCAAAAGCAAATGGGATTTAAGCCCATTTTACTTTTAGACGATATCTTTGACAAATTAGATGATAAAAGGGTAGCAAAAATCATTGCATTTGCCAATGAAGGTTTGTTTGGACAAGTTTTTATTACAGATACACACAAACAAAGGACTAAGGATATTTTAGATAAAACTAAGATATCTTATCAATTATTTGACATTGTAAAAGGAGCAGTTGCAGAATGAGAAAATCAAATCAACAACAAATAGGAGCAGTAATAAAGAAATTACTGAAAAATCAGCAATTAGAAGGGCGTCTTCAAGAACTTGATTCATTAGATAACTGCAAAGAAATATTAGGAGAAAATCTGATGAAGTTTGTAAAAGCAATTTCCATTAAAGATGGGATATTAAGCATTAAAGTATCATCAGCAGTTGTTAGAAACGAACTGTCCTACCAAAAAAGCAAGATTATTGAAAAAATGAATAATCAGGCTGGAAACGAAATCATTAAAGAAATCATCTTAAAATAGTTCGTCTGAACTAAAATGGAAATCAGCCTCTATTTGCGCATTCTCATCAGAATCAGAGCCATGAACAGCATTTTTAGATTTGCTTTCTGCAAATAATTTTCTGATTGTTCCATCTGCTGCTTCATTTGGATTAGTGGCTCCTATTAATGCCCTGAAATCAGCAACAGCATTTTCTTTTTCTAAGATTGCAGCTACTATTGGTCCTGAACTCATGTATTCTACTAATTCCCCATAGAATGGTCTTTCTTGATGCACTTCATAAAATTGTCCAGCTCTTTCAGCACTTAGTTGTACTTTTTTCATGGCCACAATTCGGAAACCATTTTCTTCTATCATTTTAACGATAGAACCTATGTTATTTGCTTGAACCGCTTCAGGTTTTATCATTGTAAATGTAATCTTACTCATTGTATTCATTTTTGAGAATATTAAACGGATACAAAACTATGAAAATATATAATCTTAAGATGATTTTTATTCTTATTTTTGCCGCCCTATGAAAGAAAAAATTAAGGCGTTAAAAAATCTTCTTTCTGAAAAAAAGAATATTGTTATTACAGTACATAGAGGTCCTGATGGAGATGCCATGGGTTCTGCACTTGGATTATACAATATTCTTATACAAGAAGGACATAATGTAAATGTGATTAGCCCAAACGATTACGCCTCTTTTTTGCATTGGCTTCCAAACAATGAAAATGTAATCGTTTTTACAGAAAAAGAAGGGGAAGCTAAAAGTATCACAGCTAATGCAGAGCTTATTTTCTTACTTGATTTTGGAAAAATTTCCAGATTAGATACATATGAAGAACCCGTTCGCAATTCATCAGCAGCTAAGGTGATGATTGATCATCATCAAGAGCCAGATGAAAGTATATCTGATTTATTGTTTTCAGATGTAACAGCTTGCGCAACTGCACAAATTGTATTTGAGATTATTCAAGAGATTGGCTATAGTCATCTCATCAATAAAGATGTAGCAGAATGTTTGTATGCTGGCATCATGACCGACACAGGTTCTTTTAAGTATGCGTCAACAACCCAAAAAACCCATCACATTATTGCTGATTTGATTGCAAAAGGAGCGGACAATGCTAAAATTCATGATTTAGTTTATGATAATTTTTCAGACAACAGATTGAAATTGCTGGGTTACTGTTTAAACCAAAAATTACAAATATTAAAAGAAAATAATGCAGCTATTATTTCGTTAAATGCTGAAGAACTAGAAAAATTTAATTTTCAGAAAGGAGATACTGAAGGAGTTGTAAATTATGCCCTTATGATTGAAGGTATAGTTTGTGCTGCTTTCATTGCCGAGAAGGAAGGGATGGTAAAACTTTCATTGCGATCAAAGGGAGATTTTAAGGTAAATGAGATTGCAAAAAAATACTTCAATGGGGGAGGGCACACAAATGCTGCAGGAGGAGTATCAGATCTGTCTGTTGAGGAAACTATAATAAAACTAGAATCAATTTTTAACAAATATAAATCAGAAATAATTAATACTAAATTTTAAAAAATGAAAAAAATACTATTAACACTTGCAATTTTTGCAGGACTCACACTAAACATTCAATCACAAACAACTAACGGCATGTATGCAAAAATCAAAACAACAAAAGGAGAAATTTTAATTCAATTGGAATACGAAAAAACTCCACTTACTGTGGCTAACTTTGTTGGCCTAGCAGAAGGAAAAATAAAAAATAATGCAAAAACAGAAGGGACACCTTATTATGATGGCTTAAAATTTCATAGAGTAATTGCAGATTTTATGATTCAGGGTGGTTGCCCAAATGGAAATGGGATGGGCGATCCTGGTTATAAATTTCCAGATGAAATTCATCCTGATTTGAAACATTCCGGTCCTGGAATCTTATCAATGGCAAACTCTGGGCCAGCAACAAATGGTAGTCAGTTTTTCATTACACATAAGGAAACACCATGGCTTGATGGGAAACACACGGTTTTCGGGCATATAATAGAAGGACAGGAAGTAGTAAATACCATTGAGCAAGATGATATAATGGAGTCTGTTAGTATAATCAGAAAAGGTAATGCTGCTAAGCAGTTTGATGCAGGTAAGGTATTTGATGCTAAACTTGAAGAGATAAAGAAAGACGAAGCAGAAAAAACAGCAAAGCAAGCGGAAGAATTAAAAAAACTAACTGCTGGCGCAAAAGTAACTGAAAGCGGTTTGGCTTATAAAGTTATTAATAAAGGAAGTGGAAAAACACATCCAACATCTACAAGTACTGTAACTGTACATTATACAGGAAAAATCACTAGTGGCACTGTATTTGACAGCTCAGTAAAAAGAGGTGAGCCCGCTACTTTTCCATTAAATAAAGTAATACCAGGTTGGACAGAAGGTTTGCAATTAATGGTAGTTGGCGATAAGTATACCTTTATCATCCCATCTCATTTAGCTTATGGAGAAAGAGGGATTCCTCAAGCAGGAATTGGACCAAACGCCACTTTAATTTTTGAAGTAGAATTACTAGAAATTAAATAATTTAACCCTACATAAAGAAGAAAAGCCACTAAAGATAGTGGCTTTTTATTTTGCCTGAAGCAAAAATATTGTTGGTTTTTTGTGGATATTGAATACTGTCTGTTTCCACTGTTCAACTGACATTGTTTTAATTGTTTCTGAAGAAAGCGTAATATCAGTAGCTATACAAAGCTTTGCGCTATTACTTGAAAATTTTAAGATAGCATCAAATAATTGATGATTTCTGTAGGGTGTTTCCATAAATATTTGTGTTTGATTCCATTTTCTTGAATCATTCTCCATTTGTTTAATTTTTCTTTCTCTTTCTTTCTTATCAATAGGTAAATAAGCATGGAAAACGAAATTCTGTCCATTAAGCCCAGATGCCATAAGCGCCAAAAATATAGAGGAAGGCCCAACAAGAGGTACAACTTTGATTTGGAAATCGTGCGCATATTTTACAATTACTGATCCGGGATCAGCAATGCAAGGCAATCCTGCTTCTGAGATAATTCCAACATCCTCACCTTTAAGAATATGAGGTAGAAAATCTTTTTCAAGATTGACATCATCATGCTTTCCATAAGCATAAAATGTGCAAGTGTCTATATCTTTTTGCCTATCTATCTTTTTGATAAATCGCCTTGCAGAACGCACATTCTCTACAATAAAAACATTTATTGCTTTTACATGATTTACTATTGCAAGGGGGAGAGAATTATCGGACTCAACATCACCAAGTAAAGAGGGAATAAGATATAGTTTACCCTTATCCAATTTGCTCAACTATTCTATCGCAAGCCTCATCAAGCATATCGTAAACATCCTGAAAACCATTATCTCCACCATAGTAAGGATCGGGTACGGATTGAAATGATTTTGGATTGATTTCATTTAAAATAAGGTCGACCTTATCTTTGTCGGATTCATTTCTTACTAAGGATATTATACTTGTATAATTACTTGTATCCATTGCATAAATTTTATCAAAATCATCAAAATCATTGATGCAGAATTGTCGGGCTCTTTGATCGATTAAATCAATGCCGTATTTTTTAGCAATAGCAATAGAACGAATATCTGGTTGTTCGCCAATATGATAGGCTGCAGTTCCAGCAGAATCTACAACTACATCCAAATGATTTGTCTTTGATTTCAGAATACCCTCTGCCAATGGAGAGCGACATATATTTCCTAAGCAAACCATTAGAATTTTGCTCATCATAAAATTTAAGCTAAAGACAATTTCTTTTCAATATCGGAAATATAGCCTTTGAATTGTTTGTCAGTATCAGCCAAATTATTAACTGTTTTACAAGCATGTAATACAGTTGCATGATCTTTATTTCCACAATACTTACCAATCATTGCCAATGAACTCTTTGTCATTTGTTTTGAGAAATACATAGCAAGTTGTCTACATTGAACAATCTCTCTTTTACGTGTTTTTGATTTCATGATGTCAATTGGTATATCAAAATAATCGCAAACAACTTTTTGTATATAATCAATTGAGACTTCACGAACTGTATTTTTCACAAATTTATCTAGCATGTTTTTTGCCAAATCAATTGTAATTTCTTTTTTATTAAGAGATGATTGAGCTAAAAGAGAAATGAGTGCACCCTCTAATTCTCTTACATTTGAAGTGATAGAGTATGCAATATATTCGATAACCTCATAAGGCATCTCAATACCATCATTATGTATTTTCTTTTTCAGAATTGCTAATCTTGTCTCCAAGTCTGGTGCTTGCAAATCAGCAGAAAGCCCCCACTTGAATCTTGAAAGAAGCCTTTGCTCCATATCTACCATGTCAACTGGTGCCTTATCAGAAGTAAGAATTAGTTGTTTGCCATTCTGGTGCAAATGATTAAAGATATGGAAAAATACATCTTGTGTTTTTTCTTTTCCACAGAAAAACTGAACATCATCAATGATAAGTACATCTATCGACTGATAAAAGTGAACAAAATCATTTTTTTTATTATCCATTATAGCATCAACAAATTGTGTCTGGAATTTGTCAGCTGAGACATAAAGGACTGTTTTTTCTGGAAATTGTTTTTTAATTTCAATACCACTTGCATTAGCTAAATGCGTTTTACCTAATCCTCCTTTTCCATAAATAAGCAAAGGATTAAATGAAGTACCGCTTGGCTTTTGTGCAACTGCAAAAGCTGCTGAACGGGCCAACCTGTTGCATTCGCCCTCTACAAAAGAATCTAAAGTGTAAGATGGATTGAGTTGAGGATCAATATCAATTTTTTGTAAACCTGGAATAATAAAAGGATTTCTTATAGAAGTCTCATTTAAATTAATCGGCATGGTTACCGGATTGTTTTTAATTGGCTGGCTATTACTACTAGGCACTTTTGTAATATAAGGCTTAGTGCCTGTTGAATTATCAACAATAATATGATATTCTAATTTACCTTCTTTCCCTAATTCTTTCTTTATTGTCTTTTTGATAAGAGTGATGTAATTTTGCTCTAACCACTCATAAAAAAACTTAGAAGGAACTTGAATCGTGAGTACATTGTCTTTAATTCCAATTGGCACAATAGGCTTGAACCACATTTTAAAATTTTGATAGCTTACATTGTCTTGTATTACTCTTAAGCACTTTTCCCAAATTTCCTCACAAGACAGTTTTGTCATTTTTTATATGGTTTTAATTTTGTTTGTTTTGAGTTTTTTTGTTCAGTCGTAAAATCTGCCTTGCAGCAAATTATGAAGCAAATATTAAAACATTTTTGTTATAAAAAAAGTTTTTTCGCACTTGACTTTTAATTTTTTTTTACTTGTCAAAAATTATCAGTTTAAAGCAAAAAAAAATAGTTGAAAAAATCAGCTGTTTTTGATACTAAATGAGCCACCAAAAATATTTTTTATAACATTTTTTCGACTGAAAAAATAGTCGATTTTGCCGATTTTGATTCCTGCCCAACCAACTTGCGCAATTAGGACAGATTTTTGATCTATATTCATTTTTGAAATAGGCTTTTTCAAAAAAGTATGCGTATGTCCACCAATAATTAAATCGATGTTCTTTGTCTGTTCTGCTAGGTTGATATCGTCTATTTTTGTACTGTTGTATTTAAAGCCTAAATGCGAAAGGCAAATCACCAAATCGCATCCCAATTCATTTTTTAAATGACTGGCATAATAGTTGCTTTTTGCAATTGGATTATGATATATTGTATTGCCATACAATGATTTAGGTACCAAACCATCAAGCTGAATTCCTATGCCAAAGACACCGATTTTTATACCTGCTTTTTTAAAGATTTTATAAGGCTTAAATTGCCCATTTAAAATACTATCTGAGAAGTCATAATTAGCACATAAAAATGGAAAATTTGCAAAAGGCAATTGAGACTTTAATCCATCCAATCCATTATCAAAATCATGGTTACCAATGGTTGCTGCATCATAATTCATTTTACTCATCAGTTTGAATTCTAACTCTCCAGCATACATATTAAAATAAGGTGTTCCTTGAAAAATATCGCCAGCATCTAAAAGCAAAACATGCTCACTTTCTGCCCTAATTTTTTTAATGAGTGTAGCTCTTTCTGCTATTCCGCCAAGCCCTTTATTTCTGCCGCTTGTAAACGGTTCTATATGACTGTGCATATCATTAGTATGCAAAATAGTGAGTTTTATTAAATCATTTTCAGCAAATAAATTGTTTGGCATTAAGCTTATACCTAACGCACCTAAACCTGCCTGTTTAATAAAATCTCTTCTATTTTTCATTCAACTATATTTATACGATTATCCAATTTGGATGAAATGGTATCATGTGAATTACAATAATTAATGATTGCATCTCTCAATTTAATTCCTGCTTTTTTTTGCTCTTTATCCTTAAAGAAATACATCTTATCACCACCATTTGCCAAATAATCGGAAGTAATAACTCTCACTTTATCTCCTATTTTAAAATTTACTTCATTATGAATTTGGTATGAAGAATACTCATCTTTGCCCTTCATGATTAAGGACAAACCTGAAAAAGGCTCACCACCTCTTGAAACAAGATAGTCTAACAATCCCAGAAAATCATTTTCATCTAATTCTAACACTACCAGTTCATTTTCAAAGGGCATTAGCTCATAAATTTTACCTCTTGTAATTGATCCTTTAGGTAAAGATGCACGTAATCCTCCATTGTTCATAATGCAAACATCTGCTTTATCAGCAAACTGTTGCAAACATAAATCAGTAACAAAATTACCCAATAAGCTTTGTGACCTACCTTTTGTCATTTCTAAATCTGAAATACACAAAACCTCATTCATTATAGAATCAACACCAGTCTTATATGGCGCTATAACGGCTGCAACAGAGCTGTCTTTTTCAGCCACCACATCCATACTTGATTCAGAATAAGAAACCACATTGTACTGAATAGTGCAAGAAGTAAGTATGAAAAAAGTAATGTAAACAATTGAAACTTTCAACTTCATAGGTTACAAAGTTAAGAAATAAAATTATTGTATGTATAATTGCAGTATGTATTCTTTAACTACAAAAATTAGGGTAAGATATGGCGAAACTGATCAAATGGGATTTGTATATTATGGGGTGTATGCACAATACTATGAAGTAGGAAGGGTTGAGCTATTGCGTTCACTTGGTATCAGTTATAAAAAGTTAGAAGAAGAAGGATACTTACTTCCTGTTGTAAATTTTGAAATCAACTATAAAAAGGCTGCTCATTATGATGATGAGCTCAAAATTAAAACAAGTATCAATTCACTTCCTACTGCTAAAATTACATTTGAATACAAAACTTACAATACCAAAAATAAATTGCTAAATAGTGGAAAGGTAGTTTTGGCATTTGTAGATAAATCGTCAATGAAACCAACATTATCTCCCGATTTGATTTTGGAAAAAATCAAATCAAAACTTCAAAATTAAAAAATATTAGTTTTTTACTTTTTTAAAACTTTTAATTATAAAGTAAATAATAACAAGTTCAACTGCAAAGAGAATAAAATGTATGTAATAAACCAATGCTTGGTTTTCTGTTATATGAAAATAATTTTCAAGAATAAAATAATACACAACTGCAAAAATCATTCCAATTATACTTCCCATTTGCCTATTGATATCAATAAAAGAAAATATCTTCTTCTTTTTAAATAGATGCGTTTCTGACCTTTGTAAATAGTCACCAAAGAGAAAAGTAATGCTTCTGGCTATATATATAAGCAGTGCGATTTTGTAAGAGAATGGAAAAATTAAAAAAAACAACATCCAAAATACCATTACCAACTCTACAAATAAAGAGATTTGAAAAAAGTATTTCTTGTAGATAATTTTATGATACTGTTTTGCGATAAGAATAGATAAAAGCGCAAATACTATTCCTAAAATTGCAATCTCAGCTATTTTGATAGGTTGATATTGGCTGATGAAGGAACCAATTCCAGCTCCTAAAAAAAGAGAATTAAAAAACTTATACTTTATATAGTTTCTATTATGTACTTCAATGCTGTGATCAGTCAAAACAAAAGATTAATAATAGGTTAATCTTCTCACTTTAGCAATTTGTTTTGCCAAACGGATTACTTGTTTTGTGTAACCAAATTCATTGTCGTACCAAGTATAAAGTACAACATCTTTTCCTTCATCTGTACAAAGGGTAGCATTACTGTCAAAAACTGAACAACAAGAATCTCCAATAATATCAGTAGAAACCAAGTCAGGATCAACTTGATAATTAATTTGATTTACCAGATTTCCATTTAAAGAAGCCTCCCGCATAGTAGCATTGATATCCTCAACTGAAGTTGATTTTTTCAATGTTAGTTTTAGGATAGCTAGCGAAACATTTGGAGTAGGCACGCGTACTGCATTGGCCGATAATTTTCCGTCTAATGATGGGATAACCTTGGTTACTGCCTTTCCAGCTCCAGTAGAAGTAATTACCATATTGATTGCAGCTGATCGTCCTCTTCTTGGTTTTTTATGCATATTATCCAAAAGATTCTGATCGTTAGTGTAAGAGTGCACAGTTTCTAAATGTCCTTTTACGACTCCATACTTTTTTTCTACTACATGTAATATTGGTGCAATACAATTAGTTGTACAAGATGCTGCAGAAAAAATATCATTATTTTCAATATCTAATTCTTTAGAGTTGATGCCATAAACAATATTTGGAATTCCGGCACCAGGAGCTGATAATAACACTTTACTTACGCCTTTAGCTTGCAAATGACGAGAAAGCGCTTGCTTATCTTTAAAAGCACCAGTATTATCAATCAGTAAGGCATCATTTATTCCATAAGCTGTATAATCTAAATCCTCAGGATTTCCGCCATCAATAAATTGGATTACTTGTCCGTTTACAACAATGCTCTGATTAGCTAAATTAACTTCTACAACTCCTTTAAATGCACCATGAACAGAATCGGTTCTTAAAAGGTCGGCTCTTTTTACAATTTGAGCATCTGTTAATTTTCTAACTATAATGGCTTTTAATCTTAACTGTTGTCCTTTTCCTGCTTGCTTTATAAGCTCACGAGCTGCTAATCTTCCAATTCTTCCAAATCCGTAAAGGATGACATCTTTAGGGTTGAAGCCATTGCTTTCATCTAAAATATTGCTTAATTTATTACTTAGAAATGTGTTTGTGTCAATTGCGCCACTTTCCAAATATTCTGCTGTAAGCAAACCAATATCTAATTTTGATGGCGCTAAATCCATTTTCAACATCTCATCAGCAAGTTTTACGGCCGTTTCAACATCTGCTTTTCTTTTCACCACATTATTGGCATAGGCAAAAAAGTTCATCAATTCCGATACACCTATTTCTAAAAGTTGATTCCTGAAAAGCACCAGTTCTATCCCTTTATCGTACATTAAAGTACCTACTGAATTAAGTAAATTTATTCCTAACTTTTCTTTGTTTATCCATTTGTTCAATTGGTTTTCATAAGATACAGCCATTTTCTTTCTTGATTTTTTTAATTTGACACAAAAATAGTTTTTCTTAGGTAAATAGGTATATGATTTTTAATGTTTTACAAACTAAAAAACAATAGCTGAAATCTTTGTACAATTTTCCTATTTTTACAATATGATAATTGAATTTTACAAATACCAAGGTACTGGAAATGACTTCATCATTATTGATGATAGATATAATGAGTTTAACACAGAAGATAGCAGTTTAATTGCTGCACTTTGCGAAAGGAGAATGGGTATAGGTGCTGATGGACTTATTTTACTCAGAAATCATGCAACATCTGATTTTGAAATGATTTATTTTAATGCAGATGGTAAGCAGTCCTCTATGTGTGGAAATGGAGGGAGATGCATAGTTGCTTTTGCTCAACTGCTAGAAATATTTGATAATAGCTGTAGTTTTATGGCTATTGACGGTATTCATCAAGCTAAAATAATAGATAATGAAGTGGCTCTGCAGATGAAAGATGTAAATGCAATAAATAGAGATGGAGATGCTTTTGTGCTAGATACTGGCTCTCCTCATTATATTTCATTTGTGGAAAATATAGATGCTATTAATGTGCAAAAGCAAGGGGCAGCAGTACGCCATTCGGCTACTTACAAGAAAGAAGGTGTAAATGTCAATTTTGTACAGCTTGGCAATCCACCAAAAATGCGTACTTACGAAAGGGGAGTAGAGAACGAAACCCTATCTTGCGGAACAGGAACAGTGGCAACTGCGATTGCGCTAGATCAAATTGGAGAGGTGGTAGATAATTTAATTGAAATAACCACTGGTGGTGGTAACTTATCAGTAAGCTTTGAGCTTTTTAATAATACTTACAGAAACATTTGGTTGAGTGGTCCAGCAGAAGTAGTTTATATGGGAGAATTCGCATGCTAAAAACAGCCGAAATATCACTCAGATCCTTAGAAAAAAAAGATTTAGATTTTTTATTGGACTTGGAGAATGATAGAGAAATCTGGAAAGTGAGTTGTACTACAACTCCATTTACTCAAGCGGAAATTGCCAACTACATTTACCATTCTAAACAGGATATTACCATAGCCGAGCAGTACAGGTTTGTAATAGATCTAAAAAGCACCCCAATTGGCTGTATAGATTTATACGACTATAATTTGCAAGAAAAAAGTGCAGGAGTAGGCATAGTAGTAAGTAAGCCCTACAGAAGAAAAGGTTATGCCAAACAGGCCCTATTGCAACTTATAGACTATGCTTGGAAGCATTTGCAACTAGTACACTTGCATAGCAAAATAATGCCCGAGAATAAAGCAACTGTGGCTTTATTTTTGAAAGTGGGTTTTTTGCAAAAAGGAAATACTAAATTTGTGTTAAATATATGAGGTTTTTTCTTTTTCTGTGTATCTGTGCTTTATTTGCTTGTCAAAGAGCTAAGGTAAAGGAATATAAAAACTATCTAAATCATCATGATACGGTAGCCTATATAGGAAAAGAAACTTGCAAGCAATGCCATTTGGAAATTTATAATTCCTTTATGCAAACCGGCATGGGTCAATCCTTACGCTCAGCCATTAAAGCGCATTCATCCCTTACAGAAAACCTTATCGTTATTTATGATGAAAACAAAAATTTGTTTTATCAACCTTTCTGGAAGAAAGATTCTTTATGGCTTCACGAATTTCAACTCAGTGGAAAAGACACCACTCATTCCTTAAAAAGAAAAGCCAACTACATTATTGGATCTGGGCATCATACCAATTCACATTTGTTTGAAGAAAACGGTTACATCCATCAAATGCCTTACACCTATTATACTCAGGAAATAGTAGCAGATTTACCACCAGGTTTTGAAAATGGGAACAACAGTCGTTTTTCGAGAAAAATTGGTATGGAGTGTATGTCTTGCCACAATGCTTATCCCGAGCACATTGAAGGTGCTATACATAAATATAGCGCCATCCCTAGTGGTATTGATTGCGAAAGATGCCATGGGCCAGGGGAGGCGCATTTGAAACAAATCCAATCTGGCAATTGGGTAGATACTTCCAAATACATTGATTATTCCATTGTGAATCCTGGAAAACTGCCATTGGATTTACAATTTGACGTTTGCCAAAGGTGTCATTTGCAAGGTACTGCTGTACTTGCTGAGGGCAAATCTTTTACAGATTTCAAACCCGGACAGCACCTCAAAGAAGTGATGGATGTGTATATACCAAAATATGAAGGAAATAATGCTTTTATTATGGCCTCTCATGTAGAAAGACTCAAAGAAAGCACTTGCTTCAAAGAAGGGGAGATGAGTTGTATTTCTTGCCATAATCCGCACAAAAGCGTGCGGACTACCACTGCAGCATATTTTGACAATAAATGCATGCAATGCCATGCGGTTTGTAAAAAGGAGGAAAATCAAAACGATTGTGCTTCTTGCCATATGCCTGCTTCATCCTCAACTGATATTCCTCATGTAAGCATTACCGATCATAAAATTGGTGTTCACTACCAAAAAGCGAAAGCTGAAAAAGGCGCTTTTTTAGGACTTTTTGCAATTAATAATGATAACCCTACCCAATTATCCAAAGCAAAAGCCTATTTAAAACGATATGAAAGCTTTGAACCACTACCATTTTATCTGGATTCTGCTTTTAAGTTTTTACAACTCTCATCAAATAATTACACCTCCTATATTCAGTATTATTATTTAAAAAATGACAATAAAAGTCTAATAGATTTTGTAATGAGTAATCATATAAATAAAAATAATTATGCTAAAAATGATATAGCAATGGGTTATAGCAGAATTGGGGAAGTTTTTGCTACTGAAGGCTTAAATAATGATGCAAAAAAATATTTTGAATTAGCAATACAACTTATGCCCTTTGAAATTGATTATAAAATAAAATATGGTGCTTTTCTGCTAAATGCTGATAAAAAAGAGGAAGCGTCTGTGGTATTTAATAATGCATTAAAATTAAACCCTACAATTAAAGAAATCCATTTGAATTTAGGATACATTGCTATGTTAAATGCAGATTTTGGAAAGGCAAATAGCAGTTTGAAAAAAGCAATAGCATTGGACCCAAATTATTTACTAGCTTATGAAAACATGATTTTGTTAGCGCAAGTACAAAATAATAAGACGGATATGAAGCATTATTTAAATAAAATTTTAGAAATTGCTCCCAATCATAAAGCAAAGCAGATTTTACAAAAGCTATAATTTGAAAAGAAAAAGAAAATTTAAACGCAAGAAACCCTCATTTGCCAAAAAAGTAATCATCTCTTTTCTTGGAATTATTCTCTTATTTGGTGTACTATTAGCACACCGATTATACAGTTATGTTTATCAGCCAAACATCAAACTAAATGACAAAACTGAACAATTTGTTTTTATTCCTAGCAATTCTGTGTTTTCTGATGTGGTAAGAATCCTTTTAGATGAAGGCTTGCTCATGGACAAAAACTCATTTGAGTGGGTAGCTGAAAGAAAAAATTACAAATTCAATGTAAAGGCAGGTAGGTATTTCATTAATAGAGAGATGAATAATAATGAATTGGTAAATATGTTGCGATCTGGCATGCAAGTTCCTTTAAGTTTAAGTTTTCATAATTTAAGAACCAAACAGCAATTGGCTGGAAAAATTGCTATGCAATTGGAAACTGATTCCATTTCTATTATCCAACTAATAAATGATTCTACTTTTCTAGACACAAATAGATTGACTAAAGAAAATGTCTCTTCTATTTTTATCCCAAATACTTATGAGTTTTATTGGAATACATCAGCCAAGCAATTTGCCGAAAGAATGTTAAAAGAGTATAATGTATTTTGGAACAGTGAAAGAAGAAAAAAGGCAGCAGACAAAAAGCTAACAACAACTGAAGCCATCACTTTAGCCGCTATTGTAGAAAGTGAATCTTATAAAAAAGAGGAACGACCAATTATTGCAAGGCTCTACTTGAACAGATTAGAAAAAGGTATGAAATTGCAATCGGACCCTACAATCATTTTTTCAATTGGCGATTTCAGTATTAGAAGGGTTCTAAAAAAAGATTTGAAAATTGACTCACCATACAATACTTATATCAATAAAGGATTGCCACCTGGCCCTATTTGCTTACCTTCTATCAATTCAATTGATGCAGTGCTAAATGCATCCGATAATAATTATCTCTTTATGTGCGCAAAAGAAGATTTTTCAGGATACCATAATTTTGCAACTACTTCAAAGGAGCATATTAGAAATGCAAAAAAATACAGAAGAGCATTAAATAAGCGAAAAATCATGCGTTAATTGATTAAATTCGCGAGCTAAAACAAATAAAGAAAAATGACAAAAATAAAATTTGGAACTGATGGATGGAGGGCCATTATTGCAAAGGAATATACTACCAATAATGTAGCAAGAGTTAGTATTGCTGTTGCAGATTGGTTAAGTGAAAAATACGATAAATCTTCAGTTGTAATTGGGCACGATTGCCGTTTTGCTGGAGAGTTGTTTGTAGAAACTGCTGCAAAAGTTTTAGCTACTAAAGGTGTATTGGTAAAAATCGCAAAAGGATTTGTCTCTACACCTATGGTTTCTCTAGGTGTAGTTAATGAAAAAGCAAACTTAGGAGTAGTGATTACGGCTTCTCACAATCCGCCAACTTATAACGGCTATAAACTTAAAGGTGATTTTGGAGGACCTTTATTACCTGCTGATATATCAGAAGTAGAAAGTAGAATTCCAGATTCAAATTCAGTAGATATTGATGCTATTACAATGGAGGGTTTAGTAAAAGAAGGTAAAGTAATTTATGTAGATTTGGAAGATATGTACTGCAAGCATGTTGACGCTCATTTTGATTTAGCAGCAATTCAAAATTCAAGAATGAAATTTGCTTATGATGCCATGTATGGCGCAGGAATGAATGCGGTAAAGCGTTTACTGCCAGAAACTACTTTTTTGCATTGTGATGACAATCCAGGATTTTTAGGTACTGCTCCAGAGCCAATTCATAGAAACTTGCAAGAGTTCTCAGATTTGATGAAAAATAATTATTTGGATTGCGGTCTAGCAACAGATGGAGATGCCGATAGAATTGGCCTCTATGATGATAAAGGAAACTTTATCGATTCTCATCATATCATCTTGTTACTTATTCATTATATGGTAAAATATAAAGGTATGACAGGAAAAATAGTAACTGCTTTTTCGTGTTCAGTAAAAGTAGAGTACATGTGTAAACACTATGGACTAGATCATGAAACGGTTCAAATCGGTTTTAAGCACATAGCTGGGAAAATGATTACTGAAGATGTACTTCTTGGAGGAGAGGAATCCGGTGGAATTGCAACCAAAGGGCATATTCCTGAGCGAGATGGTATTTGGATGGGCCTTATTTTATTTGAATTTATGGCTAAATATGGTAAGTCAATAACTGATCTTATTCAGGAGGTATATGATATTGTGGGCACATTTGCCTTTGAGCGCATTGATTTACATATTGATAATGACAGTAAGGCAGCTATTATTAAAAATTGTAAAGCCGGAAAGTTTAGTCAGTTTGGTAATTACAAAGTAGAAAGAGTGGAAACCATAGATGGTTTTAAATTCTTCTTTGATGCTGACAGTTGGCTGATGATTCGCCCTTCTGGTACTGAACCTGTACTAAGAACATATGCAGAAGCGCCAACACAAGAAAAGGCCTTTGATATACTAGCTAAAGCCAAAGCTACAATCTTGAAATGAGGCATCTATTATTGATATTATTCCTTTTTTTCAGTAGTCAAATTTTCAGCCAAGAACTAGAAGAAAATGATATTAAGAATAAACGCAAAAAAATATTATTAATCTCAAAAAGTGTTTCTTATACCGCAACATTAATAACGCTCAACTCCCTTTGGTATAAAGATTATCCTAGAAGCAACTTTCATTTTATTAATGATAATAGAGAATGGTTACAAATGGATAAAGTGGGGCATATGACATCTTCCTATTATTTGGGAGTAGCTGGAATAGAAGCGTATAGATGGGCAGGAATGAATGAAGAACAGGCAATTTGGTACGGTGGGCTTTCTGGTAGTTTTTTTCTTACAGCAGTAGAAATACTTGATGGTTTTTCGACAGAGTGGGGAGCTTCATCTGGAGATCTATTGGCCAATACATTAGGTTCAGCTCTTTGTATCTCTCAAGAACTTTATTGGAATGAACAGAAGATCCAATTAAAATATAGTTATGCTAAATCTTTTTGGGCAAACAAAAATACTGAGCAATTAGGAAAAAATCTTTTACAAAATATTCTGAAAGACTATAATGGGCAAAAGTATTGGGCTTCTTTCAATATCAAATCTTTATTACAATTAGAAAATAATTTTCCACAATGGCTTGCGCTTTCTTTTGGCTATAGTGGATATGGCATGAGAACTCCATATCAAGAAGAAGGTGATCCTGAAAGACAGAGGGAATATTTTTTAGCATTTGACATTGACTTAAACAGAGTGCAAACCAAATCAAAATTTGTGAATTCAGTTTTGCATACTTTTGGATTTGTAAAATTCCCTATGCCTACTCTAGGATACTCCAATGGAGAAGTTTTTATACACCCGCTATTTTTCTGATGAAACACAATTTTAAAACAGGAGACAGAGTCCTTTTTATTAATGAGAACGATCAAGGAACTATTTTAATTTTTATTGGTGATGCAAAAGCTAAAGTAATCAACAGTAGAGGTTTTGAACAAGTAGTGGGACTCAATGAAATTATAGCTTATCCATCCTTAACACATAAAGAGGATGCTTATGGTGATTTTGTAAAATCAAAAGATCAGATGGTAAAGGGTATAGAGTATTCAAAGAAGAAATTCAAACAATTTGCAAAAGATAAAATTTACCAATTAGTATTTAAGGCGGATTTACATATTGAGAATTTGATAGAACATTTCAAGCATTTAGAAAATTTTGAAATCATTCAAATTCAACTCAATAGATGTGAAGACTGTATTGCTTATGCAAAAAAGGAAGGAATCCCAAGATTAAACTTAGTTCATGGAATAGGAAAGGGAACGCTTAAAAAAGAAATTCATTCTTTATTAAAAACTTATAATCTAGAATTTTCTGATGAATATGGCTTTACTGAAATATTAATTACTTAAGTTTGCTGAATATGAAAAGAAATATTCTAATTGCATTTTTATTTTTCAATTTTTCCGCTTTAGCCCAAAGTTCTGCATTTATTTATGGCGGTGGGAATTTATGTGATAATGCTGGTACTATTGATATAGAAATTAGTTTTACAGGAACCGCTCCTTGGAATGTCGTTTATACTATTGATAATGTAGATCAGTCAACTATTTCTACTTCTGTAAATCCTTACACTATACAAACTACAGCAGCTGGAGTTTATACGGTAAGTTCAGTATCTGATGCAGTGGGAGTAGGTACTACTAGCGGAAGTGCTATTGTAAGTATTTTACAAGCGCCTACTGCACAATTTACAGTTGAAGCAGATACACTTTCTGTAATTTATCCTACAGCTAAATTTCAAGATAAAACACTAAATGCAACCGCCTGGAGTTGGAACTTTGGAGATAATACTGCTTTTGATAACTCACAAAACCCTGTACATACTTTTGATTCTATTGTTGGAGTTTATCAGATTACTTTAGTTACTACTCATGCTAATGGCTGTACTGATACTACATTTAGACAACTGTGGGTAAATGATGAGTATTACATATATATACCTTCTAGTTTCACACCAGATTGGGATGGCATGAATGACAAGCTTTGTTTGTATTATAATGCTATTCGTGAAAATACTTTTGATTTTAAAATATATGATATGAGGGGAGAGGTGGTTTTTTTTACAAAAAACATAAAAAATATGGTATGTGATAATCTCGGAAAAAAAGGCTGGGATGGAACACATAGAAAATCATCTAAAGAATTGCCAATTGGAAGCTATGTTTATGAGGTGTATTTTCAGGATTTTGAAGGTTGGAAACATCATGATTTTGGCTTTTTACATCTTGTCCGCTAAAAACCTACTGCAACCATAAAAGAAGAGTTGCGTAAAAAAACATAATAACCAATTCATCTTATTATGAAAATGCTTAAACTTTCCACCTTTTTATTAATTGTTCAGAATTGCTTTGCACAAGATATTATTAGAAAAGAAATTGTAGATTTTACAACTAATGATAAAATCAAAAAGCAAATTACTTTTACGATTGTTAACGATATAGATGCTGAAAAACTACTGATAAATGCAAATAATCTTACTGAATCAACTACTCGATCTTGTGCTTGGGAGGTTGATTTAAACAAAGATGAAGCCTCTAAGTTTGCAATAAAATTAGATAATGCAGCTGAAAATTGTACTGCTAAACTAGATGCAGATTGGCTAACCTCAAATACTACTATTAAATGCGTCAGAAACAAACTGAAAATAAAAGCGGAAAATGCAATATGTACTAGTGGGCATCAAATCAGCTACTTTCAGAAAGATTGTAATAAAAAACTAAGCTTCATTATTGAGAAATCAAAAGGTAAAAAAATAGCCCAATATTTAACTAGCTATCTGAATTCAGGAAATGATTTAGTAGTAGAAAAATAAATCAATCACTATTTAGTTTCTTCTCTTTCAATAATCTTAACAATCTGCTTTTCGCTTATTCTTTTCGCAATAATCTTTTTTTCTTCATCTAAAAGATAAATAACAGGAGTAGAATGAATATCATATTGCTCACGCCAATTTGATGTAGCAACAGGGTTTCCTTCATCATCAAACTGAATATCGCCAACATTTATCCAATTTCCTGTATTGTGTTTATGGATAAATTCTTTCCATTTCTCTAAATCAAACTCAGTGGTTACTGCAAAAACTTTAATGTCTATACCACTTACAGATAAAGAATCACAAACTGCTTTTACTTTAGGTGTTACTTTATTGCAATGCCCACAATCAGGATCGTAAAATAAAAGTAGGGTATAATCAGCAGCCAAATGATATAAAGAATGGTAACGATCTAAAGTATCTTTAAACACCAAATTAGGTGGTTTTTTCCCAATCATATTTGGACTTATCCTATTGGCTCTTTCAATAATTTTTTCCAATTGCTTTTCTTTTACCCAATCGCATTCTCCATTCATATAATATTTCTCAACCATATGCACAAAGACTGCATCCATTCCCATAATTTTCGAACGCTCATAAGTTGAGGTAATATAAGATACTACATATTGAAATATCTTTTTATTAACTCTTGATTGTTGAACCAAAAAATCTGCAGAAACAATAATTGAATCTGGATGTTTTGGCGTAAGTTTTTCTAGATACTGATCCATTTTATTAAAAAAGATCGGCGTTCTCAACATTCTAGAATCAGAAAAATCCATATTATCCCAGAAGTACTTTTTGTAATAGTAAAATTGAAAATTCTCTTTTGGTTTTCCTGTATCGTCTAGTGGAGTTTCTGGAATAACTATATCCGTTGTAGCGCGAATAATTTTACTGAAAAAGACATCAGGATATTTTTTATAAAAATTATTTCTATAAACACTAACAGCATCATCAAGCTTACTGATCTCAGATTGCAACTTTTCTTTTTCATTATCTGATTTTGCATTTACCTGTTTATCTTTTAAAGGACCTACCTGTTTTTGTTTCTCAGTTATATAATTCAAATACTCATAAAAAGCAGTATTTTCTTTTGAATTTTGAAACTTCATAGATGACACCAAATTATTTTTATCGGTTACAAAAGAGAAATGTTGTTCTGAAATTATCAATTCAAAATATTTACCATCTGGAAGCACCAGTAAATAAATACCACCATCAAGTGCCTTTTCACCACTAAAAGTGAATTTCCCATTTATTATATTGGTAGTGTCGCTTGCATACTGCTTTCCACCAAAGTAATAAGCCAAAATTACATTAGTGTCTTGCATATTTTTTATCTCTCCACTTATTTTATATCCGCCTTTTGATTTTCCTAATAACTCAGATAGGCTTTGTGCATTTGAATTAATAGAAAAGTAAAAAAACAGAGATAATAATATTATATTTTTCATTTTAAATATTTTGATAAAGAGCTGCAAAATTAATAATCAAAACGATTTTAGCAAGAGTCTATTGTTTGTTTTTAAGATAGCCCTCTAAAAAAACAACAGTTATAATTATGCTACCACCAATATAAAAAGAAGAACTCATCTTCTCAGTATCACCAAAGATTAAGAGGGCTAATAGAATGCTATAAATAGGCTCAAGATTTATAGCCATTATAAGAGAATATGGCGTAATATGCTTCATAATCTCTGTCATCCAAACAAATACGCATGCTGTGCAGAGAGTTCCTAAAATAAGTAAATAACAGAAGTCTGAAATTGAGATAAAAGAAATAAACATAGAATAATCTTGATTACATAAAAACAAACAGCTAATCATCAAAACACCTGTTAACATCTCAATCATAGTAATCTTTGCTGCATTAATTCTTTCAATATACTGTGCATTAAATATTGTAAATAGCGTTCCTAAGAACGCAGCTGTTAAGCCAAAAATATATCCAGAAACATGTTTTGAGTCAGCACCTAATATATATATTAAGGCACCAATAACAATAAGGCTCATAATAACCTCATATTTTAACAGTTTTCTTTTAAAAAAAATAGGCTCTAAAATTGCTGCAAACAATGATGAAGTTGCTAAACAAACGACTGCAACCGACACATTTGAAACCTTTATTGACTGAAAAAAACACAACCAATGAAAAGTAACTAAAACCCCAACGCCAAGTATACCTAAAAAATCTTTTCTTTTAATAGAAA